>JBCBSJ010000033.1:0-32609 GCA_039819245.1 Cyanobacteria bacterium J06638_20
ACCCCTAGACGAAGACACCAGCTATCAAATGCTGGTCAATTACCTCGCCAGCGCCCGTCGCCGCCCTGCCGATGCCGACAATCCCGATGACCTCAACGCCGTCCACCCCTTCACCCCAGAAACGGCGCGTCAACTATGCCGTGTGGCCGATGGGGTTCCCCGTTGGCTCAACCGCATGGCCAGCTATGTGCTGCTCAAAGCGGCTGAATTACAAGAACCCAAAATTACCGAGGCGGTGCTACAAGTCGGTCTCGACCATGCCCGCAACGAACTGCGGGGGCAACCCGGCCTCACTCCCCAAGACTACTACTTGCTCGATATGGTGCTGGAGAAAGGCGTCCTCTCTGACGCCTCCATCACCCTCGAAGAACTGGAACGGCTGCGCGTCGAGACCTTCAGCGAAATCCTCCCCAGCCTCGACAAATTGGTGCAATTCGATCTGCTAAAACGCCTTCCCACCGAACGCGCCACCGAGTATGCTCCCATGCCTTTGCTGGAGTCCGAAGAAGAATCGTAAAGCGCATCAATCTATCGCAATTGAAGGGCTGGCTAGAATAATCGGAGTCCGTCATGCCCATGAAAATGGGCATCCATCCAGCACCGATCGCCCAAAGCATCCAGTCTGTTTGGATTCCCGCATAGGCGGGAATGACGGCTGGGGAGAATACCTACAACAAATTCCGGGCTTTCACTCGGAGGTAGCGCTCCACTAACTGATCCGTAATTTGATTTGCGGGGGCATCCAGTACGAGTACCCCCCGTTGCTTCAGCTTTGCCAGTGCCACTTGGCGTTGAGCCAGCAGGTCGAGGCCGACCGCGCGAGTGTAGGCGGCAGAAATGTCGGGTTCCGTCGGGGTGTGGGCGATCGCATCCACTTGAGGATCGCGCAGGGTGACGCAGAAGGGCAGATAGCGTGGGCGCAGCCGCTGCAGGGCGGCCAGCAGTTCGGCGGAGGCGGTTTCATCCACCACATCGGTGAGCATAACTACCAGTGCCCGACGATGTTGCTGGTTGGTGGCCACGGTCACGGCTTTGAGGTAGTCCGGCTCCAACATGGCGGGTTGTAGGGGTGTGAGGCGCTCGATCAGCTTGGTAAGGTGGGTTTGCCCCCGCTCCGGTGGCACCCAGAGCTGCATATCGCGATCGAACACGCCAATTCCGACGCGATCGCCCCGATTCAGCCCTGCCAATGCCAACGAGAGGGTGGCATTCATCCCCCAGTTGAAGCGGGTAATGCCCTCCACCTGCGCCGTCATCAACCGTCCCCGATCCAACAGCACAATCACCGTCTGTTCTTGCTCGGGCTCCAGCACCCGCACCAGTAGCCGACTCCGTCGTGCTGTTGCTTTCCAGTCAATTAGGCGCGGGTCGTCTCCGGTGTAATACTCCCGCAGTTCAGTGAACTCCGTGCCCATCCCGGCACGACGCGCCTTGCGGATGTTGCCCGTGGTCTGAATGGCAAGGCGAATAGACAACTCCTGCAACCCCATCAAGTCGGGATAGACGGCCACGGTCGCCTTTTGGGGACTACGCCAGCCCTGCCACGCCAACCCCCACGGCCCCAACTGCCGCACAAACACATCCCCAAACTCAAACTGCCCCCGCTCTGGCGGAAACACGGTGTAGGTGATGCTCTCTTCTGCCACAGGGGGTAGTTCCAGCTTCAGCATCGGCGGCTCGGCCTTAAACGCCGCTGGATACTGGTCGCGGATCTGCACCCGAATCGGACGCCCTCCCGCCGCCTGTCCCGCTGTTCCAGCCGTCAGGGTCAAGCGCACCAGGTTTTGCCGCCCAATGGAAAGCTTCCGCGCCACCTCGCGGCGCACCCACACTCGCTGCGATCGCCCCCGTGTTGCATCCACCAACGCCAACCCCACCAATGCCCCGTCATACAAAAGGGTCAAAAACACTACCCCTTGCAGCAAGGCAGTGTTCTGCCAGTCAAACAAGGCAACGGCCAGGGCGATCGCCGTTCCCAAAAGCAAAAGTTGATAAAGCCGACGAGCCGGAACCATAAGCAAAGAAATGAGGCAGCGCAGTCTGGTTTGATTGTGACCGATAGCTTTAAGCCTAGTTTATTTAAGAGCTGGGCGATCGATCATCTGTGATTCAGCCTAGGCGATTGAAATCGCGGCTAGTCGAGCGAAGTCCGCCTGCGCGGACTGGAAGTAACTCATGATTATGGGAACCCGCGAAGGCGGGTTTTGTTCTGATAGCCGTGGTTTCAACCGCCTGGTACTGAAGGATAGCTTGAGATTCATGGAAGAGTCTACAATTGTGCAGATCCTTTAAGCTCTGGCTCAATGAAAAAGTCCTGGCGATTGAAATCGCGGCTAATTGAGCAAAGTCCGCCTACGCGGACTGGGACAACTCATGATTACAAAAAATATCGCTACGGACTGGAGCGAGAATGCTGTGAGGAAGCAGGAATTTTCTCTAGTGGGATGGGAAAACTGATGGCATGTTTCTAATTGCCCTAGGCGAGCTAGAAGAAACAGCAATGAACTTTCAGGGTGAAGAAGGTGTAGGTGGTGTATGAGGCGTAACTTTACGCAGCTGTATGCACATCTGATTTGGGCGACGTGGGATCGATTGCCACTGATTGATTTAGATGTTCAAGAGCAAATCTACAGCGTAATTGCCTATGAGTGTAGGCAAATGGGATGCCATGTTGTTTCTATTGGAGGCATCAATGACCATGTACATTTGCTCGTTGGGTTTCCTGCGAATGTAGCGATCGCCACCCTTGTTAAGCAAATCAAGGGTAGTTCGTCTCACAGTATGACGCATCAAATCAAACCAAATTCGTTTTTCAAGTGGCAGGGAAGCTATGCCGCATTAACAGTTAATCCTCAGAAAATAGATGCTGTAGCTACCTATATTCACAGGCAAGCAGAACATCACAATCAACAAACCTGCGTTGCTTCTTGGGAGTCCCCGGCAATTGAAATCACGGCTAGCGGAGTGAACGAGGACTAGAGGCAACTCAAAAGTTATTGGGAACCCGCGAAGGCGGGTTTTGTTCTTTTAGCCGCGGTTTCAACCGCCCGGTATTTATGCGCTCTGGAATACCTGAATGATTATACAAACCCAAGGTTTCTCAGGGAATTTACCGAAAATCCAGAAATGGCGACTGAAGCCACTAGCAACGCAACAAAACGACTTTTGAATGATGACGTTCCAGAAGGAACTCTCAGGGTGTGCCACGCTTTTGATACACCATAGTTGGAGGAGAAAACAATGAACTTTCAGCCTTTGGGTAGCGCGTTTGCGAAAAAACGATTGGTTTGGCGAGTGACGCAAATGGCGGCGACGATGTCACTGGCTGTGAGTTTAGGTGTGCCTGCATTGGCTTACCCGGCTCGGATTGTTGGAGATACGCCAGGTTCTCAGGTGAATGTGCGATCAGCTCCGTCGGTCAATGCGTCGTCGCCAAGCTATGGGTTGGTGGGCGATCGCATCGAAGTCCTGAACGATACGCGGGGCAATGATGGCTTCACTTGGTACTATGTGCGCTTTCCGGCATCGGGCGCGGAGGGATGGATTCGGGGAGACTTCGTGCAGTCGATCAATGATCCCAACCCGCCAGTGAGATGGTCGCATACCTATATTTGCGGCGGGTACACCATCACCCTGGAGGATACAGGCAGAACCTTTGCCTATCGGTCGCGGAGCAGCGACGGCAATCTCGACCTGTACAACGGCATGCGTGAGAATACGGGGTATTCCTGGCTTTACTCGTTTGAAAACAGCAACACGGTGTATCAGGTGGAAGATGCCTGGCCGTCTGCACAGTTCCCTGAAGGTTTTGCGGAACTTCGTGTATTTCAGAATGGTCAGCCGATTCTGCGTCGCAGTTGCCGCAAGTAGTGTTGGCGATCGCACGTTTGGGATGTGGCTAATGCCTAGGATTTTTGCCACTTGAACCAGGCAACCCCGAGTCCACCCGTTAACACGAGTCCCAGGGCAATCCAGGGAATTGGCGTGCGAGATGTGGGAGAAGGGGCAAGATCCGGTGCGGTAGCGGTAACGGGGGTGGCAACGGGTTGTTGTTGGATGACGCGCCAGATGGTGTTGTCGAAGGCTTGCTTGGTGGCCGGGTCGAGGGAGGCAATCGCCCCTCCGTCAATGGTTTCGGGATGCATGTCATACATCACAGCGAGGTAGGTCAGGGTTGCGAGGTACTGGCCTTCGGCGTTGAGATGGATGCCATCTTCGTAGAGGTCAAACACGGTGTCGTAGCCCGCAATGTCTCCCTGCTGCATCTGCTGATCGAGCTGATACATCACTTCGCCAATGGGCACGAGAATCGGATCGCGGATGTCTAGGTCGGCGGCTTGAAGTGCTTTGGTCAGGCGATCGAGATAGTCGCGGGTTTCAAAGGTGTTATCCCATTCCCCGGTGTAGCTGCGCTCCCAAAGGGTAGCATAGTCGGTGTCCCCGTCACGGCGGGGCCAGCGCCCATGAATCAGCACTTGCACGTCGGGGTTTTGCTCCCGTGCTAATTCAACATAGCGGGTGATGGCAGCGAGATCGCTGTCAATATGGCGATCGAAGGGTTGCAGGCTAATGAAATCCCAGCTGTACTCACCTAGGGCTTGGGGATAGTAGCCGTAGGGCGATTCTTCAAAGCCGGAGTCGGGATGATCCCAAATCCAGTCCAGTGGCGCACCGGGAATGACATGTCGCCCCCAGGGTTGGGGTTCGCTGAGTTGGGTTTCGACGATATCAGCAAAGGTTTGATATTGAATGGTGTCGGTGAGGCTATTGCCGATGTAGTAGATGGAGTCGGCTGTGGCATCTTGGGCGATCGCCCCACTGGTTAGGATTGTTAGCAGGGTAGTGGTGAGCCGTTTTAGGATGCGGTGTTTGGGTGGAGGTGTGGAGCGATCGCAGAACATAGGCGTTGTGGAGTGAGGGATGCGATCGCTGTTCTAGCATTCCAATGGCTCAACTGTCTTGTTGGGATTGGAGGCTGGGGGTTCGATTGCAAAACCTGGATTGGGGGCGCGTCGCCCCCCAAACCCCCTGACTGGAGGAGCCAGGCTGGTTCCCCTAGACCCCCTTTTTCAAAAGGGACTCCTTTCGCAAGGTGCTTTGCGTTGGTAGCTTTAGGCCGCTTGGCATCTAAGGAGACCATCTGGTTACTGCAGTTTTTAGATTTCCTACCTCAATTTGGGTTGAACCCGCTTCTGTGCTCACATTGAAGGAGAGGCATCTCAAAAGTCCCCCTTATTTCCCCTTATTTCCCCTTATTTATTTAAGGAGGGATTTAGGGGGATCTTTTAGGGATTTGTGGAAGAAACCAAGATCTGTATACACGGTAGCTAGGCATTGCGGAGTGTGGCGATCGCACCTTTCACCGTTTCCCCGACCTGCTCGATTTCCTCAGCGGTTGTGAATCGCCCCAACCCAACGCGTAGGGAGGCATAGGCTAACTCGTCGCTGTGCCCCAGGGCTTTGAGGACATGGGAAGGCGCAATTTTGGTGGAGCTGCACGCGGAGCCTGAGGACACGGCTACGACGGACTGAATGCTGAGCAAGAGTGCTTGTCCGTCTACCCCTTCGACGCTGATGTTGAGGTTGTTAGCAAGGCGTTGGGTGGGGTGGCCATTGAGCTGTACGCCGCCAGCGGATTGAAGGATTTGCCAGAGGCGATCGCGCAATTGCCCTATCCGTTCAGTATCCGCTGCCATTTCTGCTAAGCCCAACTCAACGGCTTTGGCAAAACCAACAATCTGGGGTACGTACAGCGTTCCCGATCGCAGACCCCGCTCCTGGCCGCCGCCGTGGAGTTGAGCGGCAAGCTGTACTCGTGGATTGCGCCGCCGCACATACAGCGCTCCGATGCCCTTGGGGCCGTAGACTTTGTGCGCCGTCATCGAAAGTAGGTCGATGTGCATGGCCTGGACATCCAGGGGCAGTTTGGCGATCGCCTGGGCAGCATCGGTGTGAAACAGCGTCCCCTTTTGGTGACAAATGTCCCCAATCGTCTCCAGCGATTGGATGACGCCAATCTCGTTGTTTGCCGCCATCACCGATACTAGAATCGTGTCTGGACGAATCGCTTTTTCTAGTTGCACCACATCCACAAGACCATCAGACTGTACGGGCAAGCGGGTGACTTCAAACCCTAGCTTTTCCAAGTACTCGCAGGGGTCAAGCACGGCGCTGTGCTCGGTCGCGACGGTGAGCAGGTGCCGTCCTTTGGAAAAGTAGGCTTCAGCCATACCTTTGATGGCTAGGTTATTGGCCTCCGTTGCGCCGCTGGTGAAGAGGATCTCTTCAGGTTCCGCGTGGATAGCAGCGGCTAGAGTTTCCCGTGCTTGCTTCACCGCTGCTTCCGCTTCCCACCCGTAGGCATGGATGGTGCTAGAGGGGTTGCCAAACTGTTCCCGGAAAAACGGCAGCATGGCATCCAAAACCCGCTCATCAACGGGGGTGGTGGCGTGGTGGTCGAGGTAGATCGGGCGATGGGGCATGGTTGGTGGAAACGCAGATGAACAGATAGATGGGGATGGGAGGTGATGGTGATTGTGGTCGTGGCGAGGGTTTGGTTGAGGGGTTTGTGGCGATCGCCTAAACCATCAGTCTACCTTTGTGTCTTTGTGCTCTTGTGTTTCATGAAAAAAGCAGACCCCCAAACCGGACGTCTGCTCTACAAACTGTTCAATCCGTAAGGTCTATGCCTTCTTTTCTGCTCCTTGGGCGGCGGGCTGACGATTCAGACCGCCGAGGAACATGGGCACAAAGCGCTCCATGAAGGCTTGAGGATCTCGTTGCCAAGCGCGCTGGGCGACATCGATGCGGGTCATTTGCAGGTCGGGAGCCAGCAGGGATTGGGGCAGGCGCTCGGCTAGGTATTGGGGACGTTGCCACAGGGGGAGGGTGTTGGCAATGTCGAGCAGGCTGCTAACACGACGCAACTCGGCTCCGGCGGTAAAATCCATGCCGCTTTCGAAGGCGGCTTGTTCGATCGCCGCGTACTTGGCCTTGGCCTGATTCACCTTTTCCCGGTGCTCTGGGCTTTTCTCAGCCATTTTTGCCAGGAAGCGCGTGCCCCAGCAGACGTGGCCCGCTTCTTCGGGGAGAATCCGCTCGATGGTTTCGCGGATCTTGATGTTCTCTTCAGTTTGGGGCGCTTGCTTCAGGGCGTGGATATGAGCCGAGAAGTATTCGCAGCCTCGCTTTTCGGTGACGTTGATCGCCGCCATCGAGGAGATGACGAAGTCGTCGCCCTGTTCTGGGGTGGCTTGCTCCCGGTCGAGCAGGCGCTCAAATTCTTCGATGTAAGAAGAACCCGGCGGTGTGCCAACGGAGGAACCGATGTCCACCAGCAAGTCTGTGAGCCACATGGCATGGCGGGCTTCGTCGGAAACATGGCGAGATAGGTCGCGCACCAGTTCGACAGGTTTGCCATCCAGTTGCTCGATCAGGTCGGTGAGGTCTTTGCAACTGCGCTGTTCGCTAAAGCGGTAGCGGTTGAGGGTGATGTGGTGGATCTCGCGATCGCGCACCACTTGAGTCAGCACGTCGCGGGCGCTCATCGCACCCATTGCGCTCTTAAATTTGCGGGGGTAAATAACAGCCATAGATATGCGTGCAGTATGTCGTTTTGTAAAGCGTTTGGGACTGATCCTAACCCAACTTCCCCAATCACGCACTCTCTCGGACGCAAGTCATATCAAATTCCACTAAATCACGGTAGAACCCAACTATCGTTTGTGCCCGCCGCTTAGCATTGGGCACAAACGATAGTTGGGTCTTTAAACCAGATTTGATACTACAGCGTTAATTGCGCTATCGAATTCAGGAAAGTCTCGAATTTTTCCATGCATCTTCAACCTTTACGGGCAAAATAGCAAAGGAATGCGTCCTGCCCTCGGTGTCGCCCTGCTCGGATGTCAGACGCTGGGTGTTGCATTGGGCAGATGCTGGGCGATCGCCCACCCGTTTGCCAGGTCAACTTGCTCGGTCAACCTCAAGCTTTTTGCTGAACCGTTTATCCAAATCTCGCATGTCTACTAAAAACATCATCTTCGCCGTCTTATTGTTGTTCGTTCCCGCATCCATCACGGCGCATTATCTGGAATGGGATCCCCTGGTGCAGTTTGCGCTGGCCTGCCTGGCTGTATTGCCGCTAGCCGCTTGGATTGGCACCGCTACTGAGGAAGTCGCTGTCGTCGTCGGCCCCACCTTGGGCGGCTTGTTGAATGCCACCTTCGGCAACGCGGCAGAGTTGATCATTGCGCTGGTGGCCTTGCGGGCGGGATTGATCGGCGTGGTGAAAGCGAGTTTGACCGGGTCGATTGTCTGTAACCTTTTGCTGGTGATGGGGCTATCCATGTTTCTGGGAGGGTTGCGCTATAAGGAGCAGAGTTTTGTCACGGTGGTCGCCCGCACCAATGCCTCAGCCATGAATCTAGCGGTGGTAGCGATGCTGCTTCCGGCGGCGGTTAACTTCACTTCCGATGGCATCGGCGAACCCACCCTCCAGAAAATTTCGTTGTTCGTCGGCATCATTCTGATTCTGGTCTATGCCTCGACGCTACTGTTTTCCATGAAAACCCACCGCTACCTTTACGATGCGGGCGTCGCAGAAAAAGAGGAAACGGCAACAGGCGAGGGAGAGCACGAACATAAGCCCAACCTGGTGTTGTGGATAGCGGTGTTGCTAACGGCGACGGTGTTTGTGGCGATCGAATCGGAACTGCTGGTCGGCACATTGGAAGAAGCGACAGCTCAATTGGGATTAACGGAACTCTTCACCGGGGTGATTTTGTTGCCGATCATCGGCAACGCCGCCGAGAATGCCGCTGCGGTGAGTGTGGCGGTTAAAAACAAAATGGATTTGTCGGTGTCGGTGGCGATGGGCGCGACGATGCAAGTAGCCCTGTTCGTTGCCCCGGTGCTGGTGTTGGCTGGGCTGTATCTTGGACAACCGATGGATTTGAATTTCAACCCGTTTGAGCTGGTGGCAGTGCTGGTGGCGGTATTTATCGCGAACTCCATTAGCAACGATGGGTGATCGAAATGGTTTGAAGGGATTCTGCTGCTAGCGACCTATGCGGTGGTCGGGGTGGCGTTCTTCTTCCATCCGGTGATTGTGGAAGGGTTGGGGTAGGGGCAATATCGTCTCGATGGAACCCTATCGCATCCGTCCCGCCCGCCCCGCTGATCTGCCGCTGCTGCCTGCCATTGAGCGGGCAGCCTCTGAGTTGTTTCGGCAGACGGCCTATGCCCATCTCGCGGGCGGCGATGATGCGACACGCTCGTTCCCCCATCAGCCCGACTACCTCACCTGGGTGGCGGTGGATGCAACCGACGCTCCCGTGGGACTTGCCATTGCCTGCTCCCTGGCCAATAGCCTTCATCTCCAGGAGCTAGATGTGCATCCCAATCACAGCCGTCGCGGCCTGGGTCGCCGCCTGATTGCAGCCGTCGCTGACTACGCCCAGAGCAAGGGCTACACCGCCCTCACCCTCACCACCTTCCGCTCCATTCCCTGGAATGCTCCCTACTACACCCGCCTGGGCTTCCGCGCCCTGGAACCCGATGAGCTGCCTGCCGATCTGCAAGCGATTTACCAGTCGGAAATAGAGCATGGTTTACCGATGGGCGATCGGGTTTGTATGCGATGGGAGTTGATTGAGGATGCTTGATCGCGCATAGCGTAAGATCTGCGACTTCTTCTTTTCCATGCAACGGGGACTTGCTCGATAGAAAAAGAAGTCGCAGATCTGGAAGCCGTAAACAGCCTTTCGGGTACAGCATTTAACCTTTCTGGATTCCCGCGCATGCGGGAATGACAACGATATCGATGGGTACAACCTACGTGGCTACACAAGATCAGGTTCGAGATAAAGCGAAATGGCTTCTCGAATAGTCGCCAACGCCTCCTCTTCGGTTTCCCCAGCAGAAACACAAACCGGCAGTTCTGGACACCAAACGGCCCAGTCCCCAGTCTCCACATCTGTTTCAAGGATTACGCGCCATTTCATCGATTTGCTCCAGGTTTTCCAGAAGTCTGGTGGAATTCTAGCGGTTTTACCATTGCCCAGGTGTAGAGCGAATACCACTGCCTAAGGTCTGTGACTTCTTCTGTGACTCCTTCTGTGCCATGCAACAAGGACTTGCTCAGTAAGAAAAGAAGTCGCAGATCTGCGCCTTCGCCCTAATCCCACTCCCTTTCCATTGCCTCATCAACGATACGATGAGTGCCTTCTTCCTCTAGCCACGGATACCTTTCGGTTAAAACTTGAGAGAGCCTATCACAATCGCGGTTGGGGTCAATCTCATCAAACCCTATAGGCAATGCCACATTACAAAGAAGCGGTGGATCGTCACCGGACAATTGCTCAAGATCCAAATTCTGAGCTTCTCGTAGATCTGTTGCTAACAATATGGTGGAGCGGAGGTCGGCGGAGCGAAGGAAAGCGTAGCGGAGATCGACAGAGCTGAGGAAGGCGTAGCGGAGGTTGGCGGAGCGGAGGTCGGCGTAGACGAAGTTGACAGAGCTGAGGTTGGT
Source organism: Cyanobacteria bacterium J06638_20 (assembly GCA_039819245.1). Taxonomy (GTDB): domain Bacteria; phylum Cyanobacteriota; class Cyanobacteriia; order Elainellales; family Elainellaceae; genus Vacuolonema. The sequence continues at coordinate 10,529 of JBCBSJ010000033.1, forward strand.
GTAGCTGAGGTTGGCGGTGCGGAGGTCGGCGGTGCGGAGGTCGACGGTGTGGAAGTCGGCATGGCGGAGGTCGGCAGAGCGGAGATCGGCAGAGCTGAGGTCGGCGGCGAAGAGGTCGGCATGGCGGAGGTTGGCAGAGCGGAGATCGGCGGCGAAGAGGTCAGCGGAATGGAGGTCGACAGAGTGGAGGTCGGCGTTTGCAAGAGGTGCTCTGAGTAGGGAGCGGCAATTGCCAAAGATACGTCCTGCCAGGTAGCTGGGTAGCCAGTTTGAGGCATAGCAACCTCTCACCAAGTCCTGAACAGCTTGCTTTTCTTCGTAGCCTCCATCGTTATCTAGGCGTGCGTAATTTTCTGCAACGCTCCTTTCTCGAAGGTTGTGTTCAACAATTCCTCCAATGAGGAGAGCAGGAATGATGAGCCAACTAGCAGTTTTGAGTTGAGTATTGCGGCGCTGACGGTGACTGACTTGAAGAAATTGGGTAGCAGTGTTAGAGAGGGGAAAGATTTTTCCCTGAGCGCGTTGGAATTGAATGGCTTCTTTGAGAGGAAATCCCTGGAGCAGATAGTTTGGTTTGCACCCCTTCGCTCGCCATTCTTCCGCAGCCGTTTCAATCTTGCGTTGTTGACGAATCAAATCGCGGTTTTCATCCAACCATCGACGCAACTGCTTCCAGTGGCGAATCAGGGCTTCGTGCGCGACATCGACCACGGCTTGATGTTCTCCGCTAGCTTTGCTCACCAGCTCATTGGTCACCACCAGGTTTTCGTCCGCGAGGCGTTTTACAACTACCGCAACCCGGGGGGCGGGGTGTTGGGGATTTACCATGCTGCTTTGGAGGCAGCGGCGGCGGGTGTCTTCGGTGCCTTCGCCTAGCTGGGTCAGGTTGATAAAGATGTGGCGGGCGGTGGCTTGCTGCTCGGGATTGAGGCTGGCATAGACCTCATCGGCGCGTTGTTCCAGGGTTCCGGTGACGCCGCCCAGGCGGGTATAGGTGGTGAGTTGTAGGGTGTTGTCCTGGCGCTGTCTCCACAGTTCCGTCAAGGTGTATTGCAGCAGGGGCAGGTTGCCGGGGGCACGTTCCACGTCGTGCAAGAGTGCCTGCACCAGTTCCGATTCCAGGGTGAGCTGGGCGCGGCGGGCGGGTTCGCAGATGGCCTCAGTGAGTTCGTCGTGGGTCATCAGGATGACGGGCACCAGATGGGCTTGCACCTGTGCGGCCAAACCACTGTAGGCTTGCTCAAAGCATTTGCCCACAAAGTCGGCTCGCATGGCCATCACCAAGCAAAGCTGGTTGGGCAACGCCGCCAGTGCTTCCATCAAAATTGCGAAGAACTGTTCTCGTTCGGCGGGCTGCTGACAGAGGGTGAAGACTTCTTCAAACTGGTCGATCACCAACACCAGGCGAGGCGTCTCCGATGCTTGCACCCAACGGCGCAAGCCCTCCGCACCATCGGTAATCATGCGTTCGGCTTTTTGCAATTGATCCTGCCGATCCAGGTCGGTGCGGATAGCGCTGTCATCCACAAACACCTGTGCTAGATTTTGCAGCGGGTGCTCCTCCGGCAGCAACAGCCGGATGTCCCACGCCTCGCTACCCCGCAACCGTTGTCCCAGCTTCAGTTGGTGCAGCACCCCTGCCCGTAACACCGAAGATTTGCCACTGCCGGACGCCCCCACGATCGCCAAAAAGTTGCTCTGCCTTACCTCATCGATCAGCTTATCCACCAAACTCTGCCGCCCAAAGAAATACTGCGGGTCATGGTCATTGCAATCAAAAAAGCTAAGTCCTTTGTAGGGGCAGTCGCCCGTCAATTCCCCAGTCGGACCAGCAGAGGTTTGAGCAATCCAAGGTGAAGTCAGCAGAATGGGCGACCCGGAGTTGTAGCAGACAGAGCGCTGGTTTGTGCCTTTGAGGGCTTCGTTGATATAGTCCGTCAGCAGCGTGTTGTTGATGGGGCGATCGCCATACCGTCCCGGTTGCAATCCCTCCAGCAATGCTGCCGTCATCACACTCCGGGCACCGCCCACCTCCTCATAGGCCACTTCGAAGTCCCGCGAGGCCGCAATGAAACAGCGATCGCACCCTTCCCCCGGATAGGCTTCCTCCATATTCAAAATCTCGCCGCTATAGCAACAGTCCAGCCAGATCACCTGCTGTCGCACTTCGCTCTCCGCTAGTAATCGCCGTAGCCACCGCAAAGACAGCCCAAAAAATTCCTGTCGCGGGTTCACATCACTAGTGGCCAGATAGCCCTCCGCCACACCGACCGTGTCACGAATCCCATGCCCCGAAAAGTAAAGCAGCGCCGTTTCCGGCACTTGCGTACTCCCTGGTTTGAACAAATCAACTAATGCCTGCCGCAGTTGCGCCAGAGATACCTCACGGTTGCTAGCAACCCGTTGGGCATTGCCTTGAGCCATGTCCGTGTACTGCGGCAATCGCTTCACCTGAAAGTCGCCTTGGGATTCGAGGCGCTGGGCGATCGCCTCGGCATCGCTAGCAGGGGCATTCAAACTGTGCAGGTGGTTGTAGGTGTTGATCCCAACGACAAGGGCATCGCGACTCATGGCAAATTTGGAGTTTAGAGTTTGAATCCGGTTCGTTTGGAGCAGATGGAGGCAATGGCTTTTGCTCAGGGTGTCGAAATTCTTCCACCATATAGAAACAGCAAAATTACAGCGCACTCCAGAAATTGCGCCAACTGACCCGTCGCGGTTGCGCAGGCTCGGTAAAGCCTGTATCGCCGGTCGGGAAGCCTGTGTTGCCGCCTTTTGAGATCGGCTCATCCGGTGGTGAAGCGGGTTGTTCGACGCCGTAGTCTGGAGCGGGGATCCCTTGTCCGGTGTTTTTGGCAATCGTCGTCACCAGGACGGGGGTGCTGATGCCACTGTAGAAGGCGGCGTAGTAGTTACTGGGTTCCAAGATCCACGCCACAAAACCTCCTAGCAACACAAAGGGGATTGAAAATAGAATGTAGCCCCACGACCAGCGCAACTTGGGCTGAAAGCGCAGATTATAGAGCCGCACAATTTCTGGGGCGATCGCCCCCACACATCCCACCCAAAAGAATTGCCAAGCTTCGATATCCATTCCCCTATTCCTGAGAAACGACGTTTCTTCTTGCTTGTCTGGGGTGATGGATGCGGTGCATTCACCATCCCATTGGAGACTCACGCAAATTTTCTAACTGCATTTTAAGCGCCAGGATTGGTATCTGGTGTTCCACATTAAGGGGATGTTGAGATTTGGAAACTCGCCGGGGAGTCGTGAGTAGAATCGGGTGAAGTTGTTGTGAGATAAACCATTGACCAGGAGGGAACTATGGCTCGTTTGAAGGCGATCGCAGGGACATTGTTTGGCTTGGTTGTGTTGGTTTTTGGGTTGGGCTTTGTGTTGCCCAGCCATAACCATGTACAGCGCGACATTTTGATTAATGCTGAACCCGAAGCCGTTTTCGCGCAGATCAGCGATTTCCATGCCTGGGACAATTGGTCGCCCTGGGCCAACCTTGATCCCAATGCGTCGATGAGCATTGAGGGTAAGGGCATTGGGCAAATTATGGCCTGGACCAGCGAAGATCCCCAGGTTGGAACGGGAACCCAAGAAATCATGGAGCTGGATGCGCCTCTTCACCTCGTTACCCATCTGGAGTTTGGTAGCGAGGGCAATGCCGATGCGACCTTCGAGCTACAGCCTGAAGCAGGGCAAACCCGCGTTGTTTGGTCGCTCGACTTCGACGCCCGCAAAGGGCTTCCGCTCTGGGAACAGCCCATCAGCACCTACATCAGCTATGCGATAGATGCGATGATCGGCAGCAGCTATGAAACAGGCTTGCAAAATTTGAAAGCGGTCGTGGAAGGCTGAGGCAATTTCTCAAAGAGCCTGTATCTGCTGGCTTCGACTACGCTCAGCCAGCTCGTCGATTGTGTCCTGAATGCAGATGGGCATGTCCAGCGAGTCACTTTTTTGTGCTCTGAGTGCAGCCAAGCTGTGCCCTGAGCGCAGTCGAAGGGCATAGCTCGTCGGTTCATATCCTGAAAGAAAAGATTTGTATCTGGAAATCTCTCTTTCCCAGTATCTTAAGCTAAAGAATTGTAGAAAAATGGCAATAATTTGGGCGTTGAGGTGAGCCTTAATATCCCTATGACGGCCTGTTAAAGTGACACACCTTTTCCAAGAAATTTCTCAAGCATTCATTAACAAAATGCAAAGAAATTGACTCGGGAAATAAGTAGGACTTTTAGCTTCTATGCGATGGTTTTTAGATTGAAAATTACCGTCTTTAAGGAAAGGTTTAACTGCAATTTTTTGATTAAAAAAGCGGGGACATTGCCGGCAATGTCCCCATAGTTTTACTGACCTTTTCAGTCCTCATCTATACGTCCTGACCTCATGGAAGGTGGACAAAGGAGAAGTCAGCTTAGCCGTTGTAGTAACGGGTTTCCAGCCAGGCACGAACCTCAGATTCAGAATTGAACATAAGGCGTTCTTGCGTTTGCGGATCGTATACTTTCCAAACAACTGTTCCGTTTTGCGATACGGTGGAAATTCGGGGTTCGTTACTGGGTGTTAGGAAGCGAACGAGTCCGTTCAGAATGGCTTGCCACTTGGACGTGCGAACAGAGCGTTGATGGATGAAGGAAGATGGAGTAATGAAGTGAGAAGAAGTCCAGATAGACGTTGAGCTTTTCATGGTGAAACCTACTGAATAAGGGATTAATTGGTGGTGAGAAGCGAACCTTTATGTCGCTCGATGTTTCTACTTTAGAAATTTCACCCTAAACATTCAAAAGGTTTCATACATCGCTACTATGAATAATATTCATCCATCTATTGTGTTCATGGAGTAGCGTTTGAGGTAAGTGGGTCAGCCCCCAGTCGTGCCGCTGTTTGCCCCGCTACATCAGTCCAAAAGCACCTTTCAGGGATTCTCTGCATAATGCGTGAACAAATAAAGCTATCTCAATTGCGATCGCTCATTGCCGTTGCCGAGGCCGGTAATTTCAGCGAGGCGGGGCTGCGACTGGGCATTTCCCAATCGGCGGTGAGTCATGCGATCGCCAGCCTAGAAACAGAAATGGGCATTGTCCTCTTCTCGCGAGGACGCCACGGTGCGCACCTGACCCCCGTGGGCGAACGCATCCTGAATCATGCCCAGGACATGATGGCTTCCCTGGAACAAATGGAGCGAGAAGCCAACCTGGCGAGGGGCTTGCGCGGCGGCGACCTCCGGATTGGGGTCTTTCGCAGTGTGGCGACCCATGTCTTACCCGAGCTGTTGGCTCAGTTTCGCGCCCGTTACCCCGATGTCAAAGTCTCTATCCAAGAATTTCGTGGAGATGATGGCACGGAAGATGCTCTGCGCAAAGGGGTCGCTGATCTGGGCTTTATTTGTTTGCCCCCCACTGATGAGTTTGAGTGCTGGGAGCTGTTTCGTGATGAGTATGTTGTGCTATTTCCGCCAACAGCCGAGGTTCCAGATCGGCTTGCCTGGGATGACTTGAATCACTTTCCAATGATCTTGCCCGAAGTCAACGACTATTGCTCCTTTATTATTCATCAGCATTTCGAGCAATTGCACCACCCCTTAAAGGCGGCTTACCACATTAAAGAAGACTCCACGATTGTCAGCATGGTGATGCGCGGATTGGGGATTACGGTCATGGCGCGATTGGCTGCTGAACCGCTACCCCCTAGTATTCAGATGCGATCGCTCCCCGTTCCTTTGGAACGGGTCGTCCGAGTGGCAGTGATGAATGGGGCGCTCCATTCCCCAGCACTCTACGCATTCTTAGATTTGTTGAAAACCGCAACCTACCCCACCGATCTAACCTCTACACCCGATCTCGTTCCCCAGAGCTAAGACCAGGTCGGATTAGAAAAAACGTTCATATTTTCTAATCCGGATTCAATGTGATTTATGTGCCCGATCGCATAAACAATAGCCAAATGCCCACGAGCGCGATCACAACCCCAATTACGGCGCGAGGAGATAGACGTTCGCCCGCCCAAATAGAAAGGGGAAGCGCAAATAGCGGGCTCGTCGCACCCAGCGATTGGGCAATGCCTGCCGCTGTGAACTTAAGCGCGGTTTGCTGCAGCCAGATGCCCAGGAAGGTGCTACCAAAGGCCGTAGCTGCAACGATGGCAAGGGTTCGGGGCGATCGCAACCACTTCAGATCCTCCAATTCCCCCGATTGTCGTCCCAGCCAAAGGACAATCACCAATACCCCGGCGAGTAGTCGAATCAGCGTGCTCCACAGGGTGCTGATGTCACTATCCACCAACGCTGCCCGCGACAAAACCGCTCCGCTAGCCTGACTGAGGGCAGCCACAAGACCCAACCCGATGCCTCGCCAAACAAGGGGCGATCGCACCATTGTGTTCGCCCCTTGCTCCATCACCACCCAAGTCACGCCCCCGACCGTCAGGAAAATGCCCATCCAGGCGATCGCACTCAGGGTCTCTTGCAGGAAAAAGACTGCAATTAGCGCCGCCAGGGGGGGCGCAAGGGATTCCATCAGTAGCGCTCGCCGTGCCCCGAGGGTGTTGATGCTACCAAAAAATGCTGTATCCCCTAGACCGATCCCGATCGCCCCACTCAGTATTAGGTAAAGCAACGCTTGCCGAGTGAGGGCCGATGGGTTGTCCTGCAACACCCACAGCGTTATCAGCAGCAGAACAATGGCAATCACACTTTTGGTGCCATTCAAAATGAGGGGCGACATCCGCCGCCCCAGCTTGAGGTAGATAAAAGAGGCGATCGCCCAAATGAGCGCCGCACTGAGCGCCGCAATTTCACCTTTGAATAGAGATAGAGGCAAGAACATAAGGGATCGAATGAGTGAGCCAATTCGCAGGGCACGAGGCAACTGCCAGACCTCTCGCCCCAGGCATCGTCAACCTATGCTCCAGCAATCTCGCAAAGCGAGCACTAAGAGGTGATGCGGAACGCAGGAGGGATGCCCAGTAGTTGCTTTGACGGTTTGCTTGAGCGATTTGCTTTAACGGTTCGCTGGGTAGGACTGAGGTCTCAGAAATCTATTCGATTGCTGACAAGATAGGTTTCAACTCTTCTCGAAAAAGAAAATTTCCCCTAAATTCTCGTATTTTCTTGAAAAGGCTTTGGAGTTTCTCAGCATATTTCGGCAAGCTTAGATCAACATTTCAGGTCAAGATTTTAAATTGTAGAAGACGCCGTTAAGGTTTTGTTTGATTAGATAATCTGGCGATCGCGTTTAATAAGAACACATTTAAAATTGCGTTGATACTAGGTTGATAGTCAGAAGACTGATATCAAACGACAAGTTGACAGCGCGAGTCGAACGTGGCGGCTGTTGTCGAGCCACCCCCTCACTTATGTGCCTCGGTTGTACCTATTGTTGAAATGCAGGAGTCTGTCATCATGAACCAGATGCAACAAAAAGAACTCCGTCGTGCTGCTGCGCGAGCGTTTATAGAATCACTCGACCAATTAGAGTCGCGGTTGGGATCAGACGAGGGATCAATACCCCCAAACTCCCGCACCGAATCATCTGCTTCTGAAACATCGCGGTTCACCGTCGGCGATTTTGAAGCAGCGGTGGCAGATATCGAGCGAAACACTCATCGCCGCTGATCCCATCGCCACAAATACGCTTACAAACCCTCAGTCGCGGCGGATTCAGGTACGACGAATATTAAGACAACACCAATCTGTTCGCCGCCAAAGGGTCGCGACAATCCAGCCATTTTCCTCAAGGGTATCGGCAACCGGCTTGACCTGATCCAGCAAAATGCCGCTGAGGATGCCCCAGGTTTCAGGTTTGGCAATCGCCTCCATTTGCGGGATCAAATCCACAATCACCTCAGCAATGATGTTGCAGACAAAGCCATCTACGGGTTCCTTCACCAGCTCTATCAGTTTCGATAGGCTTCCCTCAGCGGCCACGATCTGATGCTCCGGGATGTTATTCATCTGCGTACTAAGCCGCGTCGTTTCGACCGCAAGTGGGTCGATATCGACGGCATAGACTTGGGTTGCGCCCAGCAGGATAGCCCCTACCGAGAGAATGCCAGACCCACAGCCAATATCAGCAATCTGAACCGATTGAGATGGGGCATCCAGCCGCATTTCTAGGGCTTCTAGGCAAAGCTGGGTAGTGGCATGGGTCCCGGTTCCGAAGGCAACCCCTGGATCCAGGCGAATAATCAGGCGATCGCTCGTTTCGGGCAGCGGTAACCAAGCCGGATTGATGAGGAAGCGATCGCCCACTTCTTGAGGTTGCCAATACTGCTTCCAACTGCTCGACCAGTCTTCCTCTTCAATCAGATTCCACTGCAGATCGGGAACAGGCAATCCGGCACAGAGGGCATCTTGCTTGAGGAGCAGAGCCAACGCCGATAGATCCAACAACTTGGCTCGCTGCTGGGGCAAATAAGCCTTGAGGATTTGGGTCGTGTGGCTCTTGCGTTCACCGGATGTTCCCTTGCATCCAAAATCTGTAAGACGCCAAAATACCAGATCCTCAGCGTTGGGATCACAAAATACCTGAATTTCCCACCAGCTCGTTACCAAAACTCCTCCGTTAGGGGCTGCAAATGCAGTGTGGTCAGTTAATAAAGGCCAGAACCCTATGCCTGTGTCTCCCTAGGAAGCCGGCAGGGTAATGGTATATGCATCCCGAATACCCGCCACTTTCGTGATTTCAGGCAGAACATTTTCCGGTAGCGGATCGTCTAGGCTCAACACCATAACCGCATCGCCTCGGACAATCTTGCGCCCCACCTGCATGCTGGCAATATTGACATTGAAGTCTCCCAGAAGCGACCCAATGTTTCCAATGATGCCAGGTACATCCCGGTGCAATGTGAACAGCATATGGCGGCTGGGGGGCACGTTGATCGGAAATCCATCAATGTTTGTAATGCGAATTTCCTCTTCCCCAAGCAGCGCCCCAGTCACCGTGTGTTCTCCCTGGGAGCCGACCGCCGTCATCTGTACGGATCCGGCATAGTCTCGGCTATTGGGATCGCGCACCTCTGTGACCCGGATGCCACGCTCCTTCGCCTCAATGCTGGCGTTGACATAGTTCACTCGCTCTTGCAGGGCATGGGACAACAATCCCTTAAGCGCCGCGATCACAACGGGCTGGCTTTCATTGTTAGCCAATTCCCCCTGCAACCGGATGTTGAAGGTTTCCACCCGTCCACCAGCCAACTGGCTCACGAGGTATCCCAATGTTTCAGACAACTGCATATAAGGACGCAGTTTTTCCAGAATTTCTGGGCGTAAACCCGGAATGTTGACTGCAGAGCGGGCAGGTAGCCCTAACAGCACATCCCGAATTTGCTCAGCAACATCAATCGCCACATTCACCTGGGCCTCTTCGGTGGAGGCACCTAAGTGAGGCGTCAAGATCACGTTGCGTCCCAGCTCTCGCAACGCCGATTCACCCAGTGGTTCTTCCTCATACACATCCAGCGCCGCTCCGGCAATGCGTTCGGCTTTCAATGCTTCAGCCAAGGCGGCTTCGTCGATGATCCCTCCCCGCGCACAGTTGATTAGGCGGGCAGTTGGTCGCATTTTGGCGATCGCCTCAGCATTAATCAAATGGTAAGTCTCTGGGGTTTTGGGCAGGTGCAGGGTAATGTAATCCGATTCCCGCAATAGCAAATCGAGATCAACCAGATGAACCCCCAATTGCTCGGCACGTTCGCTCGACAGGAAGGGATCATAAGCTAACACTTGCATCCCCATGGCACGAGCAACAGTAGCCACATGGGAGCCAATTTTTCCAAGCCCCACAACGCCCAGGGTCTTTTTGTAAACCTCAACCCCCAGGAACTTGCTGCGCTCCCACTTGCTATCCTTTACCGACTGGTTGGCAATGGGAATGTAACGCGAAAGAGCCAGCATCATGGCAAGGGCATGTTCTGCGGCAGCGATCGTGTTGCCCTCTGGGGAATTGACGACCAGAATGCCTTGGCGCGTTGCACTGGGCACATCGACGTTATCGACACCAACACCAGCGCGTCCGATAATCTTGAGTTGCTTGCCAGCTGCAATCATCTCGGCGGTGACGCGTGTGCCTGAACGAATCATCAGCGCATCATAGTCAGGGATGATGCGGACGAGTTCCTCAGGAGACAACCCAGTTTTGACATCAACCTGGGCAACCTGGGAAAGAATATCGATGCCGCTCTGATCAATTCGGTCAGAAACTAGAACCTTAGGCATGATAGGGAATGATTAAATAACCAAAAAATAGGACTCAGCAAGGGTCAACCCGAATAGGGGGGCGCGATCGCCATCTGTCTCTTACAAGCTGGGGATCAACCCGTCAAAAAGAATCAACCCCTAAACGTTGAGGCTACCTTGCTACAAAAACACAAAAGCTGTGCTTCTCCTCCCTGTAGGTATGGCGGATTGAGCACATAGCGCAAGAGAGTGCATGGAAGTGTAGGAGGCTACGTGGACGTGCAGAGGAGCGCACAGAGCAGGAAGCTATCGCCAACAATTAAAAACAAGCATCCATCCGAGCATCATTACAGCCCTTGGGCGATCGCCAGGAGGCGTCCGAACTCCCTGTAAACCCGCTCCATTAAGCCAAACTAGCTGAATGAACCGCACCTACCGAGGCACATTCTACTGCAAAGGAGCTTCCCCTCCTGCGAATGACAGAAGTTTTTAAGCTCCGGGGCTAAGTCCCGAGATCCCTTTTGATTTTGGGTCGCGTGGATGGTGCAGGAACCACTCAAATCAAGGGTTTTAGCGGAAATTTATTTCCTGTCCTGCACTCAATTCTGGGTAATAGCCAGCACGAGCGATCGCGTTACAAAAATATTCGGCTTACCGTACTCGACACAATCATGCAATATTCTGTTATATTTGTTTACAGATTGAAACAAAGTTTTACAGCAAGGAGGCCGATATGGCTTTACTGATCGCACTATTCGTTGTCGCTTGGGCTGCTGCAGCTGTAATTGGTACCCAGGTCTACTTCCGGGGTGAACAATCCAAGCCCATCCACGAGCGCAACTGGCGCTCCGATCGCTTCGAGCAAATGGCGCGCTCGTTCACCGGACTGCAGACGGACTACCAAGAACGAATTCCCGCTTTCAATGTTTCTGATGCATACGCAAGCCGCAATCTGACCAACGGCTAAGTTTACTGGCAGGCATTGGTTCTGTTGCGGATCCAATGCCTCGCTTTATGATTCGATATTTGTTTTCAACGCGATACCAAGACCTTCTTCGACGCCGATGTCCTTCTGGACATCGGCTTTTTCTAGGGCTAGGGGCTGTCATCAATCAAGTGTCAAAGCCCTTCCGCAGAAGTGTTTACAGCCCCTAGCTCATCCTGTTGGGCGGGCGCGTAAACACTTGTTCTGTAAGGCTTCTGCGATCAATTGATGACGCGCCCTATGCATTCAGTTGTTTTGACGACGGCAACGCGGTTACAAGCAAGGCCGAACTTTTTATCCCATCCCTAGCCATCATTCAAACGGATAAATAATGCGCCTCGGCGTGTCTGGCGATCGCCCCCTAGGCTGCTAAAGGTCAGCGTTTTGATATGGTCAAATAGCGGGCGGGCGGTGAGTTCAGCAAACTTGAGTAATGGGAGACGGGCTTCTAAAATCGGGCGAACGGCTTGCCAATCCACATAAAGATAGCCTTCATTTTCGCTGGGGATCGGGGCGATCGCCTGTTGGAACGATTCCTGATCCACCAGGGCATCCCCTGGAGCTTTCAGGGATCGTCGAATGGCTTCGATGGAGGTGGCAAAAATTTCATGCTGAGCCACGGTGCCATGTACCCCCTGCACATCCGCTTGGAGCGTGGTGATGGGGTTTCGCGATCGCCGAGAGGTTTCGACGGGCGAAAGTTGGGTCCAGGTGTAGGTCAGGTTGTCGTCAATAGTGACAGGGCCAATGCTTAACCCCTTGGCCTGGGCGATCGCATCCAACCGTTCCAGCGCCGTATTGGTCATAGTATTAGCATCGGCAACGAATATCCAATCTGCTGACTTCGAAGTTTCGGGCACGAAACCCAGGGCAAATCCTTCATCCACCCACGCGAAAACATCCTCGTCGAAGGAAATGCCCCATTGCTCTTCTAAGGCACTGAGGGGCTGCTGCACCAAATCTGCAAATACAGGAATGCTAGCTAGCCCAGACATCAACTCAGGAAAGAGTTGCCGCAAGTTCGTGCCATAGGCCAGCAGTGGCGTATCCGCAGGAACTAGCTCCAAGGTATCGGTGGCCTGCAAAACGCTGGGCGATCGGGGAATCAACTCAGTTCCCATCTTGGCCAGCAAGCGGGTGTCGAGCAGCACTCCCTGAGTGCTTAGTTGCAGTCCTGCCAGGAGCTGGTCAAAGCCCGCTTGATTCTTGTTGGGTTGAGTTTCTGACGATGAGCCATCACCCAGTCCGGTCAACCAAGTATTCAACTGCTCCAGATTGAGATAAGCCACGCCAAAGCTGCGGGGCGGCAAGTCATCCAGGGCATCAAGATAGGATTTGTTGCTACTCAGGTTTAACCCAGGAGCCTGGAAATTGTTGAGGGCTTCCCGCAGCACTTTGGGGGAGTTGGCAAATAAAACAAAGCGATCACCCACCACCGTTGATGCCAGGGTTTGAATCACATCGCTAGTCGGCTCGGGTTCTGGCTCCACGGGTGCTCGGCGTGAGCGGCGACTGGGTAAGGTTGCGAGCGTATCTGCCGTTGCCCGTCCATAAATGAGCTTAACCCCAGCAAATGGCTCAAAGATCAGATCGGTTCCAGCGATCGCCTGCTTTTGCCAAAACAGTTGTAAAAAGTCGCGGGCGCGATCGCCATCCGTTGTCTCCAACGCCAGTAGATAACCTGGTTGAAGACCATTCCGTGCATCTCGATCGAGATCCGGCGTGGTCACGGCCACGGTCATTTCATTGCCCAGCCAGGGTTTGATGTCGGTGTCGTAGTCCAACTGGCGCTCTGCCAGCACACTCTGCTTAAACTGATCTAGCTCGCGACGGACCGCACGACGTCGGCTGGGTGCGGTCAGGGCAACTCGCAGGGCTTCCAGGCGATCGGGATTCACCAACAGCGACACCATGACAGGGGATTGCCGGGGCACAAACGCCGCCGCTCCTGGATTGACCAGAAACCCTTCCTGCAACAGCGAAAGCGGACTTTGAGCCACCAACCAGAAATAGCCAGCCGCACCAACAGACAGGAAAGTTGTGGCGATCGCACCGAGAATGAAATAGAAGGAGCGTAACCGCATGAATAAGTCCGAACTCCCTAACCCACAAGCAAAACCGAGCCTGTTTCCTTACCCGTTGGGCAAATGTTAGCCAATCTGAATTGAATCCAACTCAGATTGAATCAGATTGAACCAGAATGGAGGAAACGCTGTTAGTTTACTACTCGACGCTCCTGCTCGAACGTTCCTGAGCGAGAACGTATCAGAATTCTGGGGATTGTAGCTTGTTCACCAATCAGGGGTCGCGTCAGTTCTGAATTCCCTCAGAAGGATTGCAGTAGGGTCGAAACGCGCTCTTTAACGGCATCTCGGATCTGGCGAAAGGTGTCGATGGATTCGCCTTCTGGATCATCCAATTGCCAGTCTTCAAAGATATCGCGTAGTAACCAAGCTTCTGGCAGGTTAACCCCGCAACCACACAGGGAAATCACGATACCAAAGTCTTCGGGTTTGAAATCACTCAGCGCCTGCGAGGTTTGCTTGCGAATATCGATTCCAATTTCATCCATCACTTGAACCGTAACGGGATCGACATAGCTAGCTTCTAGTCCAGCACTCGTCACCGCGACCTGATTCGCTCCCATCGTGCGGGCGAATCCCTCGGCCATTTGCGATCGCCGCGAATTCTTTCGACACACAAACATTACGCGTTTCATCAAGCCTGCCTCCTAAAAGTTCTTGTTTATCGGCTTAAGACAAAGGATGGATACAGCGTGGATCGGGAAGCGTCGCTTTTTCAGGATTGCGGGGAAACCAAAAGGCGGTTCGTTTACAGAGTTCTACTAGCATCAGCATGACAGGCACTTCAATCAAAACCCCAACAACGGTCGCCAATGCCGCTCCAGAATTCAGCCCAAACAACGTGATAGCCGTGGCGATCGCCACTTCAAAATGATTGCTGGCCCCAATTAATGCGGCTGGTGCTGCATCCTCGTAGGTCAGGTTCAGCTTTTTGGCGGCAACGTAGGTGATTAAGAAGATGAAATTGGTTTGGAGAAATAGCGGAATTGCAATCAACAAGATGTGCAAAGGATTGTCGACGATGAGCTCACCTTTGAAGGCAAACAGTAAAACGAGCGTGGTGAGAAGTGCCGCGATCGCCACTGGGCCGAGTCGCTTCAAAAACACCCCCTCAAACCAGGCTTTCCCTTTGTGCCGCAAAATCCACTGCCGCGACACCACGCCCGCGAAAAAGGGAAGACCGACATAGACCAAAACCGAGAAAACAATAGTTTGCCAGGGAACGGTTAGATCATTGGCCGTCAGCAACCATCGTCCCAGGGGAGCATACAAAAACAGCATGGCCAGGGAGTTGACGGCCACCATCACCAGGGTATGACCTTGATTGCTGTAAGACAGGTATCCCCACATCAAAACCATCGCCGTACAGGGAGCAATGCCTAACAAAATGGCTCCAGCAATATAGGAATCGGCAAGGGCGATCGCCCCACCGCTCACCACTTCTGTTCCTTCGATCAACGGGCGAAACAACCAGCCCAGGAAGAATTGAGCGAATACGACCATAGTGAATGGTTTGATCAACCAATTCACAATCAGGGTGAGCAGTACGGGTTTCGGTGTGCGGGCAGCAGCCTTTGCCTGACTGAAGTCAATCTTCACCATGATGGGATACATCATGAAGAATAGGCAGAGGGCGATGGGCAGGGATACCTGATAGAAGCTGAGCCGATCAAGGGCGATCGCTACGCCTGGAAACACGCGCCCCAGGGCAATACCCGCGCCGATACACAGCACGACCCACAGGGTGAGATAGCGCTCGAAAAACGATAGCTGCCCACCCGCCTGCACAGGCTTGAGGGATGCTGGAGATGAATTTGATGCGTTTGGATAATGCGGCATGGGTAGACTTGCTGGGTTTTCTCAATAACGTGAGCTTAGGATAATTCTCTGGTGGTTAGAATCACCGAATTGGCTGAAGTTGCTACTGGCAGCAGGGTGTAGCTGACTCAGTGGATGCAGCAACGGATGATGTAGTGGGCATGGGAGCAAACCGCTCCGCGTCTTGCCGTACGGTGTAAACTTCCCAGGAGATGCCCTCTGGCTCGGTGACCCAAACTTTGTCCTGTACCGCATAACAGCAGGTAACTTGGTTCTCGGGCGCGGTCGCTAATCCTTCTGCTTGGAGGCGATCGCCCATTTCCGTTACTTCATCGGACGATGTCACCTCAATTCCCATATGGTTGATGCGTTCCTTGGCTTCTGAGTTTTCGATCAACACCAACTTGAGCGGCGGATTGTCCAGCGCAAAGTTGGCATAGCCAGGACGACGCTTGGCGGGTTCTACCCCAAAGAGCGACTGGTAGAAAGCGATCGCTGTCTCCAGATTGTTCACATTCAGTGCCAGTTGTAGTCGAGCCATCGGGTTATCCTCCAATGTTCACAGAAGACAAAGTTAATGAGAGATTAGGATGCAATAGATATTGATGAGCATCAATATTTGTATCTGTCGATATTTTGCAGTCAATATTGATGCGTGTCAATATAAGAAGTATGAAATTAACTGAAAGCACTCAGACAAGCACCAACATTTCATCTGGGATGCCAGTCGATGCAGAGGCATCCTGTTGTCCGCCACTACTGACGGGACCTCTCTCGGCTGAAGATGCAACCCAACTGGCGCAGCTTTTTCGAGTGCTGGGCGAACCTGCCCGTCTACAAATCCTGAATTTGATTGCGGCTCAAGCCTCCCAAGAAGTTTGTGCCTGTGAATTGGTGGACGCCTTGGGTTTGGCACAACCAACCGTTAGCCATCACCTCAAAGTGATGTACAAAGCTGGGTTGCTTTCGCGCGATCGCCGAGGCACCTGGATTTACTACCGCATCGTGCCAGAACGTATCGCAGCACTGCGCAGGGCGCTGAAATAGGGTTTGGTAGTCCTGATTTGTGGGTGAGCGGGCAGCGCCCACTCACCCACAAATTATTACCTCCATTCCACTGCCAAGTAAGAGTTGACATAAAGCAAGATTGCGCGCGATTGAGCAAAACCGGAACCCTGAAGTACGATTCAAAGTGTCGAATGATGGTTTTGGGGCAAAGGACAGCAAACCGTGTCGTTTTCATCACAGGTATGGCAACTAGCTAGTTGGTTTGAGGAGGTCGCCACCCGCCCGGATATGCGGCTTTGGGTGCGTCAGTTGCGCCGCTACACGCAACCGGGCTGGCTGCTAAGTGCAGCACTTTTCCTCACGCTGCTGGCCACCAATGGGCGGTTCATGCTTGTGTCGGGAGCCGGATTGGGCGCGGCGACCTTGTGCGTGCGAGCTGCGAAGTCTCGGAAAACCCGGCGAGTATGGCGTGGTGTGCGTCGCCGCATTCGCCGACCAACAGCCGTGGCGATCGCCGCCGGAACCCTGACTACGGTGAATGCCTGCGGTATTTTACGGCTTACGGAACCCTTTGGTGATTCTAGTTTGGCGGCAGGTTTGGCTATTGAAGGGCTACTGGTGTTGGCGGTGTTGCTGGGCTTGAGTTCGGAAACGGGGGATAGAAGACATGGGCAGTGGGAAGAGGGCGATCGTCCCAAATCCCGTTCCCACTCCCAGCGATCCCGAAAGATTCCGACGCGATCGCTGGATAGTTTGCTGGAGCAACTTTCCCATCCCAGCTCGCTGAAGCGTTTGCTGGCCATCCGTCATCTAGCTGATTGGATCGCCGACCACCCCCAACAATCCGATGTCCATGCCCAAATCACCGACTGCTTCCGGGTGATGCTGCGCGAAGAAACCGACCCAACGCTGCGGCAGGCGTTGATCAGTCAGGTCGATCGACTGGATCGCTCTCCTCGGCTGGGTAAGGGCACGCCACCTATTGCTATTCCGCTCCAGCAGCGGCGAATGGACACAATGCCTGTGGTGTCGGATGTGTCTCTCAGTACGTTGCAAGCGGAGCTGTTGCGAGAGCCTGAAGCCCGTTAGTCGTGAACCACAGAGGCACGGAGGGCACAGAGAGAGTGGAAGAGAAAGGTCAATCTAAGATTTGAAATTGCCCTATTGTGCGGGTCGAGCTTGGGTGACGCGCGATTCGGTGGGGTCGAGGGTGAGTTCGAGTGGAACGCGATCTTCGTAGGCTCTCACGACTTGGCGATAGACGCTGTATTCCGTCGGCACAGTGCGATTGGGTTCACCGGGTTGGCGGAAGATAATGCGGTACTCCACATTTTTGGCGAGTCGTGGGCGACCAATACGTTCCTGTCCTCGGAGACGGGCTTCTAATTCATCTACCGTCGGGTCGGGTGGCGTAGTAGGCCACCACAGCCCCCGCTCATCGGGGCCTGAAACAGCTCCATCGGGGCGTTGTCCATTCTTGTTTTCCAAGGAAGTCGATTCAAACTCTTCGATGCGAGGCGCGCGATCGGCTCCCCCCTGTCCCTGGGTTTCGTAGTCTACATACCAGGTGTAGGTTACAACCGCTGATGCTTGATATTGCTCGGTTGTAACAGATTCACATCCAGCTAGCAGCGCGGCTCCGGCGATCGCCATGATAGGGATGGCAGGACGCAGGGGAACCATGGAGTTAAGGCGGGACTCAAACATATCGATTCGCTCAGATTTCGTACGGAGATTCAGGATTCAATCTTGCCCCTATGGTGTCATATCTCCGGAGGGGATTTGGGCGATCGCTGAGCCAGTTTTTCAACCAACCCCCTGTGACTCTCTTCCTTGCTGCAGGATTCAATCCTTTAAAATCTCTTCCTATCTATGCTTTGTGGCACTAGAGGAGAGCGCTATCATAGGGAAACCCTTGATATTTCTTAACACTGGTGCCTCAAATGCGTTTCTGAGGCGCTTTTGAAAAGGGCTTTGCTCTCAAACTGCTGTCGTTACTGCACGGTCTATGACATCTTCTCTACCTTTGTCCGAGGTCAAAGACACCTGGCTAAAACGAGTTCTCTTTGGCAATGAGCCGACACCCGAGCTTCTTGCCATTTTGTTGGTGTACTTTGTCCAAGGCATTTTGGGGCTAGCGCGACTGGCTATCAGCTTTTTCCTCAAGGATGAGTTAGGGCTGTCTCCGGCACAAATGTCGGTCTTGCTCGGGTTTGCAGCGTTGCCCTGGATGGTGAAGCCGCTGTTCGGCTTCATCTCTGATGGGGTTCCGATTCTCGGGTATCGACGGCGTCCCTACCTGGTGCTATCTGGGGTGCTGGGATCAGCCGCCTGGATTGCTCTAGCAACGGTTGTTCACAACGCTTGGATAGCAGGGGTGGTTATTGCCCTCAGTTCTCTTTCTGTTGCCGTCAGCGACGTGATTGTCGATTCCCTGGTTGTGGAGCGGGCTCGCAGGGAATCCCAAAGTGCTGCGGGGTCTCTGCAATCCCTATGCTGGGGCACCTCGGCCTTGGGTGGATTGATGACTGCCTATTTTAGCGGCGCTTTGCTAGAAAAGTTCAGCCCAAGTACGCTATTTGCCATTACTGCGACCTTCCCTCTGCTCGTTTCGATGGTAGCTGGCCTCATCCACGAAACCCGAGTTGAACGTGGCAGCGACTGGACGGTAGTGAATGACCAAATGCAGCGGCTCTGGAAAGCGATCCGCCAACGATCTATCTGGTTGCCTACCGCCTTTATCTTTTTGTGGCAATGTACCCCCACTACCGAGTCGGCCTTTTTCTATTTCGTAACCAACGAACTAGGCTTCTCGCCAGAATTTCTGGGTCGAGTGCGGGTGGTAACGAGTTTGGCTGCATTGATTGGGATCTGGATGTTCCAGCGTTTTTTCAAAGGCGTTCCCTTTCGTGTGATCTTTGGTTGGACGATTGTGATCTCGACCGTGCTGGGGATGTCGATGTTACTGCTGGTTACCCATACCAATCGGGCGATCGGCATCGATGACCACTGGTTTAGCCTGGGGGACAGTTTAGTTTTGACGGTAATGGGTGAGATTGCGTTTATGCCTGTATTAGTTCTGGCAGCAAGGCTTTGTCCATCCGGGGTCGAGGCAACGTTGTTTGCCTTACTCATGTCGGTCGTCAATTTGGGAGGCTTAGTGTCTCACCAACTGGGTGCGGGGCTGATGGTTCTGCTCCATGTGACAGAGTCAGATTTCACAAATCTCTGGATTCTCGTCATCATCACGAATCTCACAACCCTACTACCTCTACCGTTTCTGGGTTGGTTGCCAAAAGAGGATTCGGACACTTTCACCGTTCATTCGATGGAATCAGACACATCCATTGAACTGTCATCGCCCCCTGCCGATGCGACCACATCGCTCGTAGGGGCACAGTCAGATGCACCGTGATGATGCGATCGCCCATCCCCTATCCCTTTCTAACTCCCGCAATCCTCTCCCGAGCGCCGTTTGTCATCGGCTCTTACTTGCTTTGCTCAATTGACTGTTACATACTGTTACAAAGCGATCGTATTTCGCTACTCTCCCCAACCCACTCCTCCCATTAACTGCTACAGCACCAATGGAAACCCTGACCTCCGCACCCAAAGATGCAACGCGCCCTTACGATCGTGAGGGGTGGCGTAGCGGCTACCGCTCCCTAACCGAAGAGTATGACTACCCAATTGAGGAAATTGAGGGAGCCATTCCAGCCGATCTGTGTGGAACGCTATTTCGCAATGGGCCTGCGCGGTTTGATCGTGGAGACCAACGCTGTCAGCACCCCTTCGATGGGGATGGCATGATCTGTTCCTTTTCGTTCAAGGATGGCAAAGCTCATTTCCGCAACCGCTACGTTCGCACTGCCGGGTTCGTCGAGGAAGAAGCGGCTGAGAAATTCCTCTATCGGGGTGCTTTCGGAACCCAAAAGCCGGGGGGGTGGTTGGCGAATGCCTTTGACTTCCGCTTGAAAAATATTGCCAACACCAACGTGATTTATTGGGGCGGTAAGTTACTTGCTCTTTGGGAAGCAGCCGAACCCCATCGCCTCGATCCCTACACCCTAGAAACGAAGGGGTTGGACTATCTAGATGGAATACTGAAACCGGGCGGGGCGTTTTCTGCTCATCCCTGGGTCGATCCGGGCAACGAAACGGAAGCGCCACGACTCGTCAACTTTTCCACAAAGCCGGGTCTTTCCACCAAAATCACGGTCTACGAGTTAGATGAGGCTGGAAAGCTGCTCCTGGAACATAGCCATGCGGTTCCAGGTTTTGCCTTCATGCATGATTTCGCCATTACGCCGAATGCCTGCATTTTCTTCCAGGCTCCCATGCAATTTAATCCGATTCCGTTTGCTTTGGGGTTTAAGGGACCTGGGGAATGCATCGATTTCCAACTCGATAAGCCAACGCAAATTATTATCATTCCTCGTGACGGTGACCCCGCCGAAGTCTTCCCAATGGAATCGGGGTTTGTCTTCCACCATGCCAACGCCTTCGAGGAAGGTGACGAAATCATCGTTGATTCCATTTGCTATGCCTTCTTTCCTACTCTGGAAGCGGGGCAAGACTTTTTGGATATTGACTTTGACGCCTTGGCTCCGGGGCAACTCTGGCGATCGCGCATCAACCGCAAAACCGGCCAGATCACCCGCACTCTGATAGAAGAGCGCTGCTGCGAATTTCCCTTCGTACATCCTCAACGAGTTGGACAACCGTATCGGATGCTCTACATGGGAGCTGCTCATGAGCCGACAGGCAATGCTCCCCTACAAGCCATCCTCAAGCGGGACATGGAAACAGGTGCATGCCAGCTCTGGAGTGCTGCACCCTGGGGTTACATCAGTGAACCCATCTTCGTTCCCTTCCCTGGCAAGACTGGGGAGGAGGAAGGCTGGCTACTCACGCTGGTTCATAACGGGAAAACGCAGCGAGCAGAATTGGTCATTCTGGATGCACGCGATATCCGCGAACCAATCGCACGGCTAAAGCTGCGTAATCACGTTCCCTATGGCCTCCACGGCTCCTTTACCCCTGAATATTTTGGTTAATTTTAGATTCCGCTAGAACCACGCTCAAGTCGTTCACGATTACCATTTGAAACAAGGCTCAGGCAAAGCTTGTGTCATCCTGAAGCGATTCGTTGATTTTGTGTCGCGACACAGTCGCAGAGCTAACGAAAGGTTAGAGTCCTTGTGAAGAAAATGCGTTGAGGGATCCATTCGGTGATGACAACACTCGTCAAATGGTCAGTGGATGACTATCACCGCATGATTGAAGCAGGTATCTTGCGCGATCGCCCCGTGGAGCTACTTGCAGGCGATGTTGTTGAAATGAGCCCAGAAACCCCATTTCACTATGCTCTGGCAAAGCAAGGCGCAAAGTATCTCGAAGCGCTTCTGGGCGATCGCGCTGAAGTTCGTTTCAATGGCCCCATAACCCTAAGCGATTCAGAACCAGAGCCAGATGTGGCAATCGTACAGTTGCCTGCATCTAAATACTTCGATCGCCATCCTACCCCCGACGATATTTACTGGATTGTTGAAGTGTCCAAGACAAGTCTGAAGAAGGATTTGGAACTCAAGTCGAATATCTACGCCACCGCCGCTATTTCCGAATACTGGGTCGTCAATCTACAAACCCAGGAGTTAGTCATTCTTCGCCAGCCCCAGGCAGGGCGCTATACTCAAAAGCAAACCCTGACAGACGGAACAATAACACCACTGGCATTTGAAGATGTTTCTGTGATGGTAAATCGGTTGCTCGTTGCCGCTGCGGATTAATTGACTTGGTGGTCGCTTGGTCGTACGTCTTAAGATCTATGACCGATCGCTAGACTTATATCTTGCACCTTGCCAAAACCCCTATTTTTGCGGCGCGAAGCGCCGCAAAAATAGGGGTTTTGGCAAGGTGCAAGATGTAAGTCTAGCGATCGGTCATAGATCTTAAGACGTACGACCAAGCGACCACCAAGTCAATTAATCCGCAGCGGCAAC
>JBCBSJ010000034.1:0-32345 GCA_039819245.1 Cyanobacteria bacterium J06638_20
AAATTCTTGTCGTCGACGACGACCCCGCTATTCGCACACTCATTCATCGGTTCTTGACTCGGCATGAATATCAGGTCGAATCTGCCGAAGATGGGAAAGCCGCAATGGCTATATTTGACCAGTTCAATCCCGACCTAGTGATCCTGGATGTCAATTTGCCTGATTCAACGGGGTATCACCTATGCCAGGAGATGCAGACCCGTACCAACGTCTTTGTGCTCATGCTCACCAGTCGAACCGATGAAGCCGATAAAATTCTTGGGTTCTCTCAGGGGGCAGACGACTATCTCACCAAACCCTTTAGCCTTGGGGAGTTGGAAGTAAGGGTACAAGCCATCCTGAAGCGTCAACGTCCGGTGACCAAAGGGGAGCAGCAAAGCCTGCGCTTCCAACAGCTATCGATTGACCCCGTCCGGCGCGAGGTTATGTTGGAGGATAAATTCATTCCCTTAACTGCGTTGGAATTTGATCTGCTCTACTTCCTGGCCAGCAATCCGGGGCGGGTATGGCGACGGGCTGAACTCATCCAAAAAGTTTGGGACTATGACTATGTGGGCGATCAGCGGGTTGTCGATGTCCATATCGGGCAAATCCGCAAGAAGATCGAAACCGATACCAGCCAGCCAACCATGATTCAGACCGTGCGGGGGGTCGGCTACAAATTTGAGGTTCCCGAGGAGGAAGCCGCCCAATAGTCTTCCATAAACCCAACAGCCTCCAAAAACGTTTGAGAAGGTGGCATCATCTCTTTACCAAGGCAAGCCAAGCAGACTAAACACCTTGGGGAATAGTAATTTTCTACGCGTGGCCGCACGCGATCATTGCACTTCAAATCAGCCCTCAGAATCCTAGGACAGAAGCCCAGATTTTTCCCTTCTGGGCAAATAGATATAGATTATTTATGCAGTGTGCAAGTTATAAAGCGATGAAACCAATCGTTGTAATTTTGATATCTGGGCTGACGACAATCGGGATGTGGCCCGGGAAAGAGACCGCGATCGCCCTGCCCCTTTCCACACCTCCGACAATTGCCCAGGCGGCAGATGACTTACAGGGGAATTGGATCCTGGCAGGATGGGGCAACCCCGATGACTTAACAGCGCCCCTTGCGGATACAGAAATCACGGCTCAGTTTGAAGGCGATCGCCTCGGAGGCTCTTCTGGGTGCAACAACTATGTCACGAGTTATGCGGCGAGTAACGGTACGCTGTCCTTCGACGCTATCGCCAGCACCCGACGCGCCTGCCCATCACCCATATCGAACCAAGAAACGCAGTACTTGATGGCTCTCTCGAACGTTGATGCCTATTCCGTGGAGGGCGATCGCCTCATCCTCAGCTATGAAACCGAGGACATGACTGGTGTTCTGGTGTTTGAGCGGCCTGCTGCCATTCCAGGATTGTGGTAGGCCAGTGAGTTGAAGCAACTGCCTCTAGTAATGCATCCGGAGGAGAAACCCCTGTTACATTTCTGTGAAATGTAACAGGGGTTTATATTTGGATTCGATTGTATTTCGTTATGGCAGGACTTTCTGCACCTAGGGCTAGCTCTTGGCTCACCGGCTTCAGAGGTAAGCGAACTGTAAAGGTGGTGCCCTTGTCGATTTTACTAACAACCTTTAGGGTGCCTTGCTGCAAATCAACAAACTGCTTAACGATGCTGAGTCCTAGCCCTGTTCCAGGAATATTGCTAACATTGCGTCCACGATGAAAGGGTTCAAACAGGTGGCGTTTATCTTCAGGAGCAATGCCAATACCTTCGTCCTGTACTTTGATGATGATCTGATTCTGGTGCTTGGCTAGCTTCAAATAGATTGGCTTGTCATCTGGGGTATAGCGGATGGCATTGGAGAGTAAATTGCTCAAGACCGATCGTAAAAGGCGCTGATCGGTCGCAGTTAATAGTTTTCGGCTGCGGCAAATAAACTGAATCGGCGATTCCAAACGGTGAAATTCTTGCTCTTCCAATAGGTTTTGAAAAAAGGTGACGAGATCAATTGGCGTCGGAGCGACCTCCAAAACTTTGGCCTCAATTTTGCCAATGACGAGGATGTCATCGACGATTTTTGTCATGCGCTCAACGTTGGCGTTGATGGCAAACAGGTAATCGTTTTTTTCTTCAAGGCTGAGCTGAGTGTCATAGCGCTTGAGGGAAGACACTGACAGCGCAATATTGTTCAACGGATTGCGAAACTCGTGGCATACAAGTGCAATGAAGCGCGATCGCATCTCGCTCAGTTCTCGCAGTTGGTGATTCGCCTGCCGCAGCTTGGCTGTCCGCTCCAACACCTTGAGTTCTAACTCTTCGTTCGCCCGTTGCAGGATTTCTTCCGCCCAGCGGCGTTGAGTAATGTCGCGAAAGGTCACCACCGCCCCAACTAGGTGGCCATCTTCATCACGCATAGGGGTACTGATATATTCCACCGGAAAGCTAGTGCCGTCTTTGCGCCAAAACACCTCATTGGTAACCCGTTGGGTACTGCCATCCTGAAACGCTCTGTAGATGGGACATTCTTCCCGCGGATAGCAAGAGCCGTCTGGATGCGAATGGTGCAACACCGCATGCATCGACTTACCAATGAGTTCATCCATTGACCAGTCAATCATCGCCGCCGCCGCGGGATTGACAAATGTGACATTGCCATTAAGGTCGAGTCCATAGATGCCTTCACCGACGGCATTCAAAATGAGTTGGTGCTGACGACGCAGTTGTTCCAGCTCTTGAGCAAACGGCTCCGAATCAGGCGTTCTGGTGAGCGGTTGCGATCGCTTAGTCCAGTAATGCTCAGTCATTTCAACAGTAAATCAGATCATGTTCACAGCCGCGCATAGAAAATTAATGCTGCCGATTGAGGTAATAACTGGTTTCAAACGGGGGCCTGGGACATCCCTGCTTGAAAAAATCATCCTTGAATTCTGCAACTTGGAAAATTGCGGTGATGAGGTTCAGGCCATGGAAACCAACAGCCAATGAAAAAGTGTGCTTTACGACACCGAAACGAACTCCGTTAACAACTACTAAATTAAACATGGGCTGGCCGCTATCCAGATCAGAAAAACTTATTTCACGGCTCTAAAGGAAAGGAATTGCGTAGCCCTTTCAGTATTGATCAAAGACCTTGTTTACAGTAGTTGTTATTGAAATTGCTGACAAGTCTTAATGGTTAAATCGGTGCGAAAGCAGAGCGAATTGGCTCTAGCGATGCAATTTTATAAATGCGCCATGAAAACGGTACTCATAATTGAAGATGAGGTTCAAACTCGTAACGTTTTTCTGAAATGTTTAGCGTTTGAAGGCTTTCATGCCTACAGTGCCGGAAACGGAACCGAAGGCATTGCGATGGCAAAGAAATGCTGGCCGGATCTGATTGTTTGCGACATTATGATGCCAGATATGGACGGTTATTCAGTCCTATCGGCACTGCGGCGATCGCGACAGACAGCCGCAATTCCTCTCATTTTTCTTACAGCCAAAGTGACTATGGCTGATTTGCGCCAGGGAATGGCCTTAGGAGCCGACGACTATCTGACGAAACCCTGTACCATTGAGCAGTTTCTATCCGCCATTACCACTCGGCTGAAGCGCCATGAAGAATTACTAGGAACGGTCGAAAGATCGCCTGAGGCTCTAGTTAACAAGCCATCCAGCGACATGGCTACTCCCTCCCCTCTAGCCGACTTGGAAACCATATTCCCCGACTGTCCCAAACTCGAAAAGGTATTTCAATTCATAGAAAGTCACTATCGTGAGCCGATCAATCTAAATGACGTTGCTCAAGAAGCGGGCTATTCTCCGGCTTACTTGACGAACTTGGTCCAATCCCAAACTGGGCGTAGCATCAAGCGCTGGATTATTGAGCGCCGCATGATACAGGCACGTCATCTCTTGAAGTCCACTAGCACCCCAATCCGCAAGGTGGCCGAACTCTCTGGTTATAACGATGCGGGTTACTTTACGCGCCAGTTCCACAAATTCCACGGCGTTTCTCCACTCACTTGGCGACAAAGCCTGTAGCGAAATCAATATTCTGGAATGCATTCCGAGAGCTTGCCTCAAAGGAGTTTGGCATCTAATTAGCACCATATTCTGAGAGCGGACTCTCAGAATATGGTGCTATGCGATTAAGTGAAACCAACATCTATTTGAAAACAAGGCATCACACAACTTGCAAGGAATAATCCTACCCAAA
The DNA here is from genome assembly GCA_039819245.1 of Cyanobacteria bacterium J06638_20. Taxonomy (GTDB): domain Bacteria; phylum Cyanobacteriota; class Cyanobacteriia; order Elainellales; family Elainellaceae; genus Vacuolonema. The sequence continues at coordinate 4,190 of JBCBSJ010000034.1, forward strand.
TGCGTAGGGTTATTTTTTCGCATTCAAATATTTTGCATCTAAATAAGGCAGCCTTCTAAAGGGTTATTTTCAGATTATTTTTGTATCTAAATTTACGAATAAGACACTTTAAATAACTACCAATAAAAGTTCAAAAGAAAATCCCATTATCTCCAAAAAATGATCCAATTCCACAGCTGTTTGAGGCTGGTATTGTATCTACCTAATATGCCTAGCGATATCGATTTGAACATCGATTTAACCGGATATCAGCAGTTCGTTTTGGATGGGAATAGTCATGGTTTTAGCCTCTGCGAAACAGGCATTTCAGGCTTGGGAAGGGTCAGAAAATAGCTTCGGTAAGCTGTCAAATTTGCAGTCTCTCTGTGGTGTTTGTGGTGGCGAACATAACAGCATGGCGCACTGGGAATTTATGGAGACAATGCCACAAGATCCTGTTGACTTAATGGATGACATGGTCAAGATGGGTCTCTTCAAAGAGAATCAATTGCGAGCCGCCGATTCGGTTAATACCTATGAGTTGCGAAAAGCTCTGTTTTTGAAGCGAGTGGGTCGAGGCGACCCCAAGCGAGAGCGGTTAATCCTGGCACTGTGTCAGCAGGCTGGCGGTTTAGAAAATGCCTTTGCGGCAGCCTTTGGCCCCCAGGCTGGTCTCTTTTTTGCAGACTCAATTCGGAACAGCAAAACGGGGCGCCGGGAGTTCCTTCGGAATATGGCAGTCGGCGCGGCTTTGGTCACATTGGCTGGCTGTGCGGGCGGCAATGAACCTGTTACAGAAGACAATTCCGACGCGTCAGTTGTCGATGCAAACCTTGAGAAAACGGATCTGCAAATTGGTTTTATTCCAATCACCTGTGCGACGCCGATCATCATGTCGGAGCCGTTGGGCTTCTATGAGAAGTATGGCTTCAACGCCTCCGTAGTGAAGATGCCGAGTTGGGGTGCGGTCAGGGATTCGGCGATCGCCGGTGAACTCGATGCATACCATATGCTGGCTCCAATGCCCATCGCCATGACCCTCGGACTGGGTTCTGCTGCCTTCGGGGTAAAACTCGCCAGCATTGAGAACATCAACGGCCAAGCTATTACCGTTGCTGAGAAATACAGAGGTCAGGTCAATGGTCCCGCTGATTTCAAGGGCTTCACAATGGGCGTGCCCTTCCCCTATTCCATGCATAACTTGCTGCTGCGTTACTACTTAGCAACGGGTGGCATTGACCCAGATGTCGATGTACAGATTCGTCCTGTGCCGCCACCAGATAGCATTGCCCAACTCGTCGCCGGAGACATCGATGCTTACCTCATGCCCGATCCGTTCAACCAACGGGCTGTTTTTGAGGGAGCCGGATTCATCCACATGCTGACAAAAGACCTGTGGCCCGGTCACCCTTGCTGTGCATTCGCGGCCAGTGATGAATGGATCAACGCTAACCCTAACACCTTCCGCGCGTTGAACAAGTCCATTATCGAGGCGGCAGGCTACGCGAGCGACCCAGCCAACCGCGTCGAGATTGCAGAAGCTATTTCTGAGCGCGCCTTCCTAAACCAGCCGACAGAGGTGGTTGAGGCTGTTCTGACAGGCAACTTTGACGACGGCAACGGCAATACCCTAAACGTGCCCGACCGGATTGACTTCGACCCCTATCCCTGGCAAAGCTTTGCCAACTGGATTTCTAGTCAGCTCGTCCGTTGGGATTTGCAAGGCGATGGCTTAGCGCCTAAGAGCATTAACGAGCAGGGCTATGAAACAGTGGGTAAAGACATTTTCCTTACAGATCTCGCCCGTGAGCTAGCACAAGAACTTGGGCAAGAGCCACCCACCGAAATCTATCGAACAGAAGAACTCATGTTCGACACCTTTGACCCCGCTGATCCACAGACTTATGTCCAGCAGCAAATTGATGAGTACGGCGTCTAACGGCGCTGGCAGGAGGTATTTCAATGGCGGTAAGTAAACCAACAATAGGCACGCCTTACTACGAAAGCGAGAAAGAGTCTTTCTTTTTGAGCGAAAACGTCCGTGCCTTTCTTCTGTTTGTCGGATCACTAGCAGTGTTTCTGCTGCTTTGGGAGGTGGGTGCCCGTTCCGGCATCTTTGCTCAGGGGATGCCTACGGCGACCAAGACCCTCGAAGAGCTTTGGTGGTGGCTCACCCATCCCTTTTTCAACAATGGCCCAAACGATTTGGGTATCGGTTGGAACTTGTTGATTAGTTTGCGACGGGTTGCCATCGGTTATATTCTGGCATCCCTTGTCGCCGTACCCTTGGGAATTCTGATTGGCATTTCCCCGATTGCTCGTAAAGGGTTTAATCCCTATGTGCAATTGTTGAAGCCAATTTCTCCCTTAGCATGGCTACCTCTAGGCCTCTATATCCTCAGAGACTCAGAACAAACGGGCGTTTTCATTATCTTCATTTCCAGCATTTGGCCAACGCTGATTAACACATCTCTGGGAGTAGCGAATGTTGATAAAGATTACTTGGAAGTCGCCGAGACTTTAGGTGCTTCTCGGTTACGCACCATCTTTAAAGTCATTATTCCGGCCGCTTTACCAAGCATCGTCGCAGGACTACGAATCAGTATGGGTATTGCCTGGCTGGTCATCGTAGCGGCAGAAATGTTGTTAGGAACCGGATTGGGATATTTCATCTGGAACGAATGGAACAACCTCTATATTCCAAATATCTTGGTTGCCATTTTCATCATTGGGTTAGTGGGACTCATTCTGGATAGTATCTTCGCTGCCTTCGAAAAATTTGTCGCATTTGGTCGAAACTCGTGAGTGTAGTACCCGTGAATTCAGTCACTCCGGCGGATACCCATTCGCCTACCGCACAGCTCTCTATTCGCAATGTTACGAAGGTCTTTCATGGCAAAAAAGACCTGTTCAGCAAGTTAGCCGGTAAGCGAACCAAAGATTTTGTCGCGATTGAGGATATCAGCCTCGATATTGAGCCCAATACCTTTGTCTCCATTATTGGCCCTTCGGGCTGCGGTAAATCGACGTTGCTGAACATGATTGCCGGCCTTTCGGATACAACGGTTGGACAAATTCTGTTCAACGATCAGCCCATTACTGGCCCTGGTTCCGATCGCGGCATGGTCTTCCAAAACTATGCGCTCATGCCCTGGATGACCGTCGAGGAAAACGTTCGCTTTGCCGTCGAAACTGTCTATCCGCAATGGGCTGCTAAGCAAGTCAACCGCACCGTCAAAGAGCATATCCAGCTCGTCGGACTGGTGGGAGCCGAGAAAAAGCATCCCCACGAGATCTCGGGCGGGATGCGCCAGCGCGTCGGCATTGCCCGTGCCCTCGCAATTAGTCCACAAATCTTGTTGATGGACGAACCCTTTGGCGCACTGGACGCCCTAACTCGCGGGTTCCTGCAGGATGAGATTGAGCGCATCTGGGAACAGCAGCGTAAGACCGTAATCATGATTACCCACAGTATTGATGAGGCGTTGTTGCTGTCCGATCGCATCGTCATGATGACCCGAGGCCCCGCTGCCCGCATCGACGAGATTCTGGAAGTACCCTTCCCAAGACCGCGCAATCGAGAAACCATTGAACAACATCCGGCTTACCACAGCCTGAAAGCGGAAATGGAAAGCCATCTGTTCCGCGAGACCCGTGCTGTCGAGGCCGCCAGAATCAACAAGTCGTAGCGCCAAGCTCAAACCGTTACCCAAAGTTTGACGTTTGGACTTTGAGAGTCATATCCTGACGCGCCATCGGGTTGCGCGTCCCGGAGTTTTTTACCTTACTTTTTTGCCCTATTAGGAGGAATTTGACAATGATGTTACCTGAAGTGACCGAGAAGCTGTTGGCTGCGAAGAAAGCGGCTGGACTCACCTTTGCTGATTTGGAAGCGAAAGTTGGCGGCGACGAGGTGTGGATTGCCTCGGTCGTTTACCGTCAGGCCAGCGCTTCGAAAGAGGAAGCAACAAAAATTGTTCAGGCTCTCGGTGCGGATACGGCCTTGATCGACTCCCTAACGGAATGTCCGGTCAAAGGCTCGCTCGATCCCGTGGTTCCCACCGATCCACTAATCTACCGCTTCTACGAAATCATGCAAGTTTATGGCATGCCTATCAAAACCGTCGTCCACGAAAAATTTGGGGATGGCATCATGAGCGCGATCGATTTCACCATTGATGTCGAGCGGGAAGAAGATCCGAAGGGAGATCGCGTCAAGGTCATTATGTGTGGCAAATTCCTGCCCTACAAGAAGTGGTAGGAATGCCGCTAAGCACCATGACTCGACCAACTTAACGGGTCTAGGGCTACGCGGAGCTTTCAAAAAACTATCTACTTTCATCCAAATCGTAAGTCTGCATTGACATTCATCTAATAGGGTGAAAACTGTCTTTGCAGATATTTTTCGGCTGTGCCTGTATGGCTTTAGCCTCTGTGCGTGTCTTTTCTTTTAAGTCGTAGCCATTGCCATGACGTTAGCAACCAAGTTAGTGCCGCCCTTCGAACGGGAGAGTGCGATCGCCAAAGTTCGTATGGCCGAGGATGCCTGGAATAGCCGTGACCCCGACCGAGTTTCGATGGCCTATACCGAAGACAGTTTTTGGCGAAATCGAGCCGAAATCCTCCAGGGTCGCGACGCTGTTCGTGCCTTCCTCCGCCGTAAGTGGGATAAGGAATTAGATTATCGACTGGTGAAAGAGATGTGGGCCTTTGGCGAAAACCGCATCGCCGTGCGCTTTCAGTATGAGTGGCATGATGATGCAGGCCAATGGTATCGTGCCTACGGTAACGAAAACTGGGAGTTCGACGATAGTGGTCTGATGCGCCGCCGCGAAGCCAGCATCAACGATCGTCCGATTCAGGTGGGCGATCGCCGATTTCATTGGTCAGCTCCTGGCCCTCGCCCGCAAAACCATCCGGGTCTAATCAATTCCCCAGAATAGTCATGCTTTCTCTGCTACGAAAAACCCCGCTGTCGCCAATTCTCAGGTCTTTGAACCTTCATCGATTGCGACAGCGGGGTTTAGTTTTTATTCGCAGTTTGAGCAGCAGAATCTCAGCTCAAGGGCTTTTCAAGAGCTTTGCGCTCGTAGTTAAAGACCCTCTAAGCGCTTTTGCCATTCTTCGTCGATCTTGTCCTTTTGCTCAATTTCCTGCTCCGTCAGATCGCGTTCTGTCGTGTAAGCCAGATCTTTCTCGGTGACCAGGGTGCGGGTGGCAAACTCGCTGGCAAAGGTGATTTTTTTCTGCAACTCGTCATCTGCCTGGTTCAAGGCAACAGCCCGTTCCTGGCGCTGTTCATTGCGCGCTTCCACCTTTTGGTTGCGCCACTGCACCCAGAAATAGCGCGCTAGGGGAACGCCCAGAAAAGCAACCGCATAGGCGAGCAAGAAGCCAAAGATACCGCTGGTAAAGCCGACTAGCCCTCCCAGCTCGGCGATCGCCGCATCCCGCAAGAGGGATCCCAGTGCCAGCGCTCCCACAAAGTTTGCAGCACCCAAGCCAACGGCCGCCATAATCTGCCCAGAGCTGGCCTCACTAAAGCGCCAAGGCAATTCCTTCAAGTAAGCCGCAACACTCCGGGCACCATGCTCCTGTGCCATCACTTGCAATTCTGGGAAGCGATAGACCAATTGCCCCTCTGGACTCACCTCAGGCCGTCCGTTGAAGCGCGACAGCACAGGTAGCATATAGTCTTCCAGTTCCTGGCTCGTCGCTCCACCCAAATCATCCAAGTAAGGTGCGACTTGCTCGGCAACCACGGTACCGCCATTGTTGCGAATGACCGTTGCGATGGTTTGCCAGCGACGCTCCTCCAGGTCGACATTAGGATTTCCATCCCCAAACAGGAAGGAAAAGATCGCTTCCAAAAAGCTCATCTTTGGTTCTTCCCCAAAACGCGTTTGGGTTTGGCGATAGTAACGTCGTCGCGTGGGGGGCTGGAAGGCGTAAAACCAGTTGGGGCCAATCCAGAAGGTGGGCACAAAGATGCGATTGCCACCCATGCTACCGCCAAATCCGCCACCGCGATCGTTGTCTCGGCTTTGGGAATTAATGGCAATGAAAATCGCCACAATTGTCAGCAGAATCAAAACAATCGACGCAATCAATACAATCCCAAAGGAAATTCGAATGATGTAGAACAAAACGCCCCAGATCTTGTTCCACCATTCCTGCAAGCGCAACCGAAAGTACTTGCTTTGCAAAATACCCTGCATCCCACGGGGGAAGGCGTAGGCCAGTTCCCCTTCATCCGAAACCTGCATATGCCCGCCGACATCGGCGGCCAGCGCCAGCAAGCCCTGTTCGGCGGTCTGCAACTCCATCCCGGTTTTCGCGGCAACGTCACCCGCTGTCACGCGATAGTCGAGTTGGGCGATCGCCCGCATAATGTCGGGATTTGGAGCCATAGCTGTCTCATGACCTTGTATAACAGTGACTCTACTCTAGAAACTTTTGCCAAAACTCAGCAACTAGTTGCGAGCAGAAATCCCCGAACAAACCCAGGGGAAATTCGCAATTGATCCTTCGTTATAAATCGCTAACCATAAGCAGATATCACTCAACCCTTGCCCTGCCTGTCTTACCACTCATAAGCATCGGGAGTATCGGCTGTCAGAGATCCATCAAGGCAACCTATGCTTCTGCCGATGCATCGTACCGTCGCAAAACCGACAGATCGGCCTCATCTAATTCAACAGGCGTGCCGCTACGAATCAACTCGGCGAAGTCTTCGTTGGGAACCATGATGCACAAGGTATAGAGGCGATCGGAACCTGTGTTCTCAATCTCATGGGTGCCTGTCGCGGGAACAAGGAGACTATCCCCCGCCTGGATCGTGACCTTGCGCCCATCACAAGTGGCAATGCCTTCTCCCTTTAAGACAAAGAACATTTCCACCGCCAGTTGATGGCGGTTTGGCGGCGTTTTTCCCCCCACATCGAAAATCTCTACACAGTAAGTCAGCGACATATTGGCCGAGGTTGGGTCAAAAACGATCGCCAACCGATTGGTATCGTGGGGGCTGATGCGAAAGGCCTGATAGTCCTTTGGGGTCTTGAGGACAGGAATCACACACCGGGGTTGCGCAACAACCTCAGGAGACGGCACTTCAATGATATGGGTCGGAGCATGAGAAACATCGGTCGCGTGCATAGGGCAAGATCTCCCAGGAGTGGTTCACAAGAACAGCAGGAACAGATGAACAAATATGGCTCAGTCTTTGACGGCATCCAATAGCGTGTGGGAATCGCTGACAAAGCCGAAGCACTGCTTCACGTTGTAGAGGGTGGCCTGCCAGCAAAAATCGGGGGAGGTGGTGGCGGTGCAATCCGATAGGAGGATGCAGTCGTAACCGAGGAAGTTGGCATCCTGCAGCGTTGCCATAACGCACTGGTCGGCATTGACCCCGCCAAAGAAGAGGGTGGTGCGCCCGAGGGTTTTGAGAATGCTATCAAGGGGCGTATCCCAGAACCCGCTCATGCGGTACTTATCGACTCGAATATCGCCAGCTTCCGGGGCTAATTCATCCACCACAGCAGCCGCCCAACTGTCTTTCTGCAACACCGGAGCTTGATTCTTGGGCAGTGGATCGCCCAAGCCAACCCCTGTACCCGTGGGATCATAGATATGGCGGGTGGCCGCACTGATATTGAGCAAGTCGGGACGGTTGCCCCAGTTGACCCAAATGACCGGAATTTGGAGCGATCGCACTGTTGGCAGAACCCCTTGCAGCGGAGCAATGGGCGATCGCGCTGGAGTTACATCCACCCCGATATGCGCCAACCAGCCATCGGGATGGCAGAAATCATTTTGCATATCGATCACGATGACCGCCGCCTTAGCCAAGTCAATGCGTAGGGTCTTGGTTTCCGTTGCCAGGGTCACGATGCGAGTATCCAGGGGTGGACGGGTGAGATCGGCGATCGTCTCATCCACATACCAAGCCGTTGGCGGCATACCGAGCGTTCGCAAAGGGGCATTCATAAAAACTGAAGAGAGAATCGTGAGACAACATTCGATAAAAACAATCCCTGTTCGTTTATTACCTGGAAGTAGGACAGGGAGCGGGCAGATAGTCGAGTACTAAGACAAAAGGGGCATCGATTCAGTATGGAACGACACAGTGGAGAGGGATGCGTTTGTTCCGTTATGCTTCGCCACAGTAGGCAATCAGATCGATTTCCACATCGCCAAACTCTGCCAGCGCTGTAACTCCTACGGTTGTGCGTCCAGGGAGGCGATCGGGAGAAAAGTAAGCCTTGTAAATATCGTTGACAGATTGATAGAACCGAAAGTCCGTCACAAAAATGCGCGCCATCACCACCTTATCGAAGCCGCTGCCACTATGGTTTAGCACCATCTTTAGATTTTCCATTACTTGGGTCGTTTGAGCCTCGATACTGCCCCGTTCAATTTTGCCCGTTTGGGGATCTTCTGCCAGTTGCCCCGTGACAAATAGGAAATCTCCAGCACGCACTGCGTGGCAGTAGGGGGCAACGGAGGGGAGGAGGTTGTCCGGAAGATTGATATAACGCAACACGGCAAATCCTTCCTTTTGCTTTGTTAAAGACAACCGATATTTGGTTGTATACAACCGTGTTGAGTATGGAGCAAGTTACCCCAGCAGGACAATTCAGCGTTAACGAAGATTCACAATTTTGTAACGACTCAGGCTATTCACGAAGGTGACTCTTTTCAGGGTGAAACAGTCTCATATAACCACTCTGGATATGGCCACTGTGTTTCAGGCTCTGATTTCAAATCTAATAAAACCTAACCGACATAAAATCAGGTGTCTCAAAGTGCGAAAATGGTGGATAGCGATGGGCATAATGAATGATTACAAGGACACTATGCTTGTAATCATTTGGAAACCCTATTCAGAGAACCCCGTGAGTCAATGGGTTCTCAAAAGTGAAGGATGTTAGAGCGCAAGAGTTTGGCGACGCGTTGAAGACTAACTCCAGAATCACGCAAGCCCTTTGTTTCGACTCTCCACAGGTGTCCCGTGGACAGTGCCACCTCTACAGGTGCGCCCAAGTTATTCCAAGTTGGTTTGATGGGTGAAGCGATCGCCGATCAAGCAATTGTTCGGTCATAGAAAAACACCGCCTGCCCGATCGACCCACTTGATGTATCGACTCGTTAGACACATAACGACCGATAGAGGCTCTGCATACGTCCTAAGCTTGTCATCGGAGTGCCACATTTACCAAAAGGACAACGGCGTGATCACAACCATTCAACAGGTATTGATTCCTCAGGGCGATCGCTACCAAACAGTCGATGTGCAGTTAGCCGGAGAGAAAATTGCAGCGATCGCCCCCCGGCTCGAAGCTGAGGGAGAGGTGATTAACGGACGGAACAAACTGCTGCTGCCTGGGTTTGTCAATGCCCATACCCACTCCTCAGAAATGTGGTCACGGGGTTCCATTGCTCCTTTCCCTCTGGAATTGTGGCTGGCCGAACTCTACGACCAAGAGGTAAACGACCCAGAGCAAATTTATTTAAGTGCCGTCGGAACAGCTGTAGAGACGCTTCTCTCCGGCGGCACAACGGTCGTCGATCATCTGTCATTGCTTCCGGGCCAAGAAGAAGCAACGGTTGCTGCGGCGGTGCGAGCCTACCGTGATGTTGGAATCCGCGCCTATATTGGGCCATTGATATATGACTTAGCCCTACCTGCTGGTGTGCCATCTAAAGGGCGGGCACGAGATATCCCGCCTGCTGAGCAAACTACAGCAGAAATTCTGGAGATGCTAGAGCGGATCGTCGAAGCTCATCATCGACCGGAAGACGGGATTTCGATCATGACCGCCCCGACTGGATTGCAGCTTTGCTCTATGGAACTGATCGAAGGGTGTATTGCATTGAGCGATCGCCATTTGCTCTGCCGTCATGCCCATCTGCTTGAGACCAAAGCCCAGCAAATCCTGATGCAAGAGAAATATGGCTGCAGTGCTGTTGAGTTGCTCAATCGGACTGGGTTTTTGGGCGATCGCACCTCCTTGGCCCATTGCGTGTGGTTGAACGACACCGACATCGCTCTCCTAGCCCAGACCCAATCGACTGTTGTCCACAATCCTCTTAGCAACCTACGCCTGGGCAGCGGCATCGCCCCTATCCTGCGCTATCGGCAAGCGGGAGTAAATATCAGCTTTGGCTGCGATGGTGCCGCCAGCAACGACTCCCAGGACTTACTGGAAGCAATCAAAATTGGCTCCATCCTCCACAACATCACCGATACCGAATATCAGAACTGGATCCGTCCAGTTGAAGCGGTGCAGATGGCCGCATTGGGTGGCGTAACAGGATTGGGGATGGCAGAGCAGTTAGGCACACTGACGGTTGGAAAGAAAGCCGACCTAGTAATGTATGACCTAACAAGCCTATCGCTGCTGCCCCGCACCGACCCCATTGGCTTGCTGGTGCTGGGGCGCCCCACCAACGCTGTGCATAGCGCCTGGGTCAATGGCAAAGCGATCGTGGGAGAAGGCACTGTCAAGACCGTGGATATCAAAGATCTACAACAGCGTTTGTTTGAGTCCAGCCAATGGAACAGAGTAGATGGAACCTCTACCTTCGGCAACACCTCCCCCAGACGGCAAGCAACCGAACCCCACTATCGCTATGTCATGGGATTAGCGCAAGGGTACAGCTAGAAGACTAGCCAAGCAAACCCCATCGACTTTACGCAAATCTTGGATCTTGAATTAAATAAAATCCAAAACCTATTTTGGAAAGCGCGGCTCAGCCGCGCTTTCCAAAATAAAATCCTGGTTTTAATTTATTCGTGATCCCTTGCGTCATGTTGAGTGAACTCGTTAGTGTTGTGGCCTGATACGGCCACAACACTAACAACGTAGGCAAATCCTCTCTAAGGTAATTTGGAAATTGCTTTGGCTTAGCCTGGATTATTCATGAGTCCCACTCAAAAACCGTTAAAGCCTTTTTCTATCAACGGTTCTGGCGATCGTCTGATTTCGACAGTGTGTTTTTATACACGATCGCCAAGACAAAGGACTATGGAAACTTCTAGAGTTCAACAGAATCTTCGCGAATAATCCAGGTTAACGAGGTGGCTGGGTCAGAAGATATCGCGTGAGAATGCTCATCACCTCACCCGGATTGGGTGCAGGCAACAGCGGACTCCACTCCGCCACCTCCGCAAATCCCAACCGATAGAGCGTTTGGATTGTGCTAATTACGCCTTTGCGAGAACCAATCAGCAACACGCGCAGCGACTCTCGTTCAGGAGGAGGCTCTGGAGACTCAGGCGCAAGATCGGGGGTCGGAAGCTGATTGGTCTCCTCTCCATTGGTCAACGCGGTCGGATCAAAACGCACGGAACAAGTCAACGAAATTGGAAGAACCATTGGAACACACCTCAAATGAATGACGGATTGATGAATGACAAATCGGTAAAACAAACAAACTCATCTGCGATATCCAGCCCAAAATTCAGCCCTAACCAAAATCCAGCCCAAAACGGCCAGAACGTTCGGCATGAAGCCTCTAACGTTCGGCATAGGTTCGGCATAAAATCTCGATCGCGTCCTCGAATAGACTCCCCGATTGAGCTAAAAGCCCAGCGCAAAGCTAGCCGCTACAACAACAGCTCAATTTTCGAAGAAAACACTGTCCAAAACGCAAATCCTGGAGAAGCAGCAGCTCACTGTTCAGGCAAGCAGAAAGCTTCAGGCCGCCAAACAACAGGTCGCAAACAGGCGTTGGGGAATATCAAAAACTTGGGGATAGCTATCAGAAAATAGCAGCCATTAGAAAATGGCGATCGACAGACAAGAATGCCTGACCAAGCAGTACAGGCAAAGTTAAACCTGCATACGACAACTAGCCTCTCTATCTACCAAAAGACAGAACAGAATGCTGAGTCAAACCTGGCAGATCGATCGCAGGAAGAAAATCGAAAGAAGTTGTAGAAAAAGACGAAAACCAATTAAACTCAACTCGTTCATGGATTTTGACCGTTTGAGTTCAACTTTCTGAGATCGATTCGAACAGGGTGCTTTGATTAACCGACACAAACAATATAGGCGCCAAGTAATAGAATGTCAATCTCTTTTAGTGCAGAGATTCATGCATTTCTAACGTCAGGCCTATCAGTTGGGTTTTGGTCATAGGTTCGGAGCATTTTTGGTCAGTATTGGGGGCATCCATGACTAACTGCGCTAAGACACTGCATTTTTCGCAGAATCACTGCTACTGAGCGTAGATCGTGCAAGAAGATAGCGAAGCCAGAGGGATCAACCAAGCCTTACTCAATTCCCAATGGTTTAAGTCCTGTCTTGCAGATAAAGCTGTAGCATTATCGTGCACATCATGGGGAGTTATTTGGGTGAAACAGCGTTGGTCGGTGTGGCACTGTAGCTGGGGCTTGGGGCTGATTGGAGCGATCGCCCTACTGCCCACGGCGGCTGAAGGCAAGTCTCTGCCAGAGTTCCCAGGTGGGCTTGAGCTAGCTGCTGCTGAGTCATCCTCGGCGATCGCCACAAAGCCACTGGCTCAAGGGGTAACCCAGCAAACATTCGACTTAGCTCAAATTCCCTCTCTTCCAGACGAGAACCCCAATCGGGAGATCCCTCTTCTAGTGCCAGAACCGATCGAGGAGCCACTACCCGAAACCCCCTTACCTCCGCTGCCACCACCAGAAGAATTATTACCGCTCCCCGAAGCGCCTCCCGATCCGGGGCAACTGCCCGAGGGCGTTCCCGAACTGATTCAGGTCGAACGCTACGACGTACAGGGCAGCACCATCTTTGATGAAGATGAACTGGCCGAGGTGACAGAGCCATTTACAGGGTCGGTTACCTTCGCAGAATTGCTTCAGGCTCGGGCGGCCGTTACCCGTCTCTACACCGACAACGGCTACCTCACATCCGGAGCGCTGATTCCACCCCAAACCGTGGAAAACAACGTGGTGGTAATTCAGGTGGTGGAAGGTCGACTGGAAGATATCGACATCCAGGGCAATCGACGGTTGAACGACAGCTATATCCGCAGCCGCTTGCGGTTGGCTGGGCGGACGCCGCTGAATGTCCCTCGATTGCTAGAAGGATTGCAATTGCTGCAATTGGATCCGCTGATTGAAACGATTTCAGCCGATTTGCAGGCCGGGGTAGAGCCAGGGACCAACCGCTTGGTGGTATCGGTGGCAGAAGCCGACAGCTTTTCCGTGACGCTGAATTTGGATAACGAACGATCGCCCAGCGTGGGCAGCGTCCAGCGAGGCTTCACGGTAGAGCAATTAAACCTGACAGGATTGGGCGATCGCTTCCTGTTTGAATACACCAACACCGAGGGCAGCAACAGCATCGACACCAGCTATCGAGTTCCCTTCAATCCTCGTAATGGCACCATTGAACTGTCCTTCGGGCTGGGAGACAGCGATGTCATCGAAGACCCTTTTGATGTGCTGGAAATTAACTCCGACTCGCGTTATTACGAGCTAGCGGTGCGGCAACCACTGTTTCAATCGCCCACCCAGGAATTTGCGCTAGATTTTGCCTTCTCTCGCCAGGAGGGTCAGACCGAATTGGGGATCGCAGATATTGGCCCGTTTCCCCTCTCTGCTGGGGCCGACGAAGAAGGCCGGACTCGTATCTCGGCGCTACGGTTTGGACAAGATTGGGTGCAACGGAGTAGTCTACATGTACTAGCTGGGCGATCGCAGTTCAACCTTGGGGTGGATCTGTTTGACCCAACGATTAACGAAGATGCCCCGGATAGCCGCTTCTTCAGTTGGCGCGGCCAGGGGCAATGGGTGCGTTTGCTGGGGCGCGATACCCTCCTGTTTGTGCGGGGGGATGTGCAGTTGACAGGGGATAGCCTCCCCTCCTTTGAGCAGCTTGGCTTGGGTGGACAGGCTACGGTACGGGGCTATCGTCAAAATGAGTTACTGACCGATAATGGCGCTTTGATTTCGGCTGAAGTCCGCATCCCGGTGCTGCGTGTTCCTGAAGTAGATGGGTTGTTGCAGGTTGCGCCCTTCTTCGATGCAGGCATCGGCTGGAACAATGACACTCCCGACCCCGATCCCAATTCTCTGGTCGGCTTGGGGCTAGGATTGTTGTGGAGCATGGGCGATAACTTCACCGCCCGATTTGATTGGGGCATTCCGCTGGTGGATACCGACACAGGGGGAGATTCATGGCAAGAAGATGGTCTGTATTTCTCAATTCGCTACAGCCCCTTCTAAAGCGTTGGGGTCGCTATTTGGTGCTATCGGGTTTGATCGTCGGGATCTGCGTGTGGGCCGTGCCCGGCAGCGCGGTGATGCAGGATGGAGAGAGCGATCGGGATAACGCCATCGCTGAATCTTCGCTTACTCTAGATGCCCCATCCCTGACCCAGCCATCTCCATCAGTTGCCTTGCCTCAAACCCTGGCACAAGCAAGTAATGCAATGGCTCAGGGTCGTGATTTGTATGCTGCGGGTCGGTATGCGGAAGCGGCGCGGGTACTGGAAGCCGCTGTGCAGCAAGCCGTGAATTCTCGGCAAGAGGCGATCGCCCTGCGCAACCTGTCCCTGGTCTACCAATACCTAGGACAGTGGGATGAGGCTGCCGCCGCCATCGATCGCAGTCTAGAACTCCTACAGGCAGAAGCCAACACCGATTCACAAATCCTGGCATCGACGTTGGATGTGCAGGGGCGGTTGCAGTTTTACCGGGGCGATGCGGCAGCGGCGCTGGACACCTGGGAAGCCTCAGCAGCACTGTATGACGAGCTGGGGGATGACGCCCAAGCGATGCAGGCTCAGTTGAACCAGGCCGAAGCCCTGCAATCTATGGGGTTCTATCGGCAGGCGATTGAGCGGCTCAGTGAGATGCAGGAAGTAGCCGCCGAGCAACCCGATTCCGTAGAACAGGTAGAGCGGTTGCGACGATTGGGCAATGCCTTACGGGTGGCGGGCGACCTGGAGCGGTCGCGCCAAACCCTCACCGCCAGCCTAGAAATGGCCCAGCGGCTCCAGCGTACCGACGCTTTAGCACGAATTTACGACAGCTTGGGCAGCACGGCTTATGCTAGAGGGAATTTTGACGCCGCGCTGACCGAATACGACACCGCCCTGAATCAGGAAACCACCGACCAACTGCGGGTACAGATTGGGTTGAACCGTCTGCGAACCTTGATTTCCCTAGAGCGCGCTGCTATCGCCCTGGCGCAAGTTCCCCAGCTAGAACAACAGATTGAGGCTCTGCCTCCTAGCCGCTTCAGCATTGATGCCCGTATCAACCTGGGCGATAGCTTGCTCCAACTAGGGCAGATGGGACAGTCCGGGGCGGTGAACCGTGCTGCACCACTGCTGGCGACCGCCGTGCAACAAGCACAAGCCTTGGGCGATCGCCGCACCGAATCCTATGCCTTGGGAACCCTAGGTAAAGCCTATGAGCAGGCGGGGCAGTGGGAAGATGCCAAACCCCTTACGAACGAGGCTCTGCAACTGGTACAAGCGATGGATGTGCCTGAACTCCGGTATCTCTGGGAGTGGCAACTGGGGCGCATTTTGAAAGAGCAGAACGATCGCCCCGGCGCGATCGCCGCCTACACCAGTGCGATCACAACCCTGCAAGCGGTGCGGCGAGATTTGGCCGCCATCAACCCCGAAGCCCAATTTTCATTCCGGGAAAGCGTCGAACCCATCCACCGGGAATTGGTGTCTCTGTTGCTAGCCCCTGACGTCGAGCCGACGGCTGACGAGTTGGAGCAAGCCCGTTTCACCATCGAATCGCTGCAATTGGCGGAACTCGACAACTTCTTCCGGGAAGCCTGTCTCAATGCCCGCACGGTTCAAATCGATTCGATTGACCAGGAAGCGGCGGTGATCTACCCCATCTTGCTGCCCGATCGACTGGAAGTGATCCTTGCCATCCCTGAAGAGCCACTCCAGCGCTACTCGGCTCCCGCTGACGCCGATACCGTTACGGCGGTCAGCAACAACCTTCTACAGCTCGTCCGCAATCGACGCCGAGCAATCAGCGCCGTGCAACAACCCGCAAAGCAACTGTATGACTGGCTGGTGGCTCCGGCACGGGCGGCGCTGGATGCCAGTGGCCTCAAAACACTCGTATTTGTGCCCGATGGGATTCTGCGGAACCTGCCCTTGGCAACGCTGTATGACGGCCAGGAGTACTTGATTCAGCAATACAGCGTGGCGATCGCCCCTACTCTACAGCTGCTTGAAGCCGGAAAACTGGATGCCGAATCTCTAACAGCACTGATGGGAGGGCTGAGTGAGAGCGTTCAGGGCTTTTTCCCCTTGCCAGGGGTAGAGGCCGAACTTACGCAGCTGCAAGATATCGTCTCCGCTCAAGTCGTCCTCAACGACAACTTCACCTCCGAAGAAATTTCCGAGCGTATCCGCGCAGCCTCCTTCCCCATCGTGCATCTTGCCACCCACGGTGAATTTAGTTCCAAGGTCGAAGACACCTTCATCCTTACGTTCGACGAGCGCCTCGACATTAATGAACTGCGCGAACTGCTGCAAACGGCAGCGATCGATCGCCCCCGCCCCATTGAGTTGCTGGTGCTGAGTGCCTGCCGAACCGCCACTGGGGATGATCGCGCAGCGCTGGGATTGGCTGGGGTGGCGGTGCGATCGGGAGCCCGAAGCACCATCGCCTCTCTCTGGTATGTCAGCGACGAAGCTACCTTCCGGTTGATGGTCGCTCTCTACGCCAATCTCGCCAGCACTGGCACAACCAAGGCCGAGGCATTACGCCAAGCCCAACTCGCCATGATCAACGGCGACACAGAATTTGTGGTACGGGGAGGCGGGCGCGGCCCCACCCGCACCATCGACCTGAGCGAAAATCCTGCCCAGGTCAATCTCAATCTAGCTCATCCCTACTACTGGAGCGCCTTCGTTCTGGTTGGCAACTGGCAGTAGGATAAACGGTTCATATTGCCCCCCATTCCGTATCGAACGAATTCCCCCTTAGAAACAATCTTGTCACTTCCGGAGTGTTGACCATGCTGAGCCGCTATTTTTCGCCAACCGTTGCCCTGCTTATTCTGGCCAGCACAGGCGGATTGCTACCCGCTGCGGCCCAACTGCCCCTCGAAGCGGACAACACCCTCGGCGGTGAATCCTCTGTCGTGATTCCCAATGGCGGCGGCAACTTTGAAATTGATGGCGGTGCGTCCCGGGGCAGTAACCTGTTCCACAGCTTTGAGGAGTTCAACGTTAATGCGGGAAGGAGCGTCTACTTCCGCAACCCTACCGACATCGACAACATCCTCAGCCGCGTGACTGGGGATAACGTCTCCAACATCCTCGGTACGTTGGGGGTCTTGGGCGATGCGAATCTGTTTCTGCTGAACCCCAATGGGATTATTTTCGGGGCAGATGCTCAGCTTGATGTGTCGGGTTCCTTCTATGCCAGCACGGGCGATCGCTTCTCCTGGGCGGATGGCAGCGAGTTCCGTGCCACCGACCCCAATGCCCCACCTCTACTCAGCATCAATGTTCCTCTCGGCATACAATACGGTACTCCTGCGGGCGATATCACTAACGAAGGAATTCTATTTGCCGAAGAGGGCTTGGGGCTGCATGGCCGCTTGCTCGATCTCCAGGGACAATTGTGGTCTGGAGGCCCCCTCACCCTGCTGGCCGAAGATACCCTGCGAATTCGCGACAGCGTAGACAATCCCTTCATTGCTGTCGCCCAAGGCCGCATGACACTTCAGGGCAACGAAACGGTGGATATTTTTGCTCTGAATCACCCCGATAGTGGGTTCTGGTCTGGGGGCAACATGGTGCTGCGCTCCGCCAATCCCGTCGGAGGCGATGCCCAGTATTTCAGTGGAAGGAACTTCCGCATCGAGCAACTCGATCAATCCCTCGGCACTCTCTTTAGTCCCTACGACCCCGTGATCCGCTCCCTGGGGGATGTGCGGTTCGATGCCTACCAGGGCACCTCGCTGCATATTTTGGCCGCAGGCGATGTCACCGTTACCAACTACGTGCAGATTCTGGGGGAAGCCGATCCGCTCAGTGAAGAGGCGCTGGTCGAAACTGGCCTGCGCTTGTCTAACGGTGCCCCTTTCCCAATTGATGGCTTTCTGGAACCGACTCTCGATATTCGAGCAGGTGTCGATCCAGCGGTCATTGGAGCCAACCAACTTCCGACAACGGGTGAATTTTTTGGCACGCTCAACCTCACGCCACCACCCGTTGATAGCGCCAATATCGAGGTGGGTACGATTCTCATGGGATTTGTGGCCTCCGCAGAACTCCCCCCCGAGTTTCTGCAGGGGCGCATCCTGCTGACGAATCAATATGCCCCGGATCCGACCCGTGACTTGCCGGGCAACATCCGAATTTTCGACACCCAAGTCAATTTACCTAATAATCCCGACTTGAATGGGGTAGCGATTCGAGCCGAATCCCAACGAGGCGGGGGCTTAGTGGCGATTGATTCCCGAGGCGATATCGACCTTGATGGACGCATTAATGCCAATGCTGTCGCCAATGCTGCAGGTACCCTCGATGCCGATGGCGGGGATGTCACACTCCTGGCCGACGGTAACATTACCATTCGCCCGAACGCAGACACGGGACTGCCCAACAATATCAACTCCTCTGGCCGATTGGGGGGCACGATTACCCTCCTCAGCCGTGGGGGTGACATCGTTCTGGAAGGGCCAACGCTACGGGCAATCGATCAATTTATCCCAGCCGGGCTATCGAGTGTGAGCTTCGGACAAACGGTGGGGGGCATTGGGGGAGATATTAACGTAACGGCAGAAACGGGCAGCATTCGCATTCTGAATGATGCGATTGTTTCGACCGAAATTGTGGGCAGCGGTCAGCGGAGCGGGGCGATCGCCCTCAACGCCCCCCTTGGAGATATTCGCCTTCAAGATAATGCCTTCGTTGGTAGCAGCACCTTTGGCGAAGCCGATGCTGGAAATATTTCCGTCACCACAGGCAACACTGGGCAGGTGGTGTTGAGCAACAGCAGTCAAATCCGTGGCTTGGTCGAGCCCAATGGAGTGGGGCGATCGGCCGATATCACTATTACGACAGGCACCCTACGGATTAATTCCTCGCAAATCAGCACGGGGTTATTCCGAGAAATCGCTGAGGATATTGTTGATCCAACAACCGGGCAGATTCTGGCATCGGCTGGCGCTGGTGGGCGAGGAGAGTCGGGCGATATAGAGGTGACGGCAGCCAATGCTGTCATTCTGCAAGGCATCACCACCGATGGCTTTTCGAGCGGTCTCTTTTCTGCCTCTGGGCGCGGAGCATCCGGCCCTGCTGGGGATATTCGGGTGTCCGCTGGCAACCGCGTCTCCATTTCAGATGGAGCGGCAATTTCCACGTTATCCAGTAATCCCAGCAATGGGGGCGACGTTACAGTCTCTACAAGCATCTTTGAGGTGATTCGGGGCGGGCGAATTGTTTCCACCAGTCGTGAAGGCGGAGCCGCCGGAACCGTGAACGTCATCGCGACCGATCGCATCAACATCTCAGGGGAAGACCCCAATTATCAGGAACGGCGCGATCGCATCGACAATTACCTAACCAACAGCCCCTTCGGGCAGAACGATGAGTTGGAAGATATTCTGGGCTTGCGCGACGACGAACTCAACAACCTTGAAGCCAGCGGCATCTTTGTCAACGCATCAGAAGAGGCGACCTCTGGTAATCTGACTCTCATCGGTGCGTCAGTCAACATTTCGGATGGTGCCGAAGTGCTCAGCATCAGCAACAACGCAGATACTGATAACTTCAGCACCCTGGGCATCTTTGCGACGGATGGTTCGCTCGTCATTGAAGGGATCACACGGGTCAGCAGCAGCAATTTTGGTACAGGTCTGGCTGGAGACATCCTCCTCAATGCGACCGAGCGCGTGCGGATCGACGATGGGGCTGGTGTGTTTAGTCAAGGACGGTTAGGCCGCATTTTCATTGGTGCAAACCCGAGAAGCAATGTCACGCCACCCCAGCGCGTGCTGATTGGCGATCGCGCTAGCATCGTCACCACCAACAGGAATAATTCTCCCGCTGGGGATATCTTGATTACAGCGTCGGAGCAAGTCTCGATCATTGGTAGCCCCGACTCCGCCCGAAGCAGCACCAGCATCGAAAGCAACGGGAATTTCGGGCGGATTGCCATTGGTCAGCCCATAGAAGCGGAGCCGACGGACTTTTCGGGCTTCACCTCAGTATCTCCAAATCGGGTGCGGATTGAAAATGCCCTGATTAGTACCGATAACGATGCTGACCCTGATGCCGATGACAATCCAATTTTTGGCGATGCGGGTAACGTCAGCATTCGAACTGTTGAAACGCTCCGTATCTTGGACTCTGAATTGACAAGTGAAACCTTCGGAGAAGACAATGCCGGCAACATTACCTTGGTCGCGGGCGATCGCATCCGCGTCAGCGACAATAGCCTGATCCAGAGCAGTACACGAGCCGATACGGTAGGCAATGCAGGAGCAATTACCCTCGCGACAAATGGCAGCATCACCCTGACCACCGAGTCAGAACTCAGCACTGCCACATCGGGCACTGGAAACGCAGGCAACATTAGCCTCCTCGCCCAGCAGAATGTGATTCTCTCCGAAGATGCCCTGCTATTCAGCAATATTAATGAAAATGCTGGAAGCGCGGGTAATCCCGTTGAGGGGGGCACCATCCTTATCGGTGGGCAGCGACTGGCCATGTCTGGAGGCGCACAGATCCAGGTACAGGTGAATGAGAATGCTGTTGGCAATGGCGGAAACGTCCTTATCTCCAGCGATCGCCTGGTGATGCGCGGAGAAAATGACGACGATACGGGAACCGCCATTTTCAGCAGCATCCAGGATGGGGCAGAAGGTCAGGGCGGCACCATCTTTATTGGCCACCTCATTGTCCGAGATGGGATCACGACTGGGGTGCGCCCCATCAATCGGGTGGCGCTATCCAATGGCGCACAGTTGTTAGCTCAGACAGATGGGGTCAACGATTCCAATGCGGGTTCGGTCTTTGTGCTTGCCCGCGATATTTCACTGGATGGCTTTGCCCGAGTCACCCTGGAGGATGGTAGCGTTGTCAACCGCGCAACATCTGCCTTTGCCCGAGTAGATCCAGGAGCAGATGGCAACGGCGGATTGGTGCTGTTGGGAGGTGGATTACGGTTCAATGCGGACAACGGCTCGGAAACGACCCTGCCAGCGGACACCATTTCCCTAACCAATGGTGCGCAGATTTTTGCAGAAACCCTGGGCAACGGCGATGCCGGACGGGCACAATTATCCGCCGATCGCATCCTCTTGAGCGGCAGTGGTGGTGGCTCTCAAACCGCTATCCGAACCCGTGTAGAACCAAATGCTCTGGGTGCGGCTGGACAGGTGTTGCTGAGTGGGCGCGTGGAGTTCAACCAGGGCAACCTTTCTGTCCTGAGGCCAGCAGACACCATCACGTTGATCGATGGCGCTCAAGTCCGCTCCGAAACAGCAGGAACGAACATCGATTCCAATGCTGGGGATGTGCGACTTGTTGGCAACAGGATTTTGATTGGAGGCACAGGCAACAACGGCCCCAGCGGCATCATTGCCCGCGTCGAACAAGGAGCACGCGGCACAGGTGGAAACATCTTTGTGATCGGGCGCACCTCAATCACCGAGGATGGTAGCACCCGCGTTAGTCCTGCCGAGTCCATTATTCTGCGCGGCGGAGCACAGCTCCAGGCTCAGACCGCCGGGCGCTTGCCCTCATCCTCTGCCGGGGATGTCTTGCTGGTGGGCGATCGCATCACATTTCGAGGGTTAGGGGGTGTTCACAATGATGCGGGCGATCGCACCATTCTACCCAGCGGTATTGTTACCCGCGTGGAGCCAGGTTCCCGAGG
Source organism: Cyanobacteria bacterium J06638_20 (assembly GCA_039819245.1). Taxonomy (GTDB): domain Bacteria; phylum Cyanobacteriota; class Cyanobacteriia; order Elainellales; family Elainellaceae; genus Vacuolonema. The sequence continues at coordinate 26,040 of JBCBSJ010000034.1, forward strand.
AGCCGGAGGCGACATTGGCATCATTGGACAAGGGCGGCTGGATCGACGCACCAATCTCACAACTGTCCGTCCAGCGCAACGCGTTTCGATTCTCGATGGAGCCCAACTGCAAGCTCAAACGGATGGCACTATCCCCAATGCAGATGCCGGAGATGTCTTCCTGATAGCCAACACCGTCGAGCTAGACGGCATCAACAACAACATCCCCAGCGGTATCTTGACCAGCGTGGGTGAGGAAGCCCGGGGAGATGGGGGAGCCATTGTCATCGGAGGTCGCCTCATCACCGATGGTGATCTTGGTTTTGATGATGATACCGGGCTCACCTTGGTAAACGCCGCCCAATCCCTTTCGATTCTCAATGGAGCCCAACTGCTGACCCAAACCGCTGGCCGTGGAGATGCGGGAAATGTCTATGTCTTCAGCGAAAACGTAGACTTGGATGGGTTTGTGGATGGGATTCCCAGTGCCATCTTTAGTGGGGTGGATCAGGGCACAGGACGCGGCGGCACAATTTTTATGACTGGAACGGGTGAGTTTATCGCTCCTGACGTCACCACTTCGGCCAATCGGGTCGACCGAACCACAACTGCTGAACGGAGTCGGATCATCTTCGATGATGACGTCATTCGTGTGGAGGGAGGATTTGTGTCGCGATCGCCCATCGACGAGTTCCGCATTGCCGACGGGGCGATCGTCAGCGTTAGCAGTTTTGGCCTAGATAGTATTGGTCAGGATGGGGAAACCGATCCCGATAGTGTGGCTGGAAATATCTTCATCCATACCCGGATACTTGACATGGACAACAATCGCATTAACCTGGGATTGGAAAACGAGCGGGGAATTTTTGCAGAAACGGGGATTGGGAACAGCGGCAACATCGATCTGGCAGTCGAAGATCTACTGATCCTGCGAGGCTCCACCCGCATCTCCACAACTGCTGGCACCCTCGCGCAACCTGGCGATGGGGGTTCCATTTCCATCACCACCGACGATGAAGGCTTTGTCATCGCCGAGCCCTTTGGCAATAATGACATCACCTCCAATTCCTTCTTCGGGGCCGGGGGAGAAGTTGAGATTACCGCTGAACAAATTCTGGGACTGTTCTTCCGTAGTAGCGATGACCTGCGCGAACTGCTGGATACTGACGACCCCGCCGAACTCGACACCGAGCGGCTACCCTCTAGCGATGTCACAGCGCTTTCGCAATCCGATTCGTCTTTGGATGGGGAAGTGATCTTCAACGTCATTGGCACCGATCCAACCCAAGGATTAGTCGAACTACCGACCGACATCGTCGATGCCGCCGACCAAGTGGGTCAAGTCTGTCCTACCGGACCAGGGGCAGCAGAGCAATTGGGTCGCTTCGTTGTAACGGGACGAGGTGGCATTGCACCCAGTCCCCTCGAAGTGCTAGACGACCCTGACATCACCGTGGATTGGCTGGAGGACGGCGCATCCGGCGAGACAACGGATGAACCTATTCCCCAAAGCCAAAGCCAACCGCCCTCGCTAGTAGAAGCCGACGGCTGGACACGCGGCGAGGATGGTCAGGTACAGTTGGTGGCAACCAATCCCGAGGTTGAGGGGGCGATCGCCCCACCTATCAACCCCTGTCCTTAGCCCAGGACAAGCGATTGGAGGCTAAAGGTTGCGTTTTAAGTGGATCATTCAGATCCGGATGACCGAATGGGGTAAGTTTGGGTGGGATCCCTTCACCCTCTCCTAACGCTTAACGCTTTATCCTCAAAGCCCAGGCTTACTCCATGTTTCATCCCAAATCCGGATTAGAAGAACCGTTTACATGTTCTGTGCAATGCTTGCAGGACAAGCATTGCACAGAACATGTAAATAGGGGCTTTGCTACTCGGATTGGGTCTCATCTGCTCTCTACCGTCGCTCTGATTGCCGCTAGCGTGGCTGGAGTGGAGTTGGGTGTGCAGCCAGCGATCGCCCAACTCCCCCTGGAGGCCGACAACACCCTCGGCGGCGAAGCATCAGTGGTAAACCCAATAGGGGCAAACCGCATCGAAATTGAAGGGGGCGCTACACGCGGAAGTAACCTCTTCCATAGCTTCCGGGCATTCAACATTAATGCGGACGAGAGTGTTTATTTCGCGAACCCTGACGGCATCGAAACCATCCTCAGTCGTGTGACCGGAGACGCCCGCTCGACCCTCCTAGGCACTTTAGGGGTGTTGGGCGATGCGGATTTGTTTCTGCTGAATCCCAACGGCATTCTCTTTGGCGAAAATGCCCAACTGGATGTGAGCGGGGCCTTTGTTGCAACGACGGCAGAAGCGCTCCAGTTTGAGGAATTGGGCACCTTCAGTGCCCGCAATCCAACCCAGCCTTCCCCGCTGCTAACCATTGACCCATCGGCGTTTCTTTTCGGGCAAATCCCGGCTGGCATGATCGAGGTGCGTTCGGCCGCCCCAGCAGCAGATGGAACACCACAGGGTTTGCGTGTCCCCGATGGCGATCGCCTCCTGCTGCTAGGCGGTGATGTCCTCATTGAGGGCGGGCAGCTGACCGCACCCGGAGGCCGCATTGCGCTGGGGGCGATCGCTGGCGAAGGACGAGTCGAGCTAGAGGCATCGGGGTTCACCCTTTCCCCCGAAGTAGCACGGGGAACGGTGGAGTTCCGTGGGGGAGCGATCGCCGATGTCACTTCAGAGGGCGGCGGCAATATTAGCATCATCGCCAACACCATCAATTTGTCTGGCAGCGGGTTGTATGCGGGCATCGGCGAAGGATTGGGAAGCCCAACCAGCCAAGCTGGAGCGATTGTGCTGGAGGCCAGCGATCGCGTTCGGCTGAGTAGCACCAGTCAAATTTTTAACGACTTGCGGTTGGGCGGTAGTGGAAGCAGTGGCAATGTCCTGATAACGGCGCAGGATGTTCAAGTTTTGGAGGGGTCACAAATCAGCGCAAGCACCTTTGGCAGGGGAAATTCTGGCTCGGTCCGCATTGTGGCAGGCGATCGCATCCTGTTTTCTGGTATCCGTCCCGATGGCTTGTCGAGCAGTGCCGCGTTCAGCAATGTGAACACTGGAGCAGTGGGCAATGGCGGCAACCTATGGCTGACAGCGCCCATCATCGAGATTCGTGATGGGGCACAACTGAGTGCCAGCACCTTCGGTCGCGGCAATGCCGGACAAATTCGGGTAATGGCGGGCGATCGCCTAACACTCTCCGGCATCAGCCCTACCGAGCAGTTTGCCAGCGCGATTCTCAGCCGGGTCGAAACGGGAGCTGTGGGCAACAGCGGTGGCATTTCCCTCTCGGCAACCGTGGTCGAGGTGCGCGATGGAGCCCAGGTGAGTGCCGCCACCTTGGGGCGGGGCGATGGAGGGAATATCCGAGTTCAGGGAGAAACGCGCATCACGTTTGCAGGTACCAGCGCCGATGGTCGCTTTCGCAGTGCCGCTTTCAGTACCGTTGGCCCCCAGGCGACAGGTCGCGGCGGTGATCTGCGCTTCATCACCCCCGTACTGGAATTTCTGGACGGAACGGGGTTTAGTGCCAGTACCTTTGGCAATGGGGATGCTGGGGATGTGCGCATCCGAGTAGGCGATCGCTTCACCCTGGCCGGAAACAGCGCAGACGGGCGCTTTTCTAGCGTGGGCTTCAGCCGGGTGGAGGAAGATGCCATCGGTAGTGGTGGCGATCTGATCATCGTTGCCCAACAGCTAGAGCTGCGGGATGGGGCCGGACTCACCACCAGCACCCGAGGTATTGGCAATGCTGGAGATATGCGGATTCGGGTGGGCGATCGCCTCACCATTTCTGGTAACCTTCCCGAAGACCCCGAGGTGCCAAGCGGTATCTTTAGCCAAGTCGAAACGACGGCGATCGGCGATGGCGGCAATCTCGACCTGCAAGCTCAGACCCTCGCACTGGATTTCGGCGTCCTATCAGCGCGCAGTGAGGGACAAGGAACCGGGGGGAGTATCGCGATCGCCGCCACAGACTTACAGCTGACCAACCAAGCGACCATCAGCACCGAAACATTTAGCACCGACGGCGGCAACATCACCCTCTCGATCGACGACCTCCTCTTGCTGAGAGACAACAGCCTCATCTCCACCGAAGCCGGAACGACTCAGAGCGGCGGTGATGGCGGCGACATCACGATCAACAACGCCGACGGCTTTATCGTCGCTGTTCCCGAAGAAAACAGTGACATCGTCGCCAATGCCTTCGAGGGGCGCGGTGGCAACATCCGCATTACAACCCAAGGCATTTTCGGGTTGGAGTTCCGCGACGCCCGCACACCCCTCAGCGACATCACCGCCAGCTCTGAAATCGGGGTCGATGGCGAGGTAGAAATCATCACCCCCAACGTTGACCCGACCCAAGGGCTGGTCGCCCTGCCAACAGATGTGGTAGACGCCGCCGACCAGATTGGACAGGTCTGCCCCAGAGGGCTAGGCGCCTCGGCTCAGCTAGGGCGCTTCGTGGTGACAGGGCGCGGTGGCATCTCGTCTAGCCCCCTGAATATGCTCGATGATCCCGATATTGTTGTGGACTGGTTGGATACCCGCAACCGACCCTTCACTGAAACCGAAGTGCAATCGCGCTCCCAAGGTCAGCAAGAACAGCCAGCCTTGGTAGAAGCCCAGAGTTGGATACGCACAGGGGACGGTCGGGTACAGTTGGTAGCAACCGTACCCAGAGCAAATGGCACAATTGCTCCGAGCCTTTCCCCCTGCCCATCGCAATCGTTTGCGCCATAGCCACACGCACCTCAGATGGATGCGTAAGGCACTATAGTGCTACGCACTTGAGTAAAACAAAAACCAAATAGTTTTTTGAAAGCCCCGCAGCGCGCAGCTTTCAAAAAACTATTTGTCCCGATTTTAATGCGTAGGGCTATATCAGTTAGTTGAAAAAGAAACGGTCATCGGCTCCAAACCTGGGTCGCCATCTCGGGCTGGTTTCGCGCGATCGCGCTTCCTCCAAAGGCGGCACATCCATTGACTGGCGCAGGCCGTCCGTGACATCTGGATCGACTTCATAAAGCTGCCAACCGCCTTCTTCATCCACTCGATACTGAGTACCAAACCGTTGAGGTTGGCCTCGGCTGATTAAGAAGCGATCTTCCGTGGCAGCCGCCAACCATCGAGCAGGGACATGTCCCTTGATAATGCTGATTACACAAAATTCATGGGCTAGCAAGTAGTCTTCGATCGAGTTATTACTATGTTGTAGAATCAGCGCGGCATAGAAATAATCGGCTCCGGTACGAATCTTTCCCTCTTGATAAAGTTGCTTCACCCGGGCTAGGCGATCAACATCTTTAGCGCTCACGGTTGAAAGATCGACAATCTGATCATCTGTGTCATTGTGTTCGAGTTGGTCAGCTTGGAACAACTGCAACAGTTCTTCGTTATCTTGCATGGGGCTTAAGTTCTGCATGGGGCTACAAAATATGCGGAAAAGGCATTTGGAAACTTCGACGAGGGTTAGCGATCGCCAAATATATGACGAGGCTGGGGGGCAGTCATCAAACCCACCAAATACCAATTAAGTCCGTTGAGAATTATCCTTCAGGCTGCAGGAAATTTACAAGCCTTTTCATAAAGATCTACAACTTCATGCTTATGAGTTGTTAATGTCTTTATCTAAAATTTTTGAGACTTGCTCAGGCCATAGTCCTAAGGGATACTCAAAGTCAACCAAACAATCCGCAGTGAATTATTTGTATTAGATGTATTAGAACGATATTGACTCGATGAATCATCTAGCCAATGGTTCATTTAATCAATGATCCATCAGCTTAATGATTCATCTGAACTCATGATCCACATAGCTAATAGTCTATTTAGCCAACGATCCATCAGCTTGATGGCCCATCAGCTTGACGGCTTGGTACTGGCAAAAGTCGCAAGAGCAGCCATGTTCTGACACTTTACCTGAAACTTGAGGGCAAGAAAAGCCGCGTAGAACAAGCAGCACCAAGGCGAGTGGAGCAATTTCCAGCAGAGCCAAGTCGCTGCATGCAGTTAATGAAAAGGAGCTATGCAGCGACAAGTTTATTCAACTGAAACCCCCTGGGAAGAACGAGCTGGGTACTCGCGAGCGGTGCGGCTCGGCGCATTCATTTTCGTGTCGGGCACCACTGCCATTGATGCCAATGGACAGGTTCAGCATCCTGGCGATTTGCATGGTCAAGCCGTTTACATCTACAAGAAGATTGAGCGCGCGCTTCAAGCATTGGGAGCGACCTTAGCTGATGTTGTGCGGACACGGGTTTACATTACCGATATGCGTCAGTGGGAACAAGCCACACGGGCACACCATGA
>JBCBSJ010000035.1:0-31788 GCA_039819245.1 Cyanobacteria bacterium J06638_20
ACCCATGGCAAGCGGGGGCTAGCTTTACTCAGCACCCCGTCAATAGACTGGATCAATGCTTGGATCTGAACCTTTTGCGAAGTCACGAACGAATTCCCAATGTGCGGTTTCAACGACGAACTGGATACGGTAGATGGGGGAAGCAAACGTTGGCGAGATAACTATCCACAACCCGAGGCAAAACCCAGTTAACCCAGACGTTATCTTGCTCCATCTTTAATGGTGTTGAGGACTTATCCAATTTGACCTTGCCGATCTCACCGAATAATAAGGTGGAATAGATAGGGCGCACTCTCAACCAATCGTCCTAAAAGGAACGGGGCTACTACTATTGCTTCAATATTAAATGAGATTCCCAAGAGAACGCTATTTTTCCAAATGCGTCCACATCACAGAAATACTGCTCAAGGTCGCGTTTTCTGAGGGCGATCGCTCAGATCTTGACCCATGATTGATGCAATTGAATCTTCCTCAGCCAACCGACGAAGCCAGCCTCGCGTCTGGTTTCACCGATGGGGGCGAACTGTTTTTTGTCCTTCCCTTAAGGCCATTGAGACTCTGTCTTATCCCCGTTCACCACATCATCGTTTGTAGATGAATCCATATTTTATAACGATGCCCATATAGCGATGCCCAATCACCACTGGAGTGGCTAAAACCACCGTGCTTTGTTCTATCGGTACGGTATTGTTCAACACCCCCAAAGGTTTGGCCTGTCGATAGAGCACCCGATGGCCAAAAGCGGCAACCGATGTAAACGAATTACGTTAAGGAGTGTTAACAAAACGGCGATCGCGTTGATTAAATGGCGACAACGGGGGTGCCATTCGGGCGATCGCGAACAACGTACAAGGCAAAAAATCAGAACGTCGCTAGACCCCTAGAATTTTGTCCTGCACTCCGGATCGAGAATTAAGATTTATGTTTAGAATGATGCAGGGTTCTGCCATTGGACGGATGACAGGCGGGTAATAGACGATACATCACATGATGTTTGCTAGCCTTCTGGCTCGGGACTTGTGGATTGAGCAAATTTTGTGTGAGGTGGGGAACATTATGGGTTTGCCAACGTCAGGGCACCCGCACGAACGACCAGAACCGCGCGAGCCGTTCCCAAAAAACGTAGCCTGCTTGCACCGGGCACCATCGGCTTATCTGCATCCGTCATCTACGATGCGCCACCGTCACGATACTCAGTAGGCGTCCCATTCTGTCGGCACTCTAGTGTTGGTTGAGGCAATAACTCTGATGGATTCTCTTACAGGCATTGGAGCTGTCGGCTTCAACGGACTGCGCCCTCGCGTTTCTGTTCTTGCCCCTTGGAAACAAGTAAAGCGTTTGCGCTGGCGCCCGGTCGGGCTGTTCTTAAGCTGTTGTCTGGGGATCGCAACACCCAGTGCCTATGCTCAGACGGCTTCCACTGCAGAGTCGGCAAGTAATCCCATCATCGAGGTCGGGATTGTTCAGCGCTTTGGGGAAGAACGGAGCGATCGCCTGATCCTGGAGCCAAACGATGGGCGCTCCATCACTCTTAAGTTTGAACCCCTCAATCTGGACAATGCTGCGGAGGTCACCCTTGATGCGGCCGCAGACGGTACGACTGAGCCAGAACCTCAGGTTGTTACAACCAATGGGGCAGTGCGAGTTGAGGTGGTTCCCCAACCGCTGGCCGAGCCGGAGGTAATCGAGCGAGTCGTGCTGAGCACCCACCGCAGCTTCGAGAGCGCGGAGGATAGCGCCAACTATTGGAAGGCCCAAGGGATTGAGGTTGAAATTACCCAACCCCGACAATGGCAGGTTTGGGCGAGGCGCGACACCTATCGCACGCCCCTGCTACGCCGCCTGTTGCTGCGCAATGCCCAAGCCAATGGTTCCAGCACCGTCTTTCTCGACCAGCAACGCCGAACGTCAATTCCCAATGTGGGTTTTGTGGTGAACGGCACCCGCATCATCTCCGATGTGGTTGAGATTCGCACGACCGATAATCGCCTCTATGTCAACGAGACAGCGAATCCGAGCGATCGCCAATTATTCGCGGGCACGTTCCAAGTCCAGCCCAATGCCTACGGCACTTACACCCTGGTTAACAATGTCTCCATCGAGACCTACTTGCGGGGGGTGGTTCCGTTTGAGATTGGCCCCGGTGCGCCGCCGACCACCATCCAAGCGCAGGCCATCCTGGCGCGGACCTATGCGCTGCGCAATCTACGACGATTTACGATCGACGACTATCACCTCTGTGCCGATACCCAGTGCCAGGTCTATCGTGGGCTGAGTGGTGCGGCCACTTCGACGGATCGGGCGATCGCTGCCACCGCTGGTCTGGTGTTGACCCACAACAACGAACTAGTGGATGCCCTCTACTCCTCGACCACAGGCGGTGTAACGGCAGCATTCTCCCATGTGTGGAATGGCCCCGATCGCCCCTATCTGCGCGCGCGAATCGATTCGGTTCGAGAGGTTTGGGATTTGGAGCGTCGCCCACTGTCAGAGGAATCCAACCTCCGCGCCTTCATCAGCCTAGAGTCGGGGTTCAACGAGGTGGGCTGGGAGCCCTTCCGCTGGGAGGAAGAGAGCGACCTGACGGTGCTGGTTCAGGATTTGCGCGACTACCTGCAAAGCAAACAGCATCCCCTCGCCAACTTTGAAACCCTGGAATCACTGGAGGTGGTGGAGCGCTCTGTAGGCGGACGGGTGCAGCAGTTACGGGTCACGACCGATCTAGGGCAGGTCGTTTTGAAAAAAGATGAAGTGCTGCGTGCTCTGTCTGCGCCCCGCAGCACCTTGTTTTACCTGGAACCGCAATACAGCATGGTGCCAGAGCCTCAGCCCACTGAAACAGCAGCGCCTCCTGCCCCCAATTCCGAGGCGACGGATATCCTGACCCCAGATAGTGCGGCGACTGAAGCGGCTCCTGATTCGGAGCCTCCCACACCTCGGCTTGTGCGATCGCTGACGGGCTACCGCTTTGTAGGGGGCGGCTGGGGTCATGCTGTAGGGCTGAGCCAGACCGGAGCCATGAACTTAGGCGACCTGGGTTGGTCGCCCGCCCGCATCCTATCGTTCTACTACCCCGGCACATCTCTGGTGCCATTGAATGAGAGCATTGTATTCTGGCGCGAACCCGAACCGTCTTGATGCAGGATCGGGTGTTTTCCAAAGACTCCACGCCCATTCATTGACTTCTCAGAGTCGATGTTTCCTAGGAGCCACATGCCGTAACTCAGAATTTAGTATTCGCCTACAAACTGAGGATGCACCCAGAGGAATTCACGCCGTTTGTTCTGTACCCGAACCAGACCGCCAAAGCCTGGATCTTTCTCCTTTAGAAAGGTGTGAAGTTCTCGGAGCATAGTACCTTCGGCACGAACAGCCTCTCCTCGTTCCAACTCGATGGCATCTCGCTTGTTCTGCCAATCGACCCCTATATTGCTGCTTGTAATGCCAAACTCCAGGCTTCTTTGACCCAGATCTAGTTCTTCCTGAATGCCTTGATAAGTGGAATCATCCAGCATGAATTGGGTTGTAGAAGCGGCAACAGGTAGAACCAGGCTTAAAGTGCCTGTCACAAATTTGAAAATGGGAACAGCTTTGGTAAACCACTCGCGATTTAGTTCTAGTTCATACACTCCCTGCTTTGGATTTTCTGACTGCTTTGGATTTTCTGAATTCAAGGCGGGCAATGGTTTGCGCGAATGCTCGCACCAGAGAGTCAGTTGAAATCTTTCCGCAACCCAATTGGGTCGATCAAAGAATCCAGGGTTAATGGGTTTAAAGCTAAACAGCCGGGAGCCTTCTTTGGCTTCGTCAATGAGCATTTGCATGAGGTATGCAAATTGTTGGTCGATGCGGCTCATCATCGCCTGCTGCTCTTTCGATAGAGCCAAATATCTCTGTTGATCGCGGCGATCAAGCGTCACTAGATCCCTGCGGATTGCATTCACAACATCTTTTGCCACATCTTGAAACTGCTCGATACCAATGGCCTGGGAAGGTGCTGGAGTTGTTGGAGCGTTGTTTAATAGCTGATCAATGTTTTGCCACTCATCACAACCAGAAACGGGGCAGGGAAATTCGGGTCGCTTCTTCTTTTTGCTTTCGATCAGCTTTTGCACCTCAAAAAGACCTTGACCTGGTGATTCCATGCCACAGGGCGCAATGCAAGGCACCATAATGTTGCATTTCAATCCTTCCCAAAAGCTCTCGACCAGCCACTTGACTTCTTCGGTCAGGTAAGACAGAAAACGCTCTGGGTAAGCGGCGCGAACGGTGATTTTGACATCGTTGCCGACATGTTCCAGCAGGGCGCGACCATTGTAGGTGTTGTCGAGCATGAGTCCCCGCTGCCAGTGAATGCTGTCGTGGTAGTTGTCCCGTCCCAGTGAGTATTTGTGGAGGCGGACAATGAGTTGGTAAAACAGCCCTTCTGCATTGGCACTTTGACCGCGATCGTCCACAATGCGACAGATCTGTACTTGTTGTCTGTCTCCAGATTCGGGCTGTTCACCCCAATGGGGTAATTGCTCTGGGCGCTGGTCGGGTACTAGTTGAGCAATCAGGCTGGTGGTACTGGCTTCGGGAGCAGCCGGATCGAGGACGACTTTGTAGGACAGATCGAAGCGTTCCATCAGCCGCAGAAAGACCGGATGCAGTTCTTCGGGATAGCCTATTTCACCCTCAAACGGTGGATGGCTCCAGATTTGACTCAGACGGTCAAACTCTACTAAACCATTACGTTGACGAGTCAATTCATCATCCAGGACAAAGCTGATCGCTTTGGCGAGCCAGTCGGGTTGAAGGATGACGGTATCTTTGAGAATTTCGTCGTAGTGGTAGTGGATGAGGTAGCCGAGGGTATGGGATACCCGCACAAACAGTTCAGCCGCGAAGCCTTCGAGGCCATGTTCTTCGCAGATGGCAATGACTTCGTTGTAGGGCATGTAGGACTTGCCAGATGCTTCTAGCAATTCACGAATTTGTTGCCACTTGGTCGGTACTTTACGCCCCATACCGGGTAAGGTAGCGGCGACATTTGCAATGGCATCTCGCAATTCATCAATGCCTGTCTTCAGCTTGCTATCGACGTGAAAGAAATCAACGATAGTATCGCGACCAAATAGATCAATCAATTCCTGGCGATCAATATCCGGCTGTCGCTGTCCGGGACCACCATGAGTCGCCACAACCAGCACTTTTGCATCGGGTTCCCGATGTTTAATCAGCGTAATCCATTCTTTGACAAATCCCTGCTGTGGTCCCTCCCGTGGCTTCCACACCACCAGATATACGGCAATGGAACTGAAGAATAGCTGATGGGTTGGGCGATAGACCCTCTGCCCTCCAAAGTCCCAACCATTTAGCGTGATTCCTGTTTTGCTATCAGAAGCAGCAACAATTACAGGTTTAATTTCGATGCCATGGGTCGTCGGGCGACCGTCTACCCATTTATCTCTCCGCAATGCCCCTAACAAACAACTCTTACCAACTTCACCCTCACCCACCAAAATTAGCTTGGCTTCATTAAGAGCCACCTCCTCTGATCTTGACCGAAGATATTGCTTGACAGCTTCAACTCCTTGTTCATAGGCAGCAGCAAGATCAGGATTTAGAGGATTCCTAGTAAGATCTAAAGTCTTTAGAGACTGAAGCCTTGATATCGATAGTGGTAAATCTTCCAACTTATTTCCATCTATATCTAGCCTCTCCAGAACTGTTAATTCGCCAATCCAATCAGGAATACTTGTTAATTTGCAGGAAGCCATTCCGATTGTTGTAAGTTTTGATAGTTGATTGAGAACAGAGGGAAAGGAATCTAAGGGATTGCCACTTTTATGCACGCCTAACCAAAGAGTTCTAAGAGTTGTAACTTTGCTCAATGATATGGGTATGGTTTCAATCTTGTTACTTTCTAGGTCCAATCTCGTTAGATTAGGTAAGGTACTCATAACCTCCGGTAGAATTTTTAGCTGATTGTGCTGAAGATAAAGCTCTCGCAGTTGGGTGAGGGAGGCGATCGCTTTCGGTAATTTCGTCAATTCGTTCAAAGAAAGGTCAAACTCTTTCAACTTGGTGAGAGTGGCGATCGTTTCTGGCAATTCTGTCAATTGATTGTGTGCAAGGTTCAGCTCTTGCAACTGGGTGAGAGCAGCGATCGCCTCTGGCAGTTCTGTAAATTGATTGCCAGATAGATTCAGCTCTTGCAACTGGGTAAGGGTGGCGATTGCCTCTAGCGGCTCTGTAAACTGATTGCGAGAGAGGTTAAGCGATTGTAGTTGAGTGAGGGCAGCGATCGCCTCTGGTAGCTCTGTAAACTGATTGCGAGAGAGGTTAAGCGATTGCAATTGAGTGAGAGTGGCGATCGCCTCGGGCAATTCCGTCAATTGGTTGCGCGAGAGGTTCAGCTCTTGCAACTGGGTGAGGGTGGCGATCGCCTCCGGTACCTCCGTCAAACCTAAACCACTCAGAGCAAGTTCCGTCGCTCCTTTCTGACGGGCAGCTTCAATACGTTGTGCTGCTTTCTGAAAGGCTTCGTCTCGTGCCATTACTGTTACCCAAGTAGCTTGCTGATTCCGTTATAGCCTCTTGCGATAGGGAAACCCTTCAAAGTCATTTCACCTTCAAATTTGGGTCAAAAGCAAAGACGACCCTTTGTGATGAATGTTCAGCGTAATCACTCGCGCATCGATCAAGCGGCTGTGGACAGGGGTGTCTCCGGTGCCGGGGTTGACGGCGTAGGCGGGGAAGGCGGCGGCGCTGAGGCTGAGACGTAGAGAGTGGCCTGCGGGGAGCATGATGCAGGTGGGTTGCAGGGTAATTTGCACCGTCAGAGGTTTGTCGAGGGCGTGGTCAGGGGGGATGTCTGTGCGCTGGTAGCCCTGGGTGAAGCTGAGGACGCGACTGTCGGGTGAAACATCGGAGAGAGTGGCACTGAGGTCGAAGCTGGGAGCGTCTGCCGTGACCTGGAGGGTGAGCTGAATGGTTCCGGCTAGGTGGAGCGGCTCGGTGAGGGGAGCGGTGGTGTAGGTGACCACATCAGTGCGACTGTCGAGGGCGGTGCGATCGCTCATCCCCGCTGGCATGGTGGCATGTCCGCCAGATGCAGGCACGGGTCGCCAGGGATCATGGACAAACGTATCGACACTATCCTCGGTTCGTTTGGTGGGAGTATCGCTGGGGATGAGCTGACCGTAGCGATCGCCCATACAGGCCAGCCCATTGCTCTGGAGGCGGAACATCGGCTGCGGTGCCTCAGGGTAGTGGGGTAGGGACAGCCAGCGATTACTCCCCATTTCAAACAGATGAACGGGATGGTCTTGCAACAGCCCCGTGTCGTTGTGTTTGAGGAAATGGTCAAACCAGCGAATCTGGCATTCGTCGATAGGGGAACTAGCGGCAGGGCCATAGTCTGCCGCTCCCACCCGTCGTCCCCAGGGGAGATGTGCCCAGGGGCCAATCCATAGATGCTGTGGCTGGGAACTTTGTGCCGCCATGTGCTGATAGACCTTGAGGCTGCCCCGCAGGTGGGTGTCGTACCAGCCACCGATGTGGAGCATGGGCAGGTCAATGCCGTCCAGGTATATTTTGGGCGATCGCACCTGCCAGTATTCTGCGGTGGGGTCGGAGTGCTGCACCCAGTCGTGGTAGAAGGAGTCGGGTGCGAGGGAGGCTAGCAACGCGGAATGGGGGCAAACCGGATCGCGTAGGTCGAGGTTGCGAGCCGCCGCGTAGAGGGTGTTGTAGGCATCGGCATCGCCCTTGCGACGAGCAGTTTCGGCGGCGAGTTGGGTGGCCCAGCCCAGGCTGAGTTGGTAGCAGAATGCCCCGCCTTCATAAGCCCAGTCGGCATGGAGGTCATAGGCCACCATCGCTGGGCAGAGGGTTTTGAGGGCAGGCGGTTGGGCGGCAGCGGCAAACAGTTGGGTCATACCCTGGTACGAAAAGCCATACATCCCAACCTCCCCGATGCTGCCAGGGAGAGTGGCTACCCATTCCACGGCATCATAGCCATCCTCAATTTCGCCCGTGAAGAGATCAAAGTCGCCTTCGGAACTGCCTCGCCCCCGCACATCTTGAATCACGACAATGTAGCCGTGAGCCGCATACCAGGTGGGGTGGGCATAAACGACGGTGGAGGCGATCGCCCGTCCATAGGGTTGCCGCATCAGCAACACCGGGAAGGGGCCGGGTGCATCGGGGGAATAGACATCCGCATCGAGTCGCGTGCGATCGCGGGTGTGCATGGAGATGACAGTCTTGGGTTTGACAGGGAGCATAAGCGATAGTCCTGGGTATGGCGTCTGCTTTGTCAGCTCCTTGAGGCCGTCATCTTAAAAACCTGGATTTTGCAGATATGGGCGTGTGGATTTTAAGGATCACTTTCGTTGGGACGGCTGACGGAAGCACCACAAAATAGCAATCAAGATAATACCGCCTGCCAGACCAGAAACAATAGAGGCTAACAAGCCCTCGTATATGGGCATGATTTGTTGGCTGAAGAATTTGCACAGCAGCCCCAGGATAAGAAACGAAAAGCCACTGGTGCAGAGCAAATAGCCCATGTAGACAGCCAAGTTTCCAGTGATGACCAGCCTTCCTCGATATCGTGTTCGCCATGTTTTGGTCTTGATAGCATGGAGTCCCCATCCAACCAGCACAGCCGCCACAACCAAAGCACCTACAAGGGAGCATTCAATGCCTTCGGTTTGAGCATCTTGCGCCAAGGTTAGGCGGGAGTAGTCGGTGAATTGTGGATTGATTCCTAACATAATTCAGCTGATACGATCATCTTCATCGAAGGAGTGACATAGATGCGATAGTTCCGACCCTTCCTAAAGGCTCGTTGTTGCCAGAACATCACCGGATGTTCTTGACCTTCGATGACGATAAAGAGCGTCACACGGGTATATGTTCGGTTCCACTTTTGCCGAAATTCAACGTTGCCTTGCCTTTGGATGATGCGTCCTGCTCGAATATCTTGTGTAAATTTGAGCCATCGTTCTATCAAAAAAAGGCCCATAATCACGATGACTAATGCAGGCCAAACTATTGCAAGTACCGCGTGGAAAGCTGCGTTCCATTCTTGATTTTGAAGCGGGGCAATGATGTGACGCAGTCCTGCCATCAACCATCCAAAACAATAGTAGGCGGCCCACAGGGCTAAAAAATTCCAAGGACTCAGTAATCGCAAATGGAGTAAGCGTTGCTTTTGCCGTTGACTCAGAAGGCCATTTCGGTTGGCCTTGATGTCAGCATATGTAAAGTTAAAAACAGTGCGTAGCAAATGTCTTCGATTTGGCAATTTCTCACTCAACGCTAACACTCTTGTTCTACAAGAGCTAAAGAGCCTAATCCTGATGTTGGTAATGTTTAATTTGAGACAACGACTAGCGGGTGTAGCTGTGTTTTCAACTGCTGGATTGGTCTACCCCGAATTCACGTTTGGGCAGGCAGAGGGCTGACGTTCGCTTGCTTAATCTCCCAATTGCCCCAAACGTTGCGTCAATAGCTCGTAAAATCCATCCGCATTGGCCTGGGTAATCACCGTAGCGTTGGGTTTCTCTGTGGGGTTGAAGTCCACGACAGTGCGCCCCAGTGTTAGCGAGCTTCCAATTTCCACATCCACCTGAACGGCTTGCCCTGTAAATAGCTCCGGTTGGATGAGATAGGCGATAACGCAAGGGTCATGGAGGGGAGGGCCAGGCAAGCCCAACTGCTCGGCTTCCTCGACACCATAGAAATCTAGCATCTGCGCGGCGATCGCCCCCACTTTGCTACAGGCACGGAGGCGATCGCGCCGGGTCGGTGTGCTTAGCACGGTATGCGTGACATTCAGCCCAATCATCGTTAGGGGAATGCCACTGGTGAACACGACATGGGCGGCGTGGGGATCGACGTAGATGTTGAACTCAGCCGAGGCGGTGATGTTGCCAAAGGTGGTGGAACCTCCCATCAACACGAGGCGTTCGATCTTGGTGGCGATGTGGGGTGCTTTGATCAGAGCGATCGCCACATTCGTCAGGGGACCCAGGGTGGCGAGAGTGATGGGTGTTGCTGCATTCTCCAGGGTTTCGATCAGGAAATCTACCCCATGCTGCGATTGCAGAGACATTGTGGGGGCTGGCAGCGTTATGCCTGCCAGTCCGCCAGCGCCGTGGATCTCTTCGGCGGTTTGCAACGGGTGCATCAACGGTCGCGGGCATCCCGCAAACACCTTCATGTCTGGTTGGCCTGCCAATTCGCAAATCTGTCGGGCGTTGCGCTGGATATGCTCCATCGCCACATTTCCAGCAACGGTTGTAATGCCCAGCACCTCTAGCTCTGGAGAACTGAGGGCAAGTAGGAGTGCGATCGCGTCATCCACACCCGGATCGCAGTCAATCATAATAGGAAGAGCGGCCATAATAGAAGATCCGAAACCCCGAAACGTATTTTGACATTTTCGGGGATATTCGAGGAAGTACGGGGTGTTTTTGCGATCGCTCAAGCCCCAAAACTGCCACGTTGGGCGATCGCGATGACAGGGTTTAGGCCAGGGTGGAGCGGTGTTGGCGATCGCTGGAAACGCAGGATTACAGAATATGACAGCCGTTTTGAGGCGTTAATCTGACAAGACTGCCTGCGACTCGGCTCTCCACCCACCTCACGATTCTCTAGACAACGCGCCAATTTTTGTTCACGGATTTGTTCACTGAAAATAAGGGTTCCGGTATGACAGCTACACTCTCATCTGCCACGCAAACGGCCAACAATCCTCTGCTCAAAGGGGAGGGGTTACCGCCCTTCGACAGCATTGCTCCAGAGCATGTGGTTCCGGCGATGACGGCACTGATGGCAGACTTGCACGAGCAGCTAACGGCGCTAGAGCAAACCCTCACCCCGACTTGGGCGGGGGTGGTCGAACCATTGCAGCGGTTGAGCGATCGCCTGTCCTGGAGTTGGGGCATTGTCAGCCACCTGATGGGCGTGAAGAATAGCCCAGAACTGCGGCAAGCCTACGAACAGGTGCAGCCAGAGGTGGTGAAATTCTCCATCCGCGTCGGGCAGAGCGAAGCCATTTACAAAGGCTATGTGGCGCTGCGGGAGGGTGCTGAGTGGCACACCCTGGATGGCGCACAGCAGCGGATTATTACAGCGGCGATTCGGGATGCGGAACTGTCGGGGGTGGCGCTGGAAGGCGAGACCAAGGAGCGATTCAACGCCATCCAACTGGAATTGGCCGATTTGAGTACGAAGTTCTCCAACAACGTGCTGGATGCTACCAAAGCCTTTCACCTCACCTTGACGCAGAAGGACGAAGTGGAAGGATTACCCGCCAGCTTGCTAGCTCAAGCTGCCCAAGCTGCTCGGATGGAAGGCGCAGAAGAGGCCACCGCTGAGATGGGACCCTGGCGCTTCACGTTGGACTACCCCAGCTACATTCCATTCCTCAAGCACAGCCGCCGCCGAGACTTACGCGAAACCCTCTACCGGGCGCAGATTACCCGTGCGTCCGAGGGCGAGTATGACAACCAA
The DNA here is from genome assembly GCA_039819245.1 of Cyanobacteria bacterium J06638_20. GTDB lineage: Bacteria > Cyanobacteriota > Cyanobacteriia > Elainellales > Elainellaceae > Vacuolonema. The sequence goes on from JBCBSJ010000035.1 coordinate 11,512, forward strand.
GGGGCGATCGCCCGCGTCCTCACCCTGCGGAAAGAGATGGCGGCTCTGCTGGGTTTCGACAGCTATGCCGAACTCAGCCTCGCCAGCAAGATGGCTCCCAATGTTGCAGCGGTAGAAGACCTTCTGGGGTCACTGCGGGGCACGAGCTATGACGCCTCGGTGGCTGAACTGGATGACCTGCGTGCCTTTGCCAAAGAGCAGGGCGCGCAGGAAGCCGATGACCTGCAACTGTGGGATGTGACCTTCTGGGCAGAGCGCTTGCGGGAAGCGAAGTATGAACTCAATGCCGAAGAACTGCGCCCCTACTTCCCGCTGAATCAGGTGTTGGATGGGCTGTTCTCCCTAGCAAAACGATTGTTTGGGGTGCAGATTACTGCCGCCGATGGCGTGGCCGTGTGGCACCCTGATGTGCGCTACTTCCGGGTGGCCAATGAAGCGGGAGAGGCGATCGCCTACTTCTTCCTCGACCCCTACAGCCGTCCGGCAGAAAAGCGGGGTGGAGCCTGGATGGATACCTGCCTCGATCGCGCCCTCCGCACCGAAGATGGCGAATCCATCCTGCGCCTGCCCGTGGCCTATCTCACCTGCAACCAGTCGCCCCCGGTCGATGGCAAGCCCAGCTTCATGACCTTTGAGGAAGTCACGACCCTGTTCCACGAGTTTGGTCATGGCCTCCAGCACATGCTGACCCGCGTGAACTACAGCTTTGCCTCGGGCATCAACGGGGTGGAATGGGATGCGGTCGAACTGCCCAGCCAGTTCATGGAAAACTGGTGCTACGATCGCCCCACCCTGTTCAGCATGGCGAAGCATTACGAAACCGGGGAACTGCTGCCCGAAGCCTATTTCCAAAAACTCCTGGCAGCCAAAACCTTCATGAGCGGCAGCGCCATGTTGCGCCAACTGCACTTCGCCCTCACGGACATCGAGTTGCACCACCGCTACCAACCCGATGGCAGCGAAACCCCCCACGATGTCCGCCTCCGCATCGCCGAGAAAACCACGGTGTTGCCTCCCCTCCCTGAAGACCGCTTCCTCTGCGCCTTCGGCCATATCTTCGCCGGAGGCTACGCGGCAGGCTACTACAGCTACAAGTGGGCCGAAGTGCTCAGCGCTGACGCCTTCGCCGCCTTCGAAGAAGCGGGTCTAGACGACGAGGGGGCGATCGCCCAAACCGGACGCCGCTTCCGCGAAACGGTGCTTGCGCTCGGCGGTGGCCAACACCCGATGGAGGTGTTCAAGGCGTTCCGAGGCCGGGAGCCGGATACCAAGCCGTTGCTCCGGCACAGTGGTTTGGCTGCATAGAGCGTTTGCGAACCGAAGCACCCGTTGGCTCTGAAACCGCCCAGGATTGGCTCCTCAAGCAGTAGATGTTTTGATGTGGCCAAACTCCGACGCGTTAGGGAGCCAACGGCAATTGAGGCAATTCAATCCCCACTTTTTCGCCGATGTCGAGGATGTTGTTGGTGAAATCGGTGGTGGCAGCAACGGGAGCCGCAATGGCACCCGCCGCCATCATCAAGGCAACCAACCGCTTCCGCAATTTGGCAGGATTGCGCTGGCTTTCGGGCTTCTGAATTTCTACCTCAACATCATCAATATCGATGGTGAGGTCGTCTTGAACTTCGGCGGGGAATTGGGTAGCCGTGTCTCGGAGCTGAGCGACCAGTGCTAGCAACTCTGCCGTGGTTGCGCCGCTGGTTTGGGTGAGGTTGCCTACCTGTTGCTGTGCCTGACCGCTCACTTGATTAGCAAAATTACCGATCTGCGCTTGAGGGAGGTGGGTGGTGTATTGAGAGCTGACTTTATCCCGTGCGACTTTGTCGCCCATCACCTTGTCGCCGCCCACGTTATCGCCGTTGCCGGAATGAGATTGATAAACCGCCGTCCGAGAAGCAGCAACCGGAGCATAGACCAGACGTAAAAGCTGATGCTGAGCCAGCGGCAGCATGGCGTAGGTTTGACCATCGTCGTCGCTGAACTCCACCTCAAACACTGCTGGAGCTAGTTGCTCGACAATGGTACCCACCTGCCCGGCGATCAAATGGTGATCGGGCAAGTCGGTTGTGAGGGCGACGGTATCGAGGAGTTGGAGCGAGGCAGGTGCTTGGGTCATGGATTCACCTCAAACATGAAACAGCCGAAGCCTTTGCTAGCTAGAGAGCGGTAGGGAATAGATTGAAGCCAATGAATTGGGACGATTTTGATACAGTCCTATCCTTTTCCTGAGGCTAACGCACAATTTAGCAACTGGTGAGGCGAGGAATCTCTTCGTTGGGGCTAATGATCCAGGTGGTACGGATGGTGGCAACGGCACTGCCACGCTGGAGTGGAAAATCGACTTGGTATCGCTGTCCCCATTGATCCAAGGATTTTGGGATGGCCTCATGGGTCTGAATGGCGATCCGAATCGCTTGCTCCAATTCGATAGCATCTTCTGCGCGGAGTCCTAGGATGGACAGGAATAATCGAGCTTTGTGTTTGCCTCGGCGGTGGTTGAGGTTGAGGCTATAATCCCGGAGCTTGCGGATATCAATTAACGCCTGATCAGGATTCGGTAGCCGCATCGGTTGGTTGCACCACTTTATCTCCTTGCATGGTATCGCCTGCCACATTATCCCCTGAACCCTGATGGGTTTGGTGATAAGTACGGGAGCGTCGATCATGGACGTTGACTTCTACCCGGACAGGTGCATCATCGCCACCGCCTTGGTCATATCGTTGCTTTTGGCGAGATTCTAACGATGTATAGCCATCGAGACGTTTGCGGAGTTCTAAGGCGAATCTTAAGTCTTGGAACAATCATCTCCTGATCCTTCATGTCTTCTAGATCGAGGAGATGACGCCGCTTCCGCGAAACGGTTCTTGCCCTCGGCGGTGGCCAACACCCAATGGAGGTGTTCAAGGCGTTCCGCAGACGGGAGCCGGATACCAAGCCGTTGCTCCGACACAGCGGTTTGGCCGCGTAGAGTGCTTACGGATCCATAAATCCTTTGGCTCCGGCAACAAAGATCTGGGCAGCGCGATATTGGATGGCTGAAGTGAGAGCTTCCGCACCCGTCGTCTTGAACACACACCAATCGTTGATTCCTTGACAGCAAATCAAGATAGAACCCTGCTACCTATTTTGAGATTGACATAGCCTGGGTTGTATCCTGATTTCTCAAAAGATTACGACAGAGCGTTATATGAAACCTTGCGCGCTGCAAGGAGTTTCATGTAACGCTCTGTTTTGATTTCCACGGAATTTATATTACTTCATCCATCTGGATAGTCACCTTGGGGCTATGTAGTTCTTATAGAGCCATCCCAATTTTTGCGCCCTATCAATAAAAAGCCCCCCATGACGTGCCAAATCGAAATTTCTATACCTACTGGACAGACAACGCCAGGTCAAGGTCTGTCCACTCTAATCATTTCCGGAACAGCAACGGACATTTCTGGAACAGCAACAGATTGTTCTACTGTGCGGGTTCGAGTAACGGATACGCTGACTAACATCGTCACCCCAGAAAAGGACACCACAGTCACCAATGGTCAATGGAGCGTTGAATTTACCGTAGAAGAAGGAGACTTCCCGGCCGGAACCTTCCGCTGTGGTCGAGAAAATAAATACCTCATTGATGTTGCTTGTAAAGAAGGTGACAGTTGTAAAACCACCCTCTCAGATGAATTGATCGAATGTGAAATAACTCCCTGTCCTGATGTGACTCTCACCATCACACCAGGTGATTGCGCCAATGGATTACTGGCAGTTGCTCTAAAAGCTGAAGTTGTTTCTGCCAATGATGCAACCTATACGTGGTTTTTTGGTACCGATGAAGACAACCAGTTGGGAGAAGACAGCCAAGGTGGAGGATGGCTTCCTGAGCCAGACAATAATGGTATTCGCGTCGTCGAGACAACGCATCTATATGCCCCAACAGCAGAGACACAGACAGTTACGGTACGGTTTGAAACATCCACAGGGCCGAACTCAACCTGCGTTGAAACGCAAATCTTTAGCCTTGCTCCGTGCCCCTGTGACTTTAGCCTATCCCTGAGTGTTTTAGATTCAGCAGGCGACGTTATCCCACCTCAAGAGTGCTTACCGTCTGGTAGTTACACCGTTCAGATTTCTGCTACTCCGGCTGAGAGTGACATTACCTACTTATGGTTCGTCAACAATGAGAGCGAAGCCAACCAAAATGATGCCACGCTTAATGTCTCGATTGCACCTGGGGAAGAAAAAACGGTCGCAGCCTTTGCTAAGCAAGGCAACTGCATTGCTATCGACGAGGTTATGATCCGCGGTTGTCCAGATTGCAGTCGATTTGATGTCCAATTGCAAGTGGTAGATTCCAATCTCTCAGATGTCACGAGTGATAGCTGTCTGACACCAGGCGTCTACACTGTGCAAGCCATTGTGCCTGATGAGGATGTAGGTACTACTTTTACATGGTGGATTGACGACAACCTACAAGAGATAGCAATGGGGGGGAACCTACAGGTCACGTTAGGCTCCGATGAACCCATGAGCGTTGTTGTTGAGGCAAGCCAAAATGGATGTCGTGATATTGCCTCGGCTGCGTTGGTGCCATGTCCACCACCGCCTCCCCCAGATAGTGAGGACGACAGGGATCCTACTCCCGTCATCATTCCATTCTGTCAAGTCTTTGCCGTTCTTCTGTTGATTGGTGTAGGAATATTAGGAGTTGGTCTTGGACTTTTGCTATGTCCTATGGCCGCCTCTCCCCTCATTCCGGTTCAATATGCGCTGATTGTGGGCGGAGGACTGGCTATTGTTGGCTTTCTAATTGTGCTGCTAATCCTCGGCCTAATGTTGTTTTTCAACTGTGATTTGGGACGTTGCTTCTGGTGGAAAATGGCTTGGCAGGTCAGCTTTCTGATAGGAGTGTGTCTGTTTTATACATTTTTCTGCCCTGCTTGTGTGTGGATGATTGCTGGAGCACTGTTGCTGGTCTTTGCTGCATGGGCATTTTGGCAATGGCGAAGGCGCTGCAATCCATCCATTTGCCTGCAATTCGCAGAACTATTGTGGGTCATGATTGCGTTTGACATTGCGGCATTGCTGGAGGTCGTTCTGGCATCCTGTGTTATTACATCAAACCAAATTGGACTGGGGATCTGGTTCTTTTTTGTGCTGGCGTTTAATCTTTATGTCATGCAGGGCCTCAGATCGAACAACTGCATTCCTGATGCCAATAACTAGAAGGGAATGCAATTACGCTTCTTCTAAGGCAGCTAGTTGTTTAAGTTCGGCAACAAACCTATCCGAGCCAACCATCGAAGCGGAGTCAACGGCTTTCTCTGCTAACTCACCCCACACTTGATTCTCCGCTTCTTCCAAACGTCGGAGCAGTGAGCGATAGGCTTCAGCCGACATCAGCACATAGCTAGGGTGTGCGTTCTCCATTAGGACAACAGGTCGGTGTTTGGCTTGCTCCAATACATCTTCAGGAACTTGGCCGATGTTGTCTAGGGAATAGTTTTGCATTGCTCAATGCCTCGTTCTGAATAAATCCTAACTTGTCTGGCAAGTGAGAAGGGGAGCGGCTTAGCGAAACACCGCTCTCGAACAATTTCTATTGTGTGCTTCTGCAAACTCTGGAATGGAATGTAGACTGATCTATATTTTATTTTGCCGTGGCGCAATGGCGGGCTGGCGTGATGACGATGAAGCGTTGGTGGAAAGCTTGGGGGCGATCGCTCCGGTGGCTGTTTGTCCTGCTGGGGTTGTTGGGTGCCTTGTGGTTGGCTCCGGCGTATGGGCAGGCGGAGGATGGGGAGCCAGTGCCCGAGGGCAACTTGGTCGATGGCTTTGCCGTGGAGCTAGATGGCGAAACCTTGTTCTATGTGCGGGAAGGGATTCCTGGGGTAGTGTCGGCGCAGGAACGGGCGGTCATTATTACGGAGCGGTTGCACGAGATTGCCGATGATCCGGACATTGCCCCCAAGGATGTGCAGGTCGAGAACCGGGAGCAGGATGCGATCGTCCGTGCGGGCGATAGGGTGATGTTCACTGTGCGGCCAGAAGATACCGGAGCGCCCGAGCAAACCTTTGAAGAGGGCGCTCAGCTTGCTGCCGATAGCATCCGAACAGCAATGATAGACTACCGTACGGCTCGGAGTACGCGCCGCTTGGTTTTGGGGGTGGTGTATGCCATTCTCAGCACCCTGGCGCTGATTGTGTTTTTGCGGGTGGTGCAGCGGGCGATCACTCGACTGATTAACTGGATTATTGCCATCAGCCAGCGCGAGTTTTTGGGACTGCGGTTGCCCCGAATGCAAGTGTTGAGTTCGACCGCGACGGGCTATCTGTTGCGGAGCTTGGTGCGGTTGCTGCAACTGGTTTTGACCCTGTTTGCGTTCTACTTATATTTGCCCTTTGTGCTGAGCCAGTTTCCCTTCACCCGTGTGGTGGGTGGTCGGTTGTTTTCGGAAGTGCTGGGCACATTACAGGGCATCGCCGCCAACTTTGCTGAATATTTGCCCAATCTCGTCATCCTGTTTGTTATCGGCTATATCACGTCCTCGGTGTTGGGGCTGGCGAAGCTGATCATCCGTGAACTGGGGCGTGACGAGAGCTGTCCCTGGTTTTATGACGAATGGGTCGATCCAACGATTCGCCTAGCAACCTTCATTATCATTGCCTTTGCGTTGGTCATCGCAGGCCCCTATGTACCAGGGTTTGGGTCGCCCAGCTTCCAAGGAATCTCAATTTTTGTGGGGGCACTCTTCACTCTGGGTTCTTCGACGGCGGTGGCCAATGCGATCGCGGGTCTCATTCTCATCTACACCCGTGCCTTTCGCCTTGGAGATGTTGTCCGCGTCAACGACATCCTGGGGATTGTGGATGAAAAATCCCTGTTTGTCACCCGCGTGCGCACCTTCAAGCAAGAAGTCACCACCATTCCCAACTCCAGCTTGCTCAACAACGAGGTCACCAACCTCAGCGTCATCGCCCGAGAAACCGAACGGGGGTTGGTGCTCCACACGACGATTACCCTGGGCTACGATGTGCCCTGGCGCAAGGTGCATCAGGTGTTGATCGAGGCGGCGATCGCCACGAACCATATCCTCCAGGAGCCGTCTCCGTTTGTGCTGCAAACCAGCCTCAACGACTTCAACGTCAGCTACGAACTCAATGCGTCTACCCGCACCCCTGAGAAGATTCCGGCCATTTATGACCAGTTACACCAGAATATTCAGGACTTCTGCAACGCGGCAGATATCGAAATCCTCTCACCCACCTTCTCTGCCCTGCGGGATGGCAACCACTCCACCATCCCCCCCGAGTATCTCCCGGAGGATTATGAATCCCCGGGTTTCCAGGTTCGTACCAAGCTGAAGTGACATCGCGCTATGCCCTTGAGCGTCACCGGAGCCTGTATCGTGAGCTATCGTGGATTCTCAAATCACAAATCCTTCTAGTCCGCGACAGCGGACTTTGTTCTGATAGCCGCGACTTGAGTCGCCAGGACGTTATGGCGCTACGCGTTGAGGTAAACCCCAATCATTTTTTGGAAGCCCCGCGGTGCGGGGCTTCCAAAAAATGATTTGTCCTAATCTCAATGCATAAGGCCATATCCCAAATTGACGTTAACTACCCTTGTTGCAGCAGCGGGAAGAAGTGTCCGACCGGACCTTGCCCCTTCCCAATCCGTAGGGAATGGTGCAACGCATAGGTGACATAGGTTTTCCCCTGACGGACAGCGGTGAGTAGGTCATGCCCAAGGGCGAGGTTGGCCGCGATCGCCGCTGAAAGAGTACACCCCGTTCCGTGGGTATCTGGCGTATCCACCGTTTCTGTTTTGATGACGTCCAGGCGATCGCCATCGAAAAACACATCCACCCCTCGCGCATCTCCTGTCATGCTGCCCCCTTTTACCAGTACCGCTCGGCTACCCTGGGGCAAAATGCGTTCGGCAGCCGCTTTCATGTCGTCCAGGGTGTGAATCTCCAATCCGCTGAGCAGTTGCGCTTCGTAGCGGTTTGGGGTGAGCAGGTTGGCGAGGGGCAGGAGGCGATCGCGCAAGATGGCGATCGCGTCGTCGGCAATCAGTTGCGCCCCTGTACGCGAGACCATCACCGGGTCAACCACCAAATTGGGTAAGGATAAGGCGGCTGCTTGCTCGGCCACTGCCCCAATAATGTCGGCATTGAGCAGCATCCCCGTCTTCACCGCATCCACGCCAATATCATCGGCGACAGCCATAATCTGTGCCGTGACTGCCTCGGATGGCAACGCATCCACCCGCGTTACCCCTTGCGTGTTCTGCGCGGTCAGGCAGGTAATGGCACTGGTTCCGTGGACTTGATGAAAGGCAAAGGTGCGCAGATCGGCCTGGATGCCCGCCCCGCCTCCGCTATCGGAGCCAGCGATGGTGAGGGCGATCGGAATCGACGGATCAGGAGTAGCCATAGCAAAGACACCAGTATCGAAAAAATGCGCAATTCCCAAGTGTAAAGGATGGGCGGCTAAGCTGATGCAATGATCCTATGGATTCCTACGCTTGTTCCAGCCAGGTATGGAGTTCGGCTGGGGTGTTTAGCTGAGGGAGCTGCGCGGCAAGAGAACAGAGTTGTGAAAACGAGAGATCTGCGATCCACTGGCGCAAGTCATCGTCCAGAGTTCCGAGTCGGTGCTCCAGCAAAATCTGGAGCACAACTGCAGCTCCCGCCTGTCGTCCGTCTTTCAATCCCTGGCGCCTACCTAACTCAATGCCCCGTTCTTGAGCCTGCCGGACATGTTCATTCAGCCAGTGCTGTAATAGATCCCGAGAAATTAATGATTTAGCCATTTCAACCTCCTCTTCTTGGGAGGTCAACCGATACGAGTGTTTGAAGAGAAAATTCACGCGCTAGCTGTGAACGCGGTATCGCGTTGAGCCAGCACTAGATTCTGGGTAGATCCTGGGGAAACGTTGGATGCCTGTTGCACGCAATGGAGATGTGCTAAGGACGCAAACAGGGAGGGTTCATCAACGCAAAGCTCATCCTCGCAGAATCGTTCTGTCGCATGATTAGAGTGCTACAGGGAAAAACATGATTCTGAGAAAATAGCGCTGGGTATTTAACCGCCTGATACTACAAATGTAACCTGTCGACGAGAGGATTGGCAGCGATCGCAGGAAATCGTTAGGCTCTGTCACGTAACTTCCTTACAATTGAAGGCACAGCGAGAAACCTCAGGCATAAACTCTGGGCGGACTCTAGCAGATATAGCGGTTTGCAACCGCACCAAGCATAGAAACGCATACTTAAAGAACGCGCACAGCGCTATAGATGGGAAGAGGTAGATATCATCGTGGCATTCAAAATCGGACTTCTGGGCTTTGGGACGGTCGGGTCGGGCACCGTGCAAATTTTGCAGACTCCGACGTTGCGCCATCCGTTACTGCATGACATCGTCCTGCATCGAGTAGGCGTGCGATCGCTCGACAAGCCCCGTTCCGTAGAAATTTCACCTGATCTACTGACGACCGACCTGGAGTCCATCGTTACCGACCCCGAAGTGGATGTGGTGGTGGAATTAATTGGAGGGTTGGAACCGGCGCGATCATTGATTTTGAAGGCGATCGCCCACAAAAAGCATGTCGTTACTGCCAATAAAGCCGTCATTGCTCGCTATAGCGATGAAATCTTTGATGCAGCTAATGCTGCCGGGGTCTACGTCATGATCGAGGCGGCGGTTGCCGGAGGTATTCCTGTCATCCAACCCTTGCGTCAAGCGCTCAGTGTCAACCGCCTGCATCGCGTGACGGGCATCATCAACGGGACGACGAACTACATCTTGACCCGGATGCAGCGAGAGGGCGCTGATTTCGAGGAGGTACTTGCTGATGCTCAGGCGCTTGGCTACGCCGAAGCCGATCCGACGGCGGATGTGGATGGGCTGGATGCCGCGGACAAAATTGCGATTCTTGCGGCCCTGGCCTTTGGGGGACGAGTCAATTTGCCGGATGTTTACTGCGAAGGAATTCGCAATGTCACTGCCTCCGACATCGCCTATGCGGAAGACTTGGGCTTTGTCATTAAGCTTCTGGCAACGGCGCAGCGAGACATCCCCGATGATGCAGCGCCTGGTACTACCGATCGCCTCCAGGTGCGTGTCCACCCAACGCTGTTATCCAAAGACCATCCCCTTGCCAGTGTCAATGATGTCTTCAATGCGGTGCTGATTGAAGGGGATCCGATTGGGCAGGTCATGTTCTTTGGCCCAGGTGCGGGTATGGGACCCACCGCTAGTGCAGTTGTCTCTGATATCCAGACGATCGCTGCCGCCCTTAAGCCAGCTGCATCTTCCCCTACGACGCTCAATCCCCTCATGGCTTGCATCCACGAACACTACTGCGCTATCACACCGATGGACGATCTGGTAACGCGCTTTTATGCTCGCCTGCTTTCCAAAGACCAGCCAGGAGTAATTGGCAAGATTGGCACTTGCTTTGGTAATCATGACGTTAGTTTGGAGTCGATTGTGCAGATCGATTCCCATCAAGATTTTGCCGAAATTGTGGTCGTTACCCACGATGTCCGCGAAGGGAATTTCCGTCGGGCACTCGACGAAATGCGCCACTTTGATGCTGTCAGAGAAATTCCCAGCACCCTCCGCGTGCTGTAGAGGTAGCGGTGGGTGGTTTGTGGGAAATTGCCTCGGTTTCCGAACTTGGGTGAGGTTTAGAATGAGCGGTGGCAGTTGAATTTTGGGCGGGTTGGTTGTGGCAGATAAGCGGAAGCAGAAGCAGAGCAGGGCGGAGCGGGTTGTCTGGCGCGAGTTTGGCAACGGTGCGGCGATGGAGCGGGGAAAGCCCGATCTTCCACCCAATCAGCAATCGCTACGGGTGCAGCCCACGCGTAAAGGGAAGGGGGGCAAGACCGTGACAGTCATCAGCGGCTTCCAGTTGCGCCCTGAGACCTTGAAGGACTTGCTCAAGCAGCTCAAAAACCAGTGTGGAACGGGAGGGACAGTGAAAGACGATACGCTGGAAATCCAAGGTGACCATGCCGAAAAGTTGGTTACCTTGCTGAAGCAGATGGGCTACCCAGCGAAGAAGAGTGGCGGCTAGCGGGGAATCTTTTGGGGAGCGGCAAGCCGTGCCTGAAAGCCAAGTTTGCGGTTGATAGCATCCAGCCCGTTCTGTACCCGCTGACGCATGAGATCCGTCAGATGCTTGGTGGTGCGATCGCGCTCTGTTTGATAGGCCTCGATCCAGTCCTGCAGATTCAGGGGTTCCCCAATGTGGAGCCAAACCGCGCGATCGCCCTTGGTTAACGGCTGATCCACCCCAAACAGTGCTCGCTCTAGGCGGGTTAGGGTATCCAGAAATCGCTCTGGGGTTGGGTCTGAGGCAACATAGCCATGATAAATTGCATCAAAGTTTAAAAGACGGGCTGTGGCGGTTTGGATGGCATCGTTGTTCCAGCTATCGGTGAGGCTAGAGACGGTCGCGTTGGTCGCGAGCTTTTGCTGGATGCGATAGACCCGCTCCCGCAATGGTTCCGTTGGTGAGGCCGAGATGGAAAGGGTCTGCTCACAACTCTGCAGCACATGGTCTTTAATCTGCTGAATGCGATCGTTCCAGGGTAGAAAAGAGGTTTTATCCAGCAACCCATAGTCTTGCTCGAAGCTGAGCATGGCACGATCGGCTACCTGGATCAGGCGATCGTAAAAATCTTCCTTGCGCCGTGGCAAATTCAGAACCCGTTCCAGGCGACGCAGGGTTTGGTCGATCACTGGGGTCATGTTGCCCAGGTAGGAATACTTCAGGCTCACGGGAACTGCATAGAGGGGTGTGGCGATCGCCCCCTCCCGTGCTTGCCGCTGCATCGCTCGCAGTGCCAATTGCATGGCTCCTGGCCGAAACGGCATTACCGTGTCGTTTTGGAAGGAATAGCCTCCTTCGGGGAAGATGACCAGGCGTCCTTTTCGCTGGTTAAGGAGTTCCAAGGTTTGTGCCAGACTGGCGCGATCGCCCATGCCCCGCCGCACCGAATAGGCTCCGACCCGCTGCATCCACCAGCGATCGCGACCCTGAAATCGTTCCAATGCGGCCAGGTAGTGAAATGGCTCCCGGACCTGCCCAGACATGAGAAATAGAGCCAGCCAATCCACATTAGTTGGGTGGTTGGGCAAGAGCAGAATGCGGTGGGGGGCGATCGCTTGAAACCGTTCGAGGGAGTCGGGGGTTAAGCGCAACCGCAGCCGATAGCGCCAGCGTCCGACTAGCGGCGCGATGAACTGGAGCGATCGCACCATCAGCGCATTCTGTCGAGGCGGATAAAACTCAGGCATGGTAGATGCAAGGGCAATGCGTATTTTGCTGGTACACAGGAAATTTCTACAATTTTGGATGCTGAATTCCTGACTGGCAAGAGGATGTGCCCATTCGCTGGACAGCACTCCGAAAAATCAGAAAAAAAGCGCCCCATTTGGGACGCTTGAGAATCACATAGAAGACGTGGAAGCTCCTTAGAAGAGTCTCTATTCGACGAGGTGTGCTTGCGCTTCGGTGCCTAGAACAGTTGGAGCTATGAATGGCAGCTCAATATCAAGCATGGGCTGACGAGCGATGGTAGAAAGCCCATCCCGTGCTTGTGTTGTCAATGCAACCGTCGTTGCATCATAGGTTTCCGTCGCCAGCTTGGGATACAGCCCAATACCGATGATAGGAACCAGTAGGCAGAGTGCAATGAACGCTTCACGGGGCTTTGCATCGGTCAAGCCAGGAATCTGAAGACCTTCAGACTGAGTGCCGTAGAACACTTGACGAAGCATCGAGAGCAAGTAGATGGGGGAGAGAATCACGCCGACAGCGGCCAGAACCACAACGACAGCCTTAAACGTTGCGCTGTAAGCATCGCTGCTTGTAAAGCCCAAGAAGATAGATAGCTCACCCACGAAGCCACTCATTCCAGGGAGTGCGAGGGACGCCATCGATCCAGCTGTGAACAGCGCGAAGATTGTTGGCATTTGTTTGGCCATGCCACCCAACTTTTCCATTGAGAGCGTGTGGGTACGCTCGTAAACCACACCGGAGAGGAAGAAGAGAGCTGCTGCAATCAACCCGTGGGAAATCATCTGCAGCAACGCGCCGCTAACCCCGAGGGTGGTGAAGGAGGCAATCCCAATCAAAACGAAGCCCATGTGCGCGATGGAAGAATATGCCATCCGGCGCTTCAGGTTGTCTTGGGCAAAGGCCGTGAGGGAGGCGTAGACGATGTTGACCACACCGAGAATGGCCAATACCGGAGCGAAATAAGGGTGCGCATCGGAGAGCATTTCCATGTTCATCCGCAGCAAACCGTAGCCTGCCATCTTCAGCAGAACGCCAGCCAGAATCATCGATACAGGAGCAGGCGCTTGGCTGTGGGCATCGGGCAACCAAGTGTGCAGCGGGAAGATGGGAAGCTTGACGCCAAAGGCCAGCAAAAATGCGCCGTACATCACCAGCTCAAAGGCAACGGAGTAGGACTTTTCGCCCAGCGCGTGCATGTCGAAGGTGAAGTCACCGCCATAGAAGGCCATTGCAAAGGCCGCAACAAGAATGAAGATAGAGCCAGCAGCCGTGTAAAGGATGAACTTGGTTGCGGCATAGAGGCGATTTTGCCCACCCCAATTCGCAATCAACAAGTAGACAGGTACCAGCTCGAGTTCCCACATCAGGAAGAAGAGGAGCATATCCTGAGCGGCAAACACGCCAATCTGGGCACTGTACATCACCAACATCAGGCAGTAGAAGAGGCGAGGCTTGTCTTTAATCTGCCAGGATGCCAGCAATGCCAGGGTAGTGACGAGACCGGAGAGGATAACCAGCGGCATCGACAAACCATCGACAGCTAGCGACCAGTTCAAGCCAATTTGAGGAATCCAGGGATAGCTTTCGACCATCTGGAAACCCGGTGTGCTGAGGTCATAGTTTTGCCAGAAGGCATAGAGCATGAGCGAAAACTCGATCAGCCCTGCGCTCAAGGTGTACCACCGAACGGTGCGGCCATATTTGTCCGGCAGGAGCGGAATCGGGAGTGCTGCAACAAGGGGCAGCAGGATAAGAACGGTTAGCCAAGGAAATTGTGTACTCATCATGGGAGCCTACCCAAAGACTTTATGTGTTGAAGGGACAGTGGGTTAATCAACCAGAAGCTCTGGTGAGAACCCGACTTAGTCTGTGAAGAGGCGCACCGAAAACAAAGAGGAGAGGCTCAGAGATGTCATCAAAATGATGATTGCGTAGCATTCAGAAGATATGAACCACTCAATTATCTTGGAAACGGCAATGCAATGAAATTTGCATTAACGGTCTCTCGTCAGACCAAGCAAGATTTAACCAATGAGAATTTCTACCTACTCAATCTTACCCGAATCGTTAAGTTAGATGAACACATATTTCGCGATCAATCCCGATTCTTCATCGGTATTTCTCCTGGTCTTTCATTTATTCATCACTATATATCTGGGTTTTTCGAATAATTCATAGATTTAGATCTATGAATTATTTCACGAATAATGATTGGAGCGGTTGTCTTGCAAAGGTTATGGCGATCGCCTCAGTGGCTAAGCCGTTCTGGAGCGCTCGATCCATTGTTAAACCCTCATGCAAGTCACTACACACCTTTAGGTTTACATTCCGAGATAATAATACACATTAATACGAGCAATTGTCCCTGCTTATATTTAGATCTGTTAACAGTTTAAGGTTGCAATCTTGGCGGTTGATTGTTGGGAGGCGTGGGCGATTCTCCTTCGTGGGCGCTGTGTGAACGCCAATCTATTGGGCATACTGGTGGAGACGATTCACTCACCGTTTCACCATGAATCAAGTTTTCTCGATGGCAGCGGCGATCGCTGTCTCTAGTGCAGGTCTCATCCTTGCTACTCCGATTCCGGCATTTGCTCAGGCTGTTCCTCAAGGGTTTCAGTCCGTTGAGGGCGACAGCTGGGCCTATGCTATTCCACAAGATTGGCTGCCAACGCAATACCCACAGCCAGGGGTAGGCAATGTCACACTGGTGTCGCAGCATGAATCGCCTGATGGGGAGCTATTCGTCAACATGGTGATGGAGCCCTATCCGGGAGACATAAACACTTATATCCAGCTCAATCTGGATAACATGCAGACTTTTGGTTTCGAGATCCATAGCCGAACAGACGCAATGGTAGGGTCTTTGTCCGGGGCGGAAGTAGAGTCCAGCGTTCCAACGCAGATTGCAACTCGAGTCTTGCAGCGCTTTACGGTGTGGAATGGTACGGGTTATGTTCTGACCTGCCGCACGATGGAATCGACATTCGAGACCCACCGCGATCGCTGTAGCCAGATCCTTGGCACCTTCTCTGTCGGTAACTGAGGATTAGCTGACGAACCTAATGAGCGGAGTGATAGTTCTCTCGTCAGTCGCTTAATCCACCGATCATCTTGACTCCGTTTTCCCAATCTGTTTAGGGGCCAGGATTTCCGGTAGCAATCTAAAATCCAAGATCCAAAATCCAAAATCCCAAAGCGCTTGTGAGGGAACCCGCTCTCCGTCACACTATGAGAAGTTATCTGCACTCGGTGGACGAAGTAACAGCGGTTAGGGGGAAATTATGCGCATTCTGATGATGGGGGGAACCCGGTTTATTGGGGTGTATTTGACAAAGCGCTTGGTCAAACAGGGGCATGAGGTGGTGCTCTTTAACCGAGGCAACCATCCAGTTCCGGTGGAAGGTGTCCAGCAAATTGCGGGCGATCGCAAGGATGCTGAGGGCTTGAAAGCAAAGCTGGCAGCCGAATCCTTTGATGCCATTTTCGACAACAATGGGCGAGAACTGAGCGATACCCAACCCTTGGTTGAGCTATTCAAGGACAACGTCCAACATTTTATATATGTCAGTTCTGCTGGAGTGTATATAAAATCCGATGAGATGCCCCATGTGGAGGGCGATCCAGTAGATCCTAAGAGTCGCCACCGAGGCAAGTTTGAGACGGAGAGTTATCTGGCAGAGCAGGGTGTGCCCTTCACCTCCGTCCGGCCTGTCTATATTTATGGGCCACAGAATTACAACGATTTGGAAGCCTGGTTTTTTGACCGGATTGCGCGCGATCGCCCCATTCCCATTCCCGGCAATGGCATGGCGATCACCCAACTGGGACATTGTGCTGATCTAGCGGATGCAATGGCGGCAGTGTTGGGGAATGAAAAGGCCATCGGGCAGATCTATAACGTGGCGGGCGATCGCTACGTCACCTTCACCGGCTTGGCTCGTGCCTGTGCCGTAGCGGTGGGTAAAGATCCGAAAGCGCTAGATCTGGTCTATTACGATCCCAAGGCGTTTGATTTTGGTAAGCGCAAAGCCTTTCCCATGCGGGTACAGCACTTCTTCGCTGATATCCATAAAGCAAAAACCGAGCTGGATTGGGCGCCTAAATTTGATCTCATTTCTGGACTCAAGGATTCGTTCCAGCATGACTATCTCGCAAGTGGGCGCGATCGCCAGGAGATAGATTTCTCCTTGGATGATGCAATCCTCTCTGCCTAATGCAATCAACCTACGGCACGTCCAGCGTCGTCGCCTATCAAAGCAACCGGCTTCAAATCGTTCGACTGAGCTCACGAAAAAATCTAACATCTTAAAATCCAAAATTACCAATGCCCGCGGATCCCTTTCTCTCGAGTTCCCTAAAAGAGCGCATCATTGTGCCACTGGATGTGCCAACGGTGGAGGAGGCGATCGCCTTGCTCGATCGCCTTCCCGATGTGACATTTTGGAAAGTGGGACTGGAGCTGTTTGTCAGCACGGGTGCAGAGATTCTGACCCTGCTCAAACAGCGAGGCAAACGCATTTTCTTGGATTTGAAGTTTCACGATATTCCCAACACGATGGCGGGAGCTTGTCGGGCAGCGGGACGGTATGGAGTTGATCTGCTGACGCTGCACGCGACGGCAGGCCGAGATGCGCTCCTGTCCTCGATGGAAGCGGCGCACCAGGGAGCCATAGCAGCGGGTTGTCAACCGCCACAGCTAATTGCTGTGACATTGCTAACCAGCATTGACACGCGCGCCCTAGCGTTTGACCTGAGGGTGCCGTTGGAGTTGCCCGACTACGCTCTCCGAATGGCTCTGCTGGCAAAAGAGAGCGGTCTGAGTGGGGTGGTTTGTTCCCCCAAAGAAGCCCAGGAAATTCGAGATGTCTGTGGTGACGATTTCTTGCGGGTGTGTCCGGGGGTGCGTCCGGAGTGGGCGCAAGCTGGTGATCAGCGGCGATCGCTCACGCCGTCAGCCGCCTTCCAGGCAGGCGCCAGCTTTTTGGTCATCGGTCGCCCAATTACAGCACAGCCCGATCCTGCCGCCGCATTCGCTAGAATTTGTGACGAACTGGATAAAGGGGCGCGATGAAAGAAGGGCTGATTTTGGGCTTGGTTGTTGGACTTTTATTGAGTCATGGAGCCGCTTGGGCGCAGCCAGATAGTGATCCAGCGACTGGAACTGAAGCCGGAGATCTGCGCCAGACAGGACGTTGCCCGATCGACCTAGACGCGTTGATGCCACTGTTATTGAGGGATTTGCCCAGCTATTCGAATCGAGTCATTCAACGGGCACGGGTGCGCGATCGCTCCGCTGATATCTCTGGCTACATCCTGCTCAGTAGTCTGCCCGATATTGACATGGCGCCCTTCGATCCTGGCAATCCCCCACCGCTGAATCCCATCGAACCAGAATCCACCGTCCAGCAGGTGTTCTTCACCACGCTGGAACGGCAGTATGGGATTAGCGGCTTCACCCAAATTCAGGCGCATCATCAGCTGTTTCTCACCCTCACTGATACGGTGGGCTGGCAGATTGTTCTGATGCAGACCATTCTGGATGAGTATCCCAGTGGTGCCTTGCTGTCGGAACCCCGGGACAGCACCTATGGTGTGGTTGCCCAGGGAATTGAACTATGGCTGCGAGATTGTCAGGCTGGGGCGATCGATCTGTCGCAGCCTTAAGGCGCGTTATCAATTAAACGCAGAGAGCTTGGTGACTGAGCTTTGCCGTGCCCAACCCAACTAAGCTATCTATAGGCTGTCACCTTTGTTCTGAAGACAATGGACAATCTAATTGATGACAGCTCTTAGATTAAGACTTTCCTAATTAGCGTGACATGCAGAGCCCTATCGACTAGATTTGGGTGGACTTTGCAGTCCGAGAATAGGCGCTTTTAACTGTCCCTAGAGAGTTTTTGAATTAAGCTTCCCCTTCCTGTTGAATCAGCTTGGCTTGCGTGACGTGTCAATGAGTTCCGTCACTGAGATCTGGTTAAAACGTGGAGTGATCACCTGTGTGAGAGAGTAGAAAATATGAATCAGAGAAGTCTTGCATCGCGCCTTGTGTTTTTGATGCTGCTAGCCACTGGAGCAACGGGGGTAAGCGTGTCCAGCGCGATCGCTGCTCCCACCGGCGAAGCAGCGAAGCCGTTTTCGCAAATGATATCGCCGCGTATTGTCACCGTCGCGACAATGGCGAGCACCCCGGCGACAGCTGAAGCGGATTCCCAGCCTCAAACGAATTCCGAGTCTCAGAGAACTATCGTTGCGAGTAAGCTGGATGCAGCCATTGACCTGGCCAATCAACCAGCGGATGAACCCACTGACTCGGCTTCGTCTGTGGTTGCCCAAGTTTCGCCTGTTGCGGAAGCAACAACGCTAGCGGAATTTTTAACCACGCCTACCTCTACCTCTGCAATGGATTTGAGCTACGAGGAAGAGGGGAGTGAAATTGGGTTGGCGATCGCGGCAACGGTGCCCGAACTCGCCCAGGCTGAACCTGCGGCACCCGCCAACGTTCAACCACCCACGGTGATGCAAGATCCCAGAGAGGGCATCGACTCAATTACCTTCTCGCTGTTCAATTGGCTGACGGAGCCAACGGCGCTCCAAGGTGCCTCGCGTCGGCGTGCTGTGACGACATCCATCAAATCCACTGGACTGGCGCTCCTTGGCAGCGTTGTCGTTCCCCTGGGCGAAAACTCCCATCTTGGCCTAGTGGTGGAAGGGGGCGAGAGCATTCTTGCATTTGATCTCGGCTTCATCAGTGCCTCTGAGAATCCGCGCTCTGGGTTTGGTGCGAATATCTTCAACCAGCGATCGTTCCTGGGTGCGTATCGATTTGGGGACGATGAGGTGGATTTGCCCAACGGTGAAACGCCCTGGATTCATCGCCTGGGAGCGGGTGTGGAATATTACTTACCCTTTGCCGATGACTTTGAGTCGGCGATTGGTCTGACCTATCAGCGGGTGTCGGTGCGCGACGACATGTTCACCAGTGATGTGTTTGCCGAGGATGAGGAAGGCAATGCGCTGACCGTTGACTCCGACGGTATTGATGACTTGCTGACGTTCAATTTCCTTGCCGTTCGCGACAATCGGGTGCGCCCGACTCCAGCGTTGACAGTGGATGGCAATATCCTACGCTTTGGGGTTAACCAGGGTTTCAATTTGGGAGACGAGGCCAATGCCTACACTCAAATCGTTGGCAACTACACTGAATACCTGCCTTTACCGCTGTTCCGCTTCGATGAGGGACCGCGTGTACTGATCCTGAATGTGCAAGGTGGCCTTGGGCTAGGGGATGTGCCGTCCTACGAGGGCTTCAATATTGGTGGACGCAGTTCAGTTCGAGGCTATTCTAGTGGTGAAATCAGTACGGCCTCCAGTTTCCTCCAAGCGACAGCAGAGTACCGCTTTCCGGTGGCCCAGTTTCAATTCCGCAACCGTCCTGTTTTCATGCGGGGTGCTCTCTTTACGGAATTTGCCACGGATTTTGGCACCGCTGACGAGGTGATTGGGGAACCCGCCGAAGCGCGCGACAAGCCTGGAGATGGCTTTGGCTTTGGTGTAGGGTTACACACCATTCTGGGCAGCCTCTATAACCGGATTGAGCTGGGTATTTCTGATGATGGTGATGTGGATTTCATCTTTACCTTCGGCGATCGCTTCTAAAGCTATTGCCCAACCTGAATAGGGCTGACGCTAACCACGCGCAAGTCTTTCTGGATGTCTTGATGTTGAGGGCGCAAGGCCTACAACATCAAGACATCCTGTGGGTTCTCTGAGTTCACGCTTCGGTCAGGTGAGTTTGGCTCTAGAGGCTGTTGATGAGGTAGATCGTCTCAAGTGAGACCTACCCAGTCATATCAAATCTGCTTAAAGAACCCAAATATGTTTTGTGGGGGCCGCGGCAAGGCGCGCCCAAAAAAAAATTTGGGTTTTTTGGTGTTGAAACCGAGTTAAAGAAAGGGAGAGCGGGGGGGGGGGG
>JBCBSJ010000036.1:0-31687 GCA_039819245.1 Cyanobacteria bacterium J06638_20
ACCAAAACACCCCTCTTTAGCCCCAAAATCTGACAATTACTGTTATTGCGGCCGGCGGGTATTATTTTTGACGACCCCCCCCTTAAAACCCCCGCTTCACGAAAAAAATCATACCCGGATTCTGCAACCCCGAAAATCATCCTTGGCTTCTGTCACCCCGATGTGACTCATGTAATGTGGCAATCCTTCTCCCCCAGGAATCCGTTTCCTATCGCGGCGGCTGTAATACCAATTCTACGAAAACCAAAACCAGATTATTTTTTGAAAGCCGCGCAGTGCGCGACTTTCAAAAAATAATCTGTAGTGGGTTCTTAGCGAATTGGCATAACATTGAGCCCAGGGCAGAGGGACTGGGTTCCTCTGATAGAATCTCTCAAATCAACCCCTCATTATACTCTATGCTTTATATAGAGAGATCTCTCGTAGCTCTTGCCAGAAATCTAAGAGTCTTGCTTGTCTCATGCATGTGTAGAATTGCGCTAGGCTTTTCTGTGCAAGCGTTTTAAGCTGTGGGATAGCGCGAGGAATCTGATCCCATAAAGTGAGAAATAATTGCAATAGCTTATTCTTGTTGCGAATGACTTAAGATTCACTTAAGATAGGGGCATAGATTTCAACGCCATGATCTTGAGGTGGCGGACGGTTATGGCTATTACTAGTAACTCCTTCAAAGCAGAACTAAACGCAAAAGGGTGGCGTTGGACGCCGCAGCGAGAAACCATTTTGCAAGTATTTCAAACGCTACCCCGAGGCGAGCACCTCAGCGCTGAAGACCTACATAGTCGCTTATCCGAGAAAAAGGCGGGAATCAGCCTCTCGACCATCTATCGTACCGTTAAGATGATGTCGCGGATGGGGATCTTGCGAGAGCTCGAACTGGCGGAAGGTCACAAGCACTACGAACTCAATACGGCGTCGCCTCACCATCATCACCACATGGTTTGTGTGCAGTGTAATAACACCGTTGAATTTGATAATGACTCAGTTTTAAAGCAGGGGCTGAAGCAAACTGAGAGGTCGGGGCTACAGCTGATTGATTGCCAGCTCACGATCTACACTATCTGCCCAGAAGCCCTGCGCATGGGTTATCCGGCTTTACCCGATAATTGGATGTGCAGCCGTGCTGTTGCAGAAAAGCATCAAGATTGAGCGGTGAGCTTTGATTCATTAAGCGCATCAACCAGTTAAGGATTGGGCTGAAAGATGTTCACAGTCCTTTTTTGATTGGGGCGATCACAGCTTTGCTGGATGGCCAAGGCTTGATGCTGGCTTGGCTCTGTTGTCGTTTCCTCAAGTTATTCTCTCTGAGCGTATCGTTTCTGCGAACAGGTTGTTCCAATCTGGGTAAGCTGGGTTCCAAGCAGGATGAAGTCGGTGATTGCCGCAGCATGGCAGTGAGGTTGGCACGATGACGCAAGAACTAGAATCAGTGCTGACGGGCGCGGAGCAGGCGATCGCCCAAGGAGACGTAACGGCGGCGATCGCCCACTATCAAGAGATTGCTGCGCAATGCCCTGCGGAACCGGAAATTCTCTGGCGTTTGGGATTAGCTCATTTGTTGCAAGGGGATGAGGCCAAGGCGCAAGAGATTTGGTTTGGGGCGATCGCGCAAATCCCAGCGGATGATCTCCCCATCCACCTAGAGCACCTGCAAGCCTTACTGCTGGCGACCGGGGCACAATATTTGCATCAGCGTCGCTTTGCCCAAGCAGAAGCTGCATTGCGGCATAGTTTGGAGTTGGAAGAATCCGCCATTGCATTGGCGAACCTGGGTTCTGCGATCGCGCAACAGGGGAGGTACGAAGAAGCCGTCGAGTGCTGGCAACGATCTCTGGATATCGATCCCCAGCAGCCAGAGCTGTGTTGCCGTTGGGGGCAGATGCATCAGGCATTGGGGGAATGGGCAGCGGCGATCAGCTGCTATCAACGCGGGTTAGCCGAAGCTCCGACTCAAGCTGAAATGTGGCACTGCCTAGGGCAATGTCAGATTCGTTTGGGACAACTGGATGCGGCGATCGCTTCGCTAAATGCGGCACTCAATCTCTCGCCTGACGACAGTTCTATTCAGAGTGATTGGGGGTGGGTGCAGGCTCTCCAAATCAATTGGCCGAATGCCTTTCACGCTTGGGCAAAACTCCCCGAGCTACAGCCGCAGTTTGTTCAGGACTATACGACTTGGGTCAAACAGTTGCGCCAGGCCAACCGAGACACGCCTTTGCTGGAAGCCAATCACGCTTTTCTGAAAACCCTCGCAGCGGCAGAAGAAGACTTTGCTAGAGAAGCATTTGCGGTGTTATTGCAGGCGCGTGGAGCTGAACGCTGGGCGCAAGCCCTCCATCCATCGGATCCGCCTTCGCCAACGGTTTCAAAATCGGCTAAAAATCCGGCTGAACCCGAGCCAATGGGGAGCGTTCCGCCGCCTACGGGTTATGTCGAAACGACCCAGGGCTGGCTGGAACAGCAGGGACTTGCCGCGACCCATTTCCGGCCACTCTATCCCGCCACAACCTTACCGCTCTTGCCACCCCTGACCGCCGATGCCGAGATTCATCCCAGCTTTCGATTTGGCCAGGAAGTGCTACTGCCTGCGTCTTTTGTCGCAACGATTTCAGGCGGGCGCTATGTCATTGAGGAGTCGCGGCAAGTGGCAGCGATCGCCCCCGACAATACTCTTCTGGGAGATGTGTCGCCGTTTTCGCCCATCCTCAGCCCGGGGCATCCCGATGCCCATGTGAGCCGCCATCCGCTGCTCCAGCAAGCCGCTTTGCCTGTTCCGAAATCGATCGATGGCACGGTCGCCATTTTGTCCGGCTTGTCGAATTCCGTCTATTTCCACTGGATGCTGGATGTATTGCCGCGCCTGGAACTTTTGCGGCAAGCGGAGGTTGATCTGGCTACGGTGGATTATTTCTTGGTGGATAGCGATCGCCCCTTTCAGCGACAAACGCTGGAACGCCTTGGAATTCCCCTAGAAAAGACCCTGGCTCCGGCAAATGTACCCCACCTGGAAGCGCGATCGCTCCTGTTACCCTCCTTCCCGGCCAGCATTTCCTGGATGCCCGAGTGGAGCCTCGACTTCTTGCGCCGCATCTTCCTCCCACCCGATCGACAAGATATTGCCGCTTCTCTCCATCGCCGCCTCTACGTCACCCGCTCTAAGGCAGGTGTCCGTCGCCTGATCAATGAAGCGCAACTGATTGCCGCGCTGGAACCTTGGGGATTTGAGGTGGTGGATTTGGAGCAATTCAGCGTGGTGGAACAAGCTCAGCTTTTCGCAGAAGCTGCCATCATCCTCACCGTGCATGGCAGTGGGCTGACCAACTTGGTCTTTTGCGAACCGGGCACCACCGTCATCGAGCTATTTGCTCCTTACTACGTCTATCCCTGCTACTGGCTCGTCGCAAGCTGGCGGAAACTCCGCTACTCCTATCTCCTGGGGCAAGCCCCGGAAGGGGAATTTCTCCACCAACTGCTTTACCCCGACTCGCGCCAGGAAGATCTATGGATTGATCCGGCCACCGTCATCAACCATCTGGGCTTCCTCGACCTGCCGTCTTTGAGCTAATTTGACAAATATCCGGACGGCCGCAATAAAACGACAAAATCCTTTATGAAAATACGATGAAGTGACACGATACTTCAGAAAATCTCCGGATAGTTCAGATGAACTCTGAAGAAAGGAAGTATCAGTAAATTCGCGACGAGAGATTTACTGGTAAACCCTACACAATCAGGAGGTTTTCTATGGAAGCATATGGAATGCTTTGGGCTATGTCCAACACTGGTGGCACTAGCTTGACTCACCCTATTCCTTCATCGAGCGACCTTCCGTTCAAAAATCGCGCGGTACTGCTACTGCAAAAAACGAGTGTAAAGGTGGCTACTGTGAAGCGGCTGCTATCGAATCGCTAGAATGCAACGACAGATTACGCATTCAGGGATCCTTGTACTGCGAGGATCCCTAAATGCTAGGAAAGAGGAGAAATGCCTAAAGCGGTTTCTTTGCCACGATGAAGACTGCTTTATTTTTGCCAGGTTGCCATTGGTGGTCAATGGTGAAACCTGTTTGGGACAGGCTTTTGACCAAGTCGTCTACCGTAAAGACCGTAACCAGTGGGAAAAATCCTAAAGACCTACCGAGAGGCACAATCCACTTAAACCAAGGCATGGCATCTCCTAGGCAGGCGGTGCTGGTGACAAAAATACCGCCGGGCTTCAGCAGGGCATAGACCTGAGCGATCGCAGCTTCCTTGTCTTCCAGAAGGTGCAAAATGCTGAGACCCAACACGGCATCAATGCTTTGCTCTTCTACTTGCAACTGATCGATGCTGGTTTGTTCAAACGTGATGTTGCTAATGTTTTGGGCGGCGGCTTTATCGCGGGCGATCGCCAGCATATTCGCCGAAAAATCGATGGCCCGAATATGATTCACATAGGGAGCATGGAGAATCGCTGTTGAACCTGTGCCGCAGCCGATTTCCAACACCTCCATATCCGATCGAAAGTAGTCGCGGGTAACTTGCAGTTTTTTCTGGTAGGCTGCTTCATCTGCAATGGGCTGTTTGGCATAGCGGTCGGCAATTTTGTCCCAAAACTTGGTTTGTGCTGCCATTGCCTCTTCCTCTTGCGAATTGATTTTTGTATTCTCCTGAATTGACCAGGATTGAGGCAAGACTTGCATAATCCTGACTAAAGTAGTTGATGGTGTGGGTACGACGCGCCCACACCATCAGCGAAATGCGTAAGATCGATTGGCCTGATGCGGTTGGCTGGTTCGTTTGGTCACAACCCATTGAGCCTATGACCAATCTAGCGGGGGAGTGCACTGCCTTGATAGTTGCGGCTATCTCTCCTACAGCTCTGAAGCATCTGTGTAAATCAGATAGTTTGTGATCTGCCCGTGGTGGAGTTTGAGAATCGTGGCGAAGGGCGCTGCGAAGTGACTACCATCCAAACGGGTGTAGTTCACTTGGCCGTTGCAGATAACGTCATCCCCTTGGCTCCACACATTGTCAATGCGATGGGACATGGCCGCGATGCTCTTGAAAAATGCCGCGTTGGCGTCCAAAACAGCCGCTTTGCCGTGGAGGGGTTGGGCATTGGCTAACTGAAAGTAGACCTCATCGGCGAGGAATGGTGCGAGTCCTTCAATGCTGCGGGCATCAACCGCTTGATACAGTTTGGTGACAAATTCGGTGCTGCTCATTTTGGCGGCTGTTTGTTGATTAATCATTGGATTCTCCAGATGTTTTAACTAAAGGGTGATGATGTTGGACTATTGACTGAGCACCTCATCTACGGCGATGAGGCTTTATCTACGACGATGAGATGGAAGATATGGATCGACCCTGCTTTAGGGTTGGTGGTTGAGTAGATCGGGAAGCGGTAATTTTTTGCCCGATCAAAACGCTGGAAAAAATAATGGCAATTCCTAAGAGTTGGATGGGGCTTAAGGATTGATGGAGCCAGATAAAGCCCAGCAAGGTGGCCATGACGGGGCTGAGCAAGCCTAGGTAGGAAGCGGCGGTCGCAGAAAGCTGCCGAATGCCTCGAAACCAGAGCAGGTAAGCCAGTCCAGTTCCCACGGTGCCTAGATAGATGAAGCCTTGCAAGTTCGTTGGCGTTAATTCGGCGAAGGGGCCTTCTACGACCAAGGCAACGGGGAGTAATAACGCGCCACCCGCGGTGAGCTGCCAGGCTGTAAAGGCCAGAAGTGACACGGGTGGTCGCCAGCGTTTGACCAGCACAGTACCCAGCCCCATGGCGGCAGCTCCTGCCAGGGCAGCGAGAATGCCCAACGGATCCAGACGAGCAGATGGGCCGAGGACAAGCAGCGCGATGCCGACGAAACCGGCGATCGCAACCGAGATTGTTCCTTTAGCTGGTTTTTCCTGCAAAATCAGCCAGGAAAAGAGAACGACCAATAAGGGCTGAATCGCGCCAGCGGTGGCGGCGACACCACCGGGTAGACGATAGGCAGCGACAAACAACAATGCCTGGAAAACACCGATATTCAGTGCGCCCAAGACAATCGTGCGCCACCACCAAACGCCGTGGGGCAATTTCCTGAGGGCAAGGGTAAGCAAAAGGCCGATGGGGAGCGATCGCAACGCCGCAACGAGTAGCGGATGTCCAGGGGGCAAAAATTCTGTCGCGACAATGTACGTCGTTCCCCAAGACAAGGGAGCTAGGGCTGTCAACGCAATGTCTCCCAGGTGAGAGGTTGGGTGTTTCATGATTGGGCTCTGAGTAGTTGTGTAGAGAATTAATGTGGAAGTTCAGTCAATTCGAGGACGTTCAAGTCCGGATCTCGAATGAAAATCGATGTTTTCCCATCGCCAAACGTGACGGGGCCTTCGGTGATGGGGATGTTGCGGGATGCTAGAAAATCCTTCGCGTCTTCAACGGATGCTACGGCGATCGCGTAGTGGGTATAGCCGGGATAGCGTTCTTCGACATCCATCAGGATATTTTGGTGGCCATGATGGCGATCGCCACGGGCAATAAGGTTGATCTCGATGCCGCTGGGATGCTTAACGACAAAAACCTGTTCGTGCTCGTCTCTTCGAATGACATCAAATCCGAGGGTTTGATAAAAGCGGATGGATTGCTCCACCTCGATTACCCGAATTCCAACATGGTCAAGCTTTTGAATCTGCATAAGACAGGAGAGGTGGATGACTGACTAATCTATCTTGATATAAAGATACTCAATGCAAAGGTTGATGTCAAGTATCTCGATGTGGAGATATAATTTGTAGCGGTGGGCAACCTCGCTAAACACAGAAATGGCTGTGTGGACGGGTGGCGCACGCCCACACAGCCGTACTTAACTAGCGCGCATAGCAGCGCTGTCGTCATGGAACAAGACCAAATCGACAAAATTCTGGACCAGTGGCAGCATGAGTCCCCCCAGCTAGATGTTTCATCCCTGGCAGTAGTTGGGCGCATCTTGCAGCTCGCTCGCCTGCTGGAAAAGCACCGCGAAGCGCTACTCGCTGACTTTGATTTAAACCTTTGGTCGTTCGATATGCTGGCAACGCTGCGACGACAAGGGCCACCGTATCAGCTCAAGCCGACGGATCTCTATGGCTTGCTGATGCTGTCTTCGGGAGCAATGACCAACCGTATCGATCGCCTCGAAAAAGAAGGTTTGGTCACGCGTTTGCGGCATCCCAGCGATCGGCGCGGCATCATCGTGCAACTGACAGAGCAAGGCATCGAGCGCGTCGATGCGGTGATGCCCATATTGTTCGAGCAGGAAAATCGGCTTTTAGACGATTTGAGTCAAACGGAAACCCAAACTTTGATTACGCTGCTACGCAAGTTTCTAGCCACTATGAGCAGCTACCATCAATAGTGATGCTGATTTCTAGGGGAAGATCTGCTCTGTAGTGGCCAGCAGCAATATGAGTGTCATAGCCAGCATCGAGTAGAGTGCTATGCCTCTAGTTCACCATAAAGGTGAGGCTGGCGACGTTGAAGTTCTGCCAAGGGCAATAGCAGTCCGTCCTCAATTTCAGTGCGACACTCCTCACTAACTGCACCTTCAATCTTCATCAGGTTCACCAGAAATTGGTTGGCTTCGTAGTAACGCTGGAGTTGCTGCTGGTGCTGAGTGAATTGCCAATCATGACCGATGTTGCGATATGCAATCATTACCTGCTGGAGTTGCTGGGCCCATTGGGCTCCATGTAATGGCCACCAGCGTCGAATTTCTTTTGACGTGGGTAATTTGTTCTTAAGCTGATGCAAACGGGTAATCAAATCAGGTGAGAGTGTAAGAGTTTGCGCGTGGGTGAGGGCGAGGGCGAGGTCGAGATCGAGGTCTCGAGTGAAAGCGAGGTCGCGGGTGAGTTTGAGGGCGCGGGTGAGAGCGAGGTCGCGGTCGAGGTCGAGATCGAGGTCGCCATCGCTATTGCAAGCGAGGTCGAGGTCGAGGTCGAGGTCACGGGTGAGGTTAAGGTCGAGGTTGAGGTCGCAGGCGCGGGCAAGGTTGCGAGCGAGTTTACAGACCAGGGCGAGGTCATGATCAACGTCGCTGTTGCCGACGCGGGCGCGGGCAAGTTTGCGAGCGCGGGCGCGCGTAAGGGCGAGATCGAGATTGCTGTGACGGGCGAGGTCGCGGGTAAGGTCGCGGTCTAAGGCAAGACCTAGGTCGCGATTGCGGTCGATGATAGCGATAGCGAGGGTAAGCGAGTAATAAAATGCTCGAATTGCCTTAGGTTTATAATTGCTCTGGAGTGAATTTGACTTTTGCAATAGCCAACCTAAGAAAGTTTGAATAACATGTTCTTGTGTCATAGATTGGTCAATGGCTTGTTTGATTAATCGCAGCAACCGATCAGCAGGTTGTTGTGATTTGATGAGTTGTTCTACAATTGCTTGCCATTGCTGATTGACGATTTTTTTTGCTAGCTGTCGGGGTGGCAACTGAGTTAACCACTGAACGGTAAAATATTCCTGCAAGGTAAGATGAGAAAATGACCAAAGCTCATCGGCTCGCTCAATCAGCAAGCCATGCTGAGTTTCAATTGCTTTTAGAACAACAGATCCTTGTTCAGTAGCTAATTGCAACTTTTGAGCAATTTGCTTAACCAGCTCATCTTGCTCAAATAAGACAAAATTCTTTGGATTTTCAAATTTACGTGCTGCAATTTCAATGAGCAATGACTCTTTGTCTGAAATGCTCAACTGACGATATGCTTCAGTCCCGAGCTCCCAACCTTCAATTTCTTTCTCATCATTCCAACGGTTGAGTAACCAGTGAATACCTTTTTTGTAGAGATTGCTTCTATTCGTGGATAGTTCCCCACTGTCTTGTAAAACTACACAGATTAGACTTAATAATACCGGAGTTGCCATCAATTCCTTAAAATCAGGCTGATTGTTGACTGCGAACTGTATTTTTTTCCATTGATCAGCTGCTTTACCTTCGGACCATCCATTTGCTGTGAACCAATTCTGAACAAAATGCCTGACCTGTTCTGAATTGAAATCTGCTACTTCTACTGCGGTGAAACCATTCGGAATCATTCCCATGATTTGAGTGCGGCAAGTCAGAATAAATCTATTGTTATTAGAGTATTCATCGGAAACTTGTTTAACTTCATCTTGTACAGTGCGTCGGAGTTTATCGGTTGGCATTTCATCCAAGCCATCCATCAGGACAAGTAGCTTGCCCTTTTTTAGGAAACCTAAAGTCTCTTCATTTTTTAATTTAAGCTCTTGTCCGATTGTATCAATGAGTTTCCATGTTTTTCCTAGCTCTCGAATTTGTCTTAGTTCAATTAAGACAGCAATTTTTTCAGATTTAAATTTTCCCTTGCACCAATCAATGGCTAAGTGCTTTAGAAAGGTTGTTTTGCCAGAACCTGGTTTACCTAGAATAATGAGCTTAGGATTGCTATTTGCGATTTCAAAGCCCGGATTACGCTGAATGCGCTTACCCAATGCCAGACGATCTTTTGCAATGTCAAAGTTATTTAAAAGGTTCTCTTTTGTATTGAAATGCTTCCGTTCCGGCTTTTCTAAAAGCCACACATCGACATACAGCTGGTCAACCTCAATCTCTTCACCACTTAACAACCGCATTCGGCTGTGTCGCTCTAGAATTTTCTTACGGCAATGCTCTCTAACTTGCTCAATCGGGATTTCGTTCGATTGAGTTATACCTGAGGATTTTTCGTGTGAGGGATCTGAAGTGAGATCAGTAGAGGAAATCTGTTTCCAATTCAAAAGCAGTGCTAAGCATACATCACGAAAACTGCTCTCACCAATAGGCTCTCCCTTGAAAAAACTGTTTACAGTCGTGCGTGACTTTCTCGCACACTTTGCCAGCTCCGATTTATTCCCCCCGAACCGCATCATCAAAGCATTGTTCGCTGATGTCCAATCTGTGAGTGTTAATTTGCGCGATCGCCCCATTCGTCTTGCTACTCAGCAGGTTTAGCTTACGCACCATTCTATCTGGCTGAACAATAGTGAACACCATTGAACACTATTGAACGTCCACTGGACGATCGCTGAACAGCAGGTTGTGAGTGCTTTGTGGACACTGGAGGAAAGTTCAGCAGGTTACTCGTTATGAAAAAAAAGCTTCTTACCTTTACTGCCGTTATCACCTCTGCAGCGATCGCCATCAGCATTTATCTGGCCAGTCTTCAGAACCCG
Organism: Cyanobacteria bacterium J06638_20; assembly: GCA_039819245.1. Lineage (GTDB taxonomy): Bacteria > Cyanobacteriota > Cyanobacteriia > Elainellales > Elainellaceae > Vacuolonema. The sequence goes on from JBCBSJ010000036.1 coordinate 10,174, forward strand.
ACGGATATCCAAAAGCAGCTCAGCACCACGACCAATGCGATTTCTGTGGCAGGCGCAACGGCAATCTTTGGGTTATTGGATGACGAGGAGCAAGATGACAAAAACTCTGATCGATAGGTGGGTTTCACTGTGTTGCATTGGGAAATTCTGGCGATCGCACCAAACAGGGCAGAGCGCAGAATTTCCCCAAAAAATATGTTTGAGTCTAGCTAGAGGATGCAATAGGCATCGGCAGCCCAGTGGAAAATATCTTGGGATACCTTGGCTGAGCGAGGCAATAACTGGGCATCGGCGGTTTGGCAGGCAAATCAAAGAGAGATGCATGCGGCTGTGAGAGATCAAACTGTGACATAACAAAAGTATGTGCCGGAGCCGTAGGCGGTGCTGTCTTCAAATAGAAGCGTCGTTGGCCACGGCTCAGTGAATGCTGGTCGTTAGGTCGCTTCAGTTGTCAGTGAGAGTCGTGGCTTAGAAGTTGTCGGTGAGATGCCCAAATCATGAGAAAGGTAGAAGTTATCCCGCATGACCCCAAGTGGCGTGAGGCGTTTGCGATTGAATTGAAACAAGTCACTGATGCGCTAGAACCGAAACTGAAGCTGAATCTCCCAACCCTCCTCAAGGCGATGCAGCTGGATTTGCTGGATAAACTCACGAAAGTAGAAGCGTCGTTCAGCCTCTGAGAGGTCGTACCAGAATTGGGGCAGTGAGATAACTTGGGCGATCGCCTGCAAATCGACAGGGGGCAACTGTGCAATCGCCTGTTGCAGTTCCGCAATCTCTGTTTTCACCTTATAGGTTCGCAGCGCCGCCGTTTCATTGTCCAGAATTCCCTGGGTTACCAGGGAAGGGAGAGCTTGCAGGATAGATTGCTTAGCGGTGATCTCGGCTTTGAGATCCGCTTTGCGCTGATTGGGTTGGGTCGCATCCTCAACAGGGATGTTGCCAAAGACCTCTGGCAGAGTTTGGCAAATAGTTTGGATGGTTTGATCCAGAATGTCTGCATATCGGAGACTGCGGCAGCGAGGTTGCTGAGGACAACGTAACGGGCGCAGATATTCATAGGTAGAGCCGCCGCGACGGGCTGAAACACTTGCCGCTGTCATTGGCGATTGACAAACCGCACAGACAACCAGTCCAGAGAGCGATCGCTCAGCACTAGCGGTACGGGGCGGAAGGGGGCGGTTGCGTCGCAACAGACGATCGATCTGAGCAGCTTCCTGCCGAGACAGCAGCGGTTCGTGGGTATCGGGGATTACATCCCCTGTTTTGTAGGCGAGATCCCCACGATACACAGCACTGGTCAACCAGCGCTTTCCTGTCGAGACCGATATCTCCTTGCTGTAGGTTGCTTGCAAGTGGCGCACACTTCCCCGCAAAGAGCCGTAGAGTAAGAAATGCTCAAAAAAATCTTTGACAATAGGAGCAGTGGCGCGATCAACCAGATAGCGATCGCGCCCTCGACGATAGCCATAGGGTGCTTTTCCAGGGGGCGGTAAGGCCTGCAAACGATTTTTGGCGTGCCCCTGCTGGATGCGGCGGCTTCGCTGTTGGCTCTGGAGTGCGTCAACGGTTTCCCAGAATGGGAGGAACTCGGCCATTGATGCAATACTGGGCGAGGCGTCGAGAGCCATCAAGCGCAATCCTTTGTTCTGCAATTGGCGGAGGCGATCGCCTGCAGCCGCCACAGATTCGCCCAATTCCCCCAAATGCTGAACTAACACCCAGGCAATGGGCTCAGACTCCGCATCGATTAGCAGCTGTTCCCACTGCTGGCGGGTTCCCCAATCCTGGTAAAAGCGATCGATTTCCCACCCCCAAACCATTCGAGCGCTGGATGATTCTGCTGGCCTACGTTCTGCCTCAGAATAGGTGTAAACAACAACTTCCATACCAGCCGTTTTCCGAAATTAAACGTTTTCCCCTAAATCAATGGGAAAAATCCGGGGCAATGCATTGCAGCCATTGGAAATGGAGAGTCTGAACCATCCACTCATCTCTGGGATCTGCATTTCTGAATCATAGACCCTGCTGTGGATTTCAATCGCTGAAACCCGATGAGGGGTTGCAGAATCCAAGTATGATTTTTTTCGAGAAGCGGCGTATCCACGCCGCTTCTCGAAAAAAATCATACCCTCAGCCAGCAATACCCCCGATGATGGTTTGATAGACCATATTGAAAGTGGTGCGTCAAATTATCACAATGCAAACTCCACGAAAATTGGCGCAACGAGGAATGAGGGCAAACTGGGCTGACACGCTTAAAATGACGAGATAGGGCAATCGAGAATGAAACAGACAATCATAGAGCCATTCCCTTAGAGTCTTTATAGAGTGTTTGTCAGAAGCGCTATCTCATTCCCAATCTCGCGAGGCACTCCGTCATGTCAAGCTTAGAAAAGCTGGAACAAAGCTTTATTCAACTCACCAAGACCCTGCACCATAAGCGCACTCCAGATGAGCACTTCACACTGCAGCTGAGTGGGGAGCAGAGCCAATTCGTGCGCTTTAACCGTGCAAAAGTTCGGCAAACGGGATGTGTTGTTGATGGGAATGTGACCCTGACGCTCATGTCAAACCAGCGAGGTGCCTCCTTCACGGTTCCGCTATCGGGAGATGCAGCTCAGGATGAGTCAATGATACTGACGGCTCTCGGTCAATTGCGTGAGGAACTCCCACAGTTACCCACTGATCCCTATCAGGTTTTGCCTGAAGGAGACGCTCAAAGCCGCGATCGCCACACAGGAGCAATTCTGCCACCAGAGCAGACGGTCTTAACCCTGCTTACGCCTCTGGAAGGGATGGATTTCGCGGGTTTGTATGCAGGCGGTAGCCTCGTGCGCGGCTATGCCGATTCGGCTGGACAACAGCATTGGTTCCAGACCGACAGTTTTGCCGTGGACTACTCCATCTACACACCCGATGGACAGGCCGTGAAGGGAACTGTAGCTGGGGATCGTTGGGATGAAGCAGTTTACCTGGCGCAAATTGCCGACTCCAAACATCAGCTAGAGCGGTTGGCGCAAACGCCAAAGCCAATCCCCCGAGGTAGTTATCGTGTCTACTTGGCACCTGGGGCGATCGCGGAATTGATTGATATGTTTTCTTGGGGAGCTGTGAGTGAGGCAGCGTTTCAGCAAGGCAATAGCGCCCTTGCCGCCATGCGCCGGGATCAGAAAACGCTATCCGAGAAATTTACGCTCAAAGAGAACTTCTCGCGAGGCACCGTGCCCCGGTTCAACGACTTGGGTGAAGTTGCCCCGATGGACTTGCCGCTAATCGAACGGGGAGAATTAGTCAATACGTTGGTTAGCTCCCGCACGGCAAAGGAGTATGGACAGACCGCAAATGGTGCAAGTAGCTCCGAAGGGTTACGAGCGCCTGAGGTAGCACCAGGGAATCTGTCTGCAGCAGATATTCTCGCAATGCTGGATACAGGGCTCTACCTGGCGAATCTGCATTACCTCAACTGGAGCGATCGCCCTGCGGGGCGCATTACTGGAATGACCCGTTACGCCTGCTTCTGGGTAGAAAAGGGCGAAATTGTTGCGCCGATTGAGAATCTTCGCTTTGACGAGAGTTTATATCGCTGCTTTGGTGAAAACTTGGTGGATTTGACCGATTTCCAGGAATTTATCCCAAATCTAGGAACTTACGAGCAGCGTAGTCTCGGAGGTACATGGTTGCCCGGTGTCATTGTTGAGGACTTTACGTTCACGCTGTAAACGGGACAACCCTGCGCATTCAATGTCACTGGTTATAGCGATTGCCTCAGTCCCTGGAACGGATCCAAAGCAACCGACAGACAACTGAAACGGCTTAAAAGTTATCGGGAAGGATATCTGGGTCGAGTTCATCCTGATCGGGATCCAGCCAGTCTTGGAGCGCTTGCTTTTCCGCACGCCGGGAGGGACGACGATGGCGTTTGGGAGAAAGCTTAGGCTCTGTCTCGATTCTGCCAAATTGGCCAACTTTCTGCTTCGTAGTCGCTTCAGCATCGGGGCTACGCTCTAAAGCCGTTTGACGGGCGATCGACTCTTCTAAAAAGAGCCGATAATGCGTATAGCGCTCCCAAGCCCCACGCACGGAACAGCCCGGTTCATCCCGATGAAGGCAATCGTTAAATTGGCAGGTAGCCTCTGCCAATCGGGCTCGCGCTTCCGGGAAAAAGTGAACCAATTCCGTTGGCAGACAATTCAGATCTGGTTGGTTAAAGCCTGGACTATCGGCCAGTAGTCCACCGCTCGTCAACTCAAACAGTTCCACATGGCGCGTTGTATGTCGACCATGGCGCAGCTTGCCCGAGACTTCGCCAACACGCAGATTAACTTTAGGCAGTAATAGGTTGAGTAGGCTCGATTTGCCTACACCAGACGGGCCAGAAACCAGGGTTGTCTTGTTGCGCAAACAATCCCTCACAGGTTCAATTCCAGTTCCTTTTTGGGCGCTGATGCAGTAGGGATGATATCCCCATTTAGCTAGACGACTGCGCCATTGAGCCAGGTCAGCATCGGTAACCAAATCCTGCTTATTGAGGCAGAGCTGCACCGTCAAAGCTGTCGATTCTGCTTTGACAAGAAAGCGACTCAGTTGCACTGGATCCAGTAGAGGATCGGCTAGGGCAAAGACCAACACAATCTGATTGGCGTTGGCGATGGGTGGCCGATCCAGCTCAGATTGACGCGGAAAAACTTGGGCGATCGCACCTCGCCCCCCGGTCCAATCCGGTTCTTCAACAAGCACACGATCGCCTACCATCACCCGCTGGCCGATCTTCTTGAGGCGCGATCGCCGGATGCACAGTAGGGAGTGCATAGCCTTGGCCTCTGAGGGAACCGAGTGGGGATCAAGTTGAACCGCGTAGAAGTTCGCCTGCACCGACAACACAGTTCCCGTTAAGGTATCCGCCTCTCGCTTTGATGAATTAGTATCCGCAGCACTAGGAGAGTCAGCTACACCCGGTTGATGCTGCACGATACCTTGCCCTCGCTCATACTCAGAGCCTTTACGATCGATCACTGTGGGCAGCGCACTCGCAGCGCAAAAAAGTCACCTCGCTCTTCGATTTGCTCAATGGGATAGCCCTCAAGACGAAGGCTGTCGGGTACTTGCTCGATAGGTTCCCCTGCATCTAGCCACACTTCAAGTAACGTTCCGGGGGCCATGCGATCGAGCGTCAACTTTGTCCGCACAAAATTGATGGGACATGGGGTTCCACGCAGATCAAGCTGTGCGTCGGGAGCATGGGATGGCCGGGCGATCGCATCACTCATCAGTGAAACAAGCCCCCTAGAAAGCCAGCTCCTTTACCACCCACGCGATCGCCACGGATTTTTGCCAACTTTTCGAGCAGCTCCCGCTCCTCAGTTGCCAGCCGTGTCGGAATATCGACTTGAACCGTTAGTAAATGATCGCCGCGTTGCTCCGCATTACCCAGTCGCGGGACGCCATGATTTTCCAGGGTCAATACTGTTCCTGGTTGGGTTCCAGGGGGAATGGTTACCTCTTCAACACCATCCACCGTATTGACCTCGATCTTGCTACCTAAAATAGCCTGCAGGTAGCTAATTTTTAGCTCTGAGAGAACGCTAAGGCCATCCCGCTGAAATTCGGCATCTTCTTTAACGAAGAGGAAAATAATCAAGTCACCCGGTGGCCCACCCCTTGCACCGGCATCTCCTTCAGCCGAAACACGGAGCCGAGTGCCATTATCCACTCCTGGAGGGATCGTAATCTTGAGTTTCTTCGCCTCCTGACGAACCCCGGCTCCACCACAGCTTTCGCATTTATCTTCGATCACTTGCCCCGAGCCACTACAGGTTGGACAGACAGACACTTGGGTAAAGCTGCCAAAGGGCGTCCGAGTTGCCCGTCGCACTTGTCCCGCGCCACCACAGGTCGAGCAAGTAACGGGGCGAGTACCTGGCTTAGCTCCACTCCCATTACAGGTCGTGCAGGTTTCCAGGTGGCTAATGCGAATTTCCTTCTCGCCACCAAACACGGCCTCACGAAAATCGAGCTTCAGATCGAGTCGAAGGTCATCCCCCCGTATCGGTCCCGATCGCCGACGGCCTTGCTGCCCCGCTCCTGAAAAACCTCCAAAGAAGCTCTCAAAAATGTCAGCAAACCCTCCCATATCCCCAAAGTCCTGATACCCCGAACCGGCACCAGCACCGCTCACACCGGCTTCTCCGTATTGGTCGTAGCGGGCTTTTACCTCTGGATCGGATAGGACTTCGTAGGCACGATTGATTTCTTTAAAGTGCTCTTCGGCTCCATCTTCTTTATTCACATCGGGATGATACTTACGAGCGAGTCGCCGAAAAGCTCGCTTAATTTCCTCTTTATCGGCGCTTTTTGAAACGCCAAGAACTTCATAGTAATCGCGGGGCATAGAGAGTGCCTCGGAGGACGCGGATTGGGCAAAATCTTGGTTTACAGCTTAACAGTGATAAGGCATGGATGCCTAGATACACTTTCATCATCCTAACGGATGACAGGAGGAAGAACTATTACGGGTTTCCCAACTCTGAGGCACGTAACAAAAGGATCTTGTAACAAAGAACATTTATTCTTATAAAGGCATAGATACCCAAAGGCTTAGTCCACCGCTTCGTAGTCCGCCGTCACGGTTTCATCCGTCTCGAAGTTGAAATCCTCATCGTAGCTTTCGACTGCTTCCGTTTCTGCTTCGTCATATTGGCCATTTGTCCACATTGCAGTTGAGGCTTCGTCACCCATTGGCTCTTCATCATCATAGCTATAGTCTTCAAAGTCACCAGAACCGCTGCCGTCTTGATAGAGCGAAGCCCCAATGTTAAATAGGGCTTGCTGGAGGGTTTCAATGCGCTGCTTCATGTCTTCAACGGATACCGACCGATCGGCGATCGCCGCCCGCAGTTCAGCAACCCGTTCCATCGCTTGGGATTTATGATCCTCAGAGATCAGCTCTCCATTATCGCGCAGCATCGTCTCATAGTTGGCAAAGAGAATATCAGCTTGATTGCGCAACTCAACCAACTGCTGGCGCCGCCGATCGTCCTCAGCATAAAGTTCGGCTTCCTGACGCATCCGCTCGACCTCTGAATCGCTCAGACCACCTGTGTTCGTGATTCGGATGCTTTGTACCCGCCCGGTTCCTTTGTCCCGCGCCGATACTTGCAAAATCCCATTGGCATCAATCTCGAAACTCACCTCAATCTGAGGCACCCCACGGGGGGCTGGAGGAATACCCGTGAGCTGGAATTTGCCCAGGCTCTTGTTATCCTTTGCCATAGCCCGCTCCCCTTGGAGGACATGAATCTCCACAGAGGTTTGCCCATCAGTTGCGGTGGAAAAGGTTTGCGTCTTACTCGTGGGGATCGTGGTATTCCGCTCGATGATGCGCGTGAAAACCTCGCCCAACGTCTCGATCCCCAACGATAGAGGCGTCACATCAAGCAGCAAGAGATCCTTAACCTCTCCACCCAGCACTCCGGCTTGAATGGCAGCTCCTAGGGCGACAGCTTCATCTGGATTGACCGAGCGATCCGGAGCTTTCCCATCTAGAAATTCTTTAATCGCATTTTGAACTGCTGGCATTCGGGTCGAACCACCAACAAGCAGAATGCGGTCAACCTCATCCGGCGTCAGTCCAGCATCCTTGAGAGCTTGTTCAACTGGCTCAATGGTGCTAACGACTAGGGCATTGACCAGCTCTTCAAATTTTGCACGGGTTAGCTCTAGCTCCATGTGCTTTGGTCCACTCTCATCAGCCGTGATGAACGGCAAATTAATCGTGGTGGTCAACATGTTAGAGAGCTCAATCTTTGCTTTCTCCGCAGCTTCGCGCAGACGTTGCATTGCCATGCGATCGCTCGACAGATCGACCCCTTCCTGTTCTCGAAAGTTATCAATGAGCCACTGCACAAGGGCGCTGTCAAAGTCATCGCCACCTAGATGGTTGTTCCCGGAGGTTGCCTTAACCTCAAAAACGCCATCGCCAAGTTGCAACAGGGAGACATCGAACGTTCCTCCACCCAAGTCAAAGACTAGAACCGTTTGATCCTGGTCTTGTTTGTCAAGCCCGTAAGAAAGTGCCGCAGCCGTTGGCTCATTGATGATCCGCAAGACCTCTAACCCTGCAATGGTGCCCGCGTCCTTCGTCGCTTGCCGTTGCGCATCCGTAAAATAAGCGGGAACAGTAATGACAGCCTGGGTAACCTCTTCACCTAAATAGTTCTCAGCATCTTGCTTGAGCTTTTGCAACACCATCGCCGAGACTTCCTGGGGCGTATAATTCTGCCCACGCACCTGAACATCAACCGTGTCGTCTTTACCACGTACACAGTTGTAGCTCACCCGAGAACGTTCTGTGGTTGTGTCATCCCACCGCCGACCAATGAATCGCTTGATACTGAAAATTGTGTTCTCGGCATTGGTTACTGCTTGTCGCTTTGCCAGCTGGCCAACCAGACGCTCATTGCTTTTGCCAAACCCAACAATGCTAGGCGTTGTTCGTCCGCCTTCTGAGTTGGCTATGACAACAGGCTGCCCGCCTTCCAGCACAGCAACACAACTGTTAGTAGTACCCAGGTCAATGCCAATAACTTTTCCCATGATCAGCAGCCAATAAAGTTTTTAGGGAGAGTTGGAGGAGAGAAGTAACCTCAAAAACTGCTCTCATTTCTAGCAAGTATTCCGCAAATGATCAGAAAGCGATCACTAATTATGAATATTTCTTAGAAATTCTAAAACCCTGATGGTTTGACTCCAGGAACACATCCCAATGATTCAATGAGGTGATCGAGTGGAGGAAAATATGCGATCGCACTACTCCCCAGAAGCGCCTAAATCACTACCCTCTGTACTTGCAGAATCATCCTCTTCCGGTGGTGCAGCAACCTTGACCATAGCATGACGCAACACCCGTTCTCCCAAAGTATACCCTCGAACCAATTCCTCAATGACCGTCCCCTCGGCGTGATCAGCAGAGGGTTGGCGCATGACAGCCTCATGGTAATTCGGGTCAAAGTCCTGCCCCTCAGATCGCATCTGAGCCACACCTAGACGCTTCAGACGATCAACCAAGTCCTTATAAACGCCCTGGTAGCTTTTATGAATAGCAATACCTTCTTCTCCCTGTGGCTTGATTTGCGATCGAGCCCGTTCAAAGTTATCAACCACTGGGAGCAACTCGATAACGGTATTGCACTTAATTTGCAACTCCATTTCTTCGCGCTCTTTTTGAGTCCGCTTACGGAAATTGTCAAAGTCTGCCGCGATACGCATGAACTGAGTGGTTCGATCCTCTACTTGCTCACGCAAGGCCGAAATTTCCTGACTCAGCGCAATAATCTTCTGATTCGTGGCATCGGAGGTAGCCTCCGAAAAAACCTCCGCGTCTTCGACGGGAATGGTCTCGACTCCGTGGGGATCGCTCATACCAGTAGGTTCCTGCTCTCCCTCAGCTGATGCTTCACTGGAGCCTGTCCCAGACTGGGTTGGTTCTACCTGTAGTTCGCTTGCATCTGTGGGCAATGTGTTCTCTACGCCATCAGATGACCCTTGTGCCATATTGTCAATGGGTTTTTCCTCGTTAATCATGGGCATTCATCCAAACTGTTTCGGTGAGCGACTCTAACTAAAAATGTTGTCTGTGCTATACATATTGCATGATTACCGCTACACGTTACCGCTAAATCTTCTATACGCTAGGTCTTCAGCGAAACCCGAGGTTGCCTGTATAGCAAAACTACAATGGGATTTAGATGTAACTGGGCACCGCCCTATGCAACGGCTCCTACCAGCCCTATCGCTAGTTTCGGAGCAGATGTCTATCTGCTAGCTCATTCTACTTCTACTATCTGCCAATCCTAGCGACTTTCCTTTAGCCTTCGCTCGGCTTCGGTCGGTCGCAATATTTATAGCCTTGTTAATCTTAGGGAACTTTCGTGGCCTATCCAATGGTTCGGTCGAGCCAGACCGTTACGATAGACAAATTAGTTGAACGTTAGCCGAAAATTTTAAATGAAAGGAGGTCGAGTCAGCGAGGTTGATTGACAGTTGAACAAGTAGCTATAAGGATAACGTTAAGTGGGAAAGAATCAACGCAGGAGGAGATAGACCTAGCGTTCCCCGTCATTTAGGATTAAGATTCCGGATTTTGGCTAGGACTTCAATCATTTAAATGATGCCATTAATATAATGGCAAGGAAGAGTGGAAATGGCTTAAAAATTATGGTTAAAGCTGATTAAGACCTTACATAATATGCACGCGGCCTGCACCCTAGCTCCATATATCCTTTGCCCGCATGACGCTTAATCGTCTTTCTATCACATCTACCCCGATTATTCTCATTACCCTCCAGCTCAACCCACAATACCATCTACATTGATGACCACGTCTTCTTTTCAACCTCGTTAAGATCTATCAAACCTTGTTATCGTTTTCTTAATTTCCCGGGAATACTCTAATCGTCTGCACTGAAACACTGGATCCATCATGGCAAACTCTTCGTCGCAGCGCCGTGCGCTAGTCGTTCAGCACAATTTCTCTCCTTTTGGCAATCAGCTTATTCAGTCTGGCTTCGTCAATGACGAGCAAATGCAACAGGCACTTGTTGAAAGCCGTAAGTCTGGAAGACCCCTGACGGATGTACTGCAAATGATCACTGGGCAACAGTTGCCCCCTGATCTGCTCCGTCAATACAAGAAGCAGCAGCTTTTTGAACTAAAAATTCTCTACGGTGTTGAATCGCTCGATCCAGAACTGAGCCAGATCTCGACAACTCAGGTGGGTCAGCTAATTGACTCACTCATCCCCGTTGATATTTGTCGGCGCTATCGATTAGTCCCCCTATCCAAAAGTGATGAAGAACCTGCATCTGTTTTGATTGCGATGGTCGATCCTGATGATCTGGCCGCACAGGACGACTTGAATCGGATTCTGCGTCCTCAGGGTCTGCTACTACAACGGATGGTTATTACCAATGAAGATTACCAGCGCATCATCTCGCAATACCTAGATGAACAGGTTGAGCGTCAAAAGCGGCTTGAGCAAGAATCAAAGGTTGATGTTAAGGGGGAAATTGAAGGGTTAGGGTATCTCGACCTGGAAGAGCCCGAGGAGGATGTTGAAGCCAACCTCGATGTTGCTCTTGAGGATGCCGAAGCGGCTCCGGTGATCGCCTTGGTCAACAAAATTTTGGTCAAAGCCTTACAAGAAGGTGTTTCCGACATCCATATCGAACCCCAGGAAGAATACTTACGCATTCGCTTCCGGAAAGACGGAGTTTTGCGCCAAGCGTTCGACCAATTGCCAAAGAAAATTATTCCAGCCGTTACAGCTCGCTTCAAGATCATCTCCAATCTGGACATCGCCGAACGCCGATTGCCTCAGGACGGGCGCATCCGTCGCATCTTTGATGGGCGCAAAGTTGACTTCCGGGTCAGCACCCTACCGAGCCGTTATGGCGAAAAGGTGGTTCTCCGAATTTTGGATAATTCTGCCACTCAGTTGGGGCTCAATAAGCTCATTACTGAACCTGACACGCTCCAGATTGTCCAGGATATGGTGGCTCGTCCCTTTGGATTAATTCTGGTAACAGGCCCGACAGGCTCAGGTAAAACAACCACTCTCTACTCAGCTCTGGCAGAGCGCAACTCTCCGGGGGTGAATATCAGTACGGCTGAGGATCCGATCGAATACTCTCTACCTGGCTTGACCCAGGTGCAGGTAATTCGGGAAAAGGGCATGGACTTTGCATCCATTCTCCGAGCTTTCTTGCGGCAGGATCCGGATGTCATCCTGGTTGGTGAGACGCGGGACAAGGAAACAGCCAAAACGGCGATCGAAGCGGCTCTGACAGGTCACCTTGTATTAACGACACTGCACACCAATGACGCGGCGAGTGCGATCGCCCGGCTTGAAGAAATGGGTGTTGAGCCGTTCATGGTTTCAAGCTCTCTCATCGGTGTGCTGGCACAGCGTTTAATGCGCCGGGTTTGTGACGATTGCCGCGTTCCTTACCATCCCACACCCGAAGACTTAGCACGCTTTGGCCTCAGCGCCTCCCGTGAAGCAGAGGTCACCTTCTATCGTGCCAACACATTGCATCCGGACGAAATCAGTGCTGCCGATGCGAATGGAACCCTATGCTCTAGCTGTCGCGGGGTTGGATATAAAGGTCGGTGCGGTGTTTACGAAGTCATGCGCGTCACCGAAACCTTGCAAACGCTGATTACCGAAGGTGCGCCGACTGAGCGGATTAAGGAGGTTGCAGTCGATGAGGGTATGGAAACTCTCTTATCCTACAGCTTGAACCTAGTGCGTCAGGGGCTAACGACCTTAGATGAGGTTGAACGGGTTACCTTTACAGATACAGGCTTGGAAGCAGAACTGAAGGCCAAGCGCAAAACCTCTTTGACTTGCCGGACCTGTGCTGCTGAGTTGAAGCCAGAATGGCTAGATTGCCCCTATTGCACCACACCCCGATTTCAAGATTGATGGTGTCAAGCCACCACTGGTCCCTGGTTAGGACTGTTACATGTGGCATGATACGCCCATACAGCTATCCGAACATTCATATTCCATTTGTATTCCCAGGAAAGGCTGACCCGCTGAACATCAGCCTACTCGTTCACCTCATCTTGCTTTTGCCAACCTGACTCCCTTGCGATAAGGAGACTGAATCCATGGACTTGATGATCGAAGACTTGATGGAACAGTTGGTGGAAATGGGAGGCTCTGACCTCCACCTTTCTGCTGGAATTCCACCCTACTTCCGGATTAATGGGCACTTGACCCCGATCGGGGACGAACCGCTGACGCCTGAAGAATGTCAACGGCTTATCTTCAGCATGTTAAATAACACGCAACGGAAAACGCTGGAGCAGACTTGGGAATTGGATTGTTCCTACGGGGTCAAAGGCTTGGCGCGTTTTCGGGTCAACGTGTACAAGGATCGGGGAACCTACGCGGCCTGTTTACGGGCATTGAGCTCTAAAATTCCTTCGTTTGACAAGTTGGCTCTACCGGATATCGTGAGGGAAATGGCAGAGAAGCCTCGGGGGTTGATCCTTGTGACCGGACCCACAGGATCTGGGAAAACCACGACCCTAGCTGCGATGATTGACTTGATTAATCGCACCCGAGCAGAACATATTCTGACCATTGAGGATCCAATTGAATTTGTCTACGAACCCATTAAGAGCTTGGTTCACCAACGTCAGCTCAACGAAGATACCAAGAGTTTCTCCAATGCATTACGGGCGGCGTTGCGGGAAGACCCAGATATTATTCTGGTGGGGGAGATGCGGGACTTGGAAACCATTCAGTTGGCGATTTCGGCCGCTGAAACAGGTCACCTGGTGATGGGAACCTTGCACACCAGCTCTGCAGCACAGACAGTTGACCGGATTATTGACGTGTTTCCATCGGAGAAACAGCAACAGGTTCGTGTGCAACTGTCTAACTCGTTGATTGCCGTGTTTAGTCAAACCCTAGCTCAACGATCGAATCCCAAGCCGGGTGAATTTGGGCGGGTCATGGCGCAAGAAATTATGGTGGTGACGCCAGCGATCGCCAATCTGATTCGAGAAGGTAAAACCTCCCAGGTCTATTCCGCCATTCAGACCGGTGGGAAACTGGGCATGATTACCCTTGAAAAGGCTCTGTCCGACCTATACAAGGCTGGGGCAATTTCCTTTGAAGTGGCAATGGCAAAAACATCGCGTCCCGATGAATTACAACGCCTAATTGGGGGAGCTGCTGGTTCTGCCAGATCGCCACAAGCTGTTAGTGGCCGTCGTTAGCGCTATCCTAGTGTCCTGTTCTTGCATCATCATCCCGGTTGGTTAGTGAGGTCAATCCCCAACGAACCAACTGGCAACATGTCGTTGCCTGACGTTTTCGTCCAAGTGGATTTTCTAAATGGCTTAGGGCGCGTCATCAATTGATAGCAGAAGCCTTACAGAATAAGTGTTTACGCGCCCGACCAACAGGATGAGCTAGGGGCTTGTAAACACTTTTGCGGAAGGGCTAGTGATGGGCTAGTAGGCACAGCTCATCTGTTTGTCCTTCTGGCTCACCTCTAACGAGCAATGGGTTTTGAATCCCTGTCACCCTTGAGAACATACAACAGATGAAGTTTGCGCTGTTTTTTGATTTCCATGGGTATCATGTTAGGCAACTCCAATTTTTTCATGATCCGCATTGGATATGTCTTAATTTTGTCGCATTACAAACCTATTTAGGTTCCTATCTGACTAAACGCCTGTTCTGCTGATTTTATCTACTGGATTTCCTGATAGAGCCATGCCTACCTATGCTGTCCGTGCCAGAGACGTCAAGGGCAACCTGATTCGACGCAAAGTTACGGCGGATACACCAACCGATGTTCGCACAACGCTCCGAACCCAAGGCCTGTTTGTGCAAGAGATCAACGAAGATCGAGGGCTCGTAGAAACCCTCAGCAACTTTGATCTTTCTCAGCTTTCGACAGCCTTTGCAAGCGTCAGCGTCAAGGACAAAGCAATTTTTTCCCGCCAGTTTTCTTCCCTGGTGAATGCTGGGGTTGCAATGGTTAGGGGGTTAGGGGTATTGGCAGATCAGTGTACCAATCCAAAGTTGAAAAAAGCTCTCCAAGAAATCAGCTCCGATGTCCAACAGGGAACAGATTTATCAGATGCGATGCGTAAGCATCCCCAATGTTTTGATGGTCTCTATGTGAGTATGGTTCAGGCTGGTGAAGTTGGCGGGGTTTTGGATGAGGTTCTCGATCGACTATCCAAGTTGCTGGAAGATGTGGCTCGGTTGCAAAACCAGATTAAGTCAGCTCTGGCCTATCCTGTTGTGGTTGGAATTATCGCTGTATTGGTATTCATTGGGATGACCGTCTTTCTGCTACCGACATTTGCCAATGTGTTTGAAGAACTGGGTGCGGATCTGCCGGTCTTCACTCAGATTATGCTCGGCATTAGTGAGGTGTTGAGAACGCCCATTTATTCCATCTCGCTAGTTGCTTCATGCCTTATCCTGGCGTTTGCCTATCGGCAATACTACAAGACCCGGATTGGTCGCGAGACAATGGATCGGCTGTTCCTGAAAATGCCCCTCTTCGGCGACTTGATTCAAAAGACCGCAACAGCTCGCTTCTGTCGGACATTTGGAGCACTCTCTCGCTCTGGGGTACCGATTCTCACCTCTCTAGAAATTGTGCGAGATACCTCTGGCAACCAGGTTGTAGCGAATGCAATTGATGCAGCGCGACAGGAGGTACAGACTGGGGGCATGATTACATTGGCACTGCAAAAGGAGCAGGTGTTCCCTGTGATGGCTATTCAGATGATTAGCATTGGGGAAGAGACCGGGGAGTTGGACTCCATGCTGATGAAGGTGGCTGACTTCTACGAAGATGAGGTGGAGCAGACGGTCAAGGCGTTGACCAGTGTTATGGAGCCTATCATGATCGTGTTCCTTGGGGGGATGGTTGGCGCGATTCTGGTCGCGATGTATCTCCCCATGTTTAAGGTGATGGATGCTATTGGATAACTCCAATCGGAAGCGATCGCTCGGCAAGAGTTAATCGTTGCAGACAAGCGAGTGAAAGCGAATGTCAGTCAAACAATCTCAATATGAGGCGCTTTTGGCAGAGTATTGCGACCACCAAGGGGCAATCGCACTGCTCAGGCAATATCGGTCATACCTGGAGATGATTCCCAGTATGCGTCGACCCACGGAGAGCTTGATCACCATTCCCTTGCCGCTCATTCGCGTGCGGTCGGTTAGTCCTGCTTCAGAACCTGGGGGGGTGCCAGCTCGCACCACCGACACTGCCATGTTGCCCTGTGATGTGGGCATTATCATGTGCGACCCTGAGTGGAAGATTAAAACCGGGGGCGAAATTTTTGTGTTCATTCATCGCCCCCAAGAAGATTTTTCAGACTTGCTCAGCCGCTGGCGACATACACAAATGTTGCTGCACCGAGATTATGAGTGGGTCATGCCACATCGCTATAAGCATATTCTCAACGAAGCGGCGGACGATACTTATCCTTTGTTTGTAACGTTTCAAAATACCCCTGATCGCATCCGGAGGGGCTTACGAGGAGCCGGTTTGCCCTACCTCGTCCAGCATGTCGATGTCGCGGAGGAGCTAGAGATGGGGGCCAGACAAACATCCTCTGCCCTTGAAGATATTGAAGAGATCTTCAGCGATTCCGATGACGGAGTGTAAGGCTGTTAGGGGAAGCACAAATCTCAACCCTCTGTGAGAAGCGCTGGGGATTTGTTTTCGTTCAAGCCCATAGATTTAGCCAACGATTTCGATGGAGAAGCCTCGCGGCTTTTCGCGCCGCAGGATGATCATTTGGCTACCAACAACGGGGTTACGAGCCAGACGATTGCTAACGGCGTCCGTCAGTTCTAGCTTACTGAAATCGAGTCGAGTCGATTGGCGCAGCAAATCGTTGGCCAGATCGTCCTGTTGGTTAGGAGACAGACCATACCACTCATCTCCTAGGCGGACGGTGAGGAGGCTCTGGCGAAAGTTAGCTCGGACGGTGAGGATCAGTCCGTTGGTGTAGCGATCGCTCACCAACGAAATTCGCTCCTGAATTGAGGCAATCAGCGTTTGCTCGGGTGTGAGTGCCAGTTTGGGCGAAGGGGTTGGGGATGGGCTTGGGCTCGGAGACGGAGTTGGTAAAGGAGAGGGTAAGGGGGAAGGAGACGGTGGTGTTAACTCCGGCTCAACTTCATCAGTGGGTTTTGTTCTCTCTCGTGTATTGGACTCAGGTAGTTCAGATTCGGACGGTTCGGCGATCGCAATCTCTGCATCAGGGGGCGGGGAGGTCACGGGCGCTTCGGCCTCCGGTTGGTCCAGACTAGAGGGAACTTCGCTAATTTCTATGTCCTCAGGTTCCGCGCCACGGGGTGCAAAGTTGGGCAGCACGACGAACAGAAAAACGAAGGTTCCGGTCAGCAACCCAGTAAGGGTGCGATCGGAGAGGCGATCGTTCAGTGGCAGGGGCAACACCGCCCGAATCTTGGGGATAGCTTGGGTTTGCCATCCTGCCCATGTGCGCTGTACCACCGGGGTGGCGGCAGCGATCGCCCGTTGAGCACCCCGCACAAGGGGATTGGCCGACTCTCCCGGTTGCGGATCGGCTTCCAGGACAGCGACCATCCATTCCAGCACTTGAATGAGCGATCGCAACAATCGAATCGTCAACCGTGTCAGGGCGGACTTTTGTCGTCCTTCCCCACGCATGGGAACAGAGGTTCCTGCCGATTCTTCATCGCGATTGGCGATCGGCTCGTTAGCATTTGATTCAGGTGGATTGGTAGGAGGTTGTGTCATTGACCATTCGTTCAACGGATCGACCAGAGCATGGCTCGGCTAATATTCGAGCAAGGCGCTTCAGTCATCAGGATTCGTTTGTATTGATCCCAACATCTTTCCTCTTTCGGAACCTATGAACCATAGCTGGACTGCTTTCGGACAGGATCTGAGGTGTACGGTTATGGGTTTCATGGGACTGATGATATCGCGCTATGACTCTTATCGTGCTGTGACTCTGAATGGATGGTGCGGGCAGTGATTGGGGATGCTGAGTTTGGGAGAGCGATCGCCCAGCAACAATGCTGCAAGTTGTCGTCAGCCATCTACCGCTCTATCCTGGATTCAAGGGAGGTAATCGAATTGAATATGGAATGCTGAAGGTTCCTTAACATCCTGAAATTTGCCTCCTCGGCTCTCGTCTGCAACGCCGTCCGTTCGTAACCAGAATATTTGCCCGAAAACGCGCTCGACAATTGAGTTCCTGATGTGCAAGACGTTGAACCGAACATCCTCCTGACATGCCCTTCCTGAAGCTATTTGGCCAGAGCTGCGGCATTGTTACGCGATCGGATATCTGGAATTTGACTACTTGGGGGTTTGGTTCAAAATCGGATTCAGCTTCATGATCTGCCAACGCCCCCATTGAGTCCACCCTGTTTACTGAATCAACCATGCCCATCACAACCCAAAAGCTCCGCCGCTACAAGAAAGAAGGACGCCCCATCGTGGCGTTGACGGCTTGGGACTATCTGCTGGCCAAGGCATTGGACGAGGCTGGTGTTGATCTGATTTTGGTCGGCGACTCGCTCGCGATGGTGGCCTTGGGGTACGACACAACGCTGCCCGTCACCCTGGATGAAATGTTGCACCATGCCCGTGCCGTGCGGCGAGGTGTGACGGAGGCGCTAGTGGTGGTTGATTTACCCTTTCTGACCTACCAAGAAAGCACCAAACAGGCGATCTATTCGGCAGGGCGGGTGCTGAAAGAAACTGGGGCCCAGGCTGTAAAGCTGGAGGGCGGGCATCCGGCCCTGGTCGACACGGTGACTCATTTGGTGCAGGTGGGCATTCCGGTCATGGCCCATGTGGGCATGACGCCACAGTCAGTGCATCAGTTTGGTGGGTTTCGGCAACAGGGTAAATCAACAGAATCAGCCGAACGGATTTTGCAGGAAGCGATCGCCCTCGAACAGGCAGGGGCGTTTGCCATCGTCCTGGAGCATATCCCGACTCAATTGGCAGCGGAGATTACGCAGAAGCTGACGATCCCAACCATCGGTATCGGCGCTGGGAACGCGTGTGATGGGCAAGTGCTAGTCACCGCTGATTTGCTTGGTCTCTCGGATTGGCAACCACCCTTTGCCAAGACCTATGCTAACCTCCGCGCTACCATTGCGCAGTCGGTACGTCAGTATGGCCAGGAGGTGCGCGATCGCCAGTTTCCAGCTGATGCCTAACGTTTTGGGGTTGAACCACAGAGGCATAGAGAACGCAGAGGTTGAGCATTGAGGTTTAAGGAACCCGATTCCTATTGCAATCACTGCAAGACATTGAGCAGGAGGAAAGAGGGATCAGGTTCCTGAGAGCGAGAGTGATCGCTACAGATGCAAGTTGAGATCAGTGACAGCTCCGAGACTGCTGGTGGATACTAAGCTAGCGTACTTCGCTAACACACCGCTGGTATAGCGGGGTGCAGGGGGAGTCCACTGAGCACGGCGTTGGGCTAGCTCCTCATCAGAAACATGCAGGTGTAGTTGGCGATTGTCGGCATCGATGGTGATGGTGTCGTCTTCCTGGACGAGGGCGATCGCTCCTCCTACATAGGCTTCTGGCGCAACATGGCCAACAACCATGCCATAAGTGCCGCCCGAGAAGCGTCCATCGGTAATCAACCCAACGGAGTCGCCCAAACCTGCGCCAATGATGGCAGAGGTTGGTGCTAGCATTTCCCGCATGCCAGGGCCACCCTTTGGTCCTTCGTAGCGCACCACGACGACGTTGCCCGCGGTGATTTTGCCATCCAGAATGGCCTTCAAGCATTCTTCTTCGGATTCGAAGACGCGGGCGGAACCGGAGATCTTCCGCTGCTTGACGCCTGTCAATTTGGCCACTGCTCCTTCGGTCGCTAGGTTGCCCTTGAGAATGCCCAGATGGCCTTCGGCGTACATAGGGTTACCCCAGGGGCGAATCACCTCCTGGTCAGCCCGAGGTTCGCTGGGAATGTCTTTGAGCAACTCGCCAATGGTCTGTCCTGTGACAGTGATGCAGTCGTCGTGCAGCAGGTCGTGAGCCAGCAGCATTTTCATAACCTGGGGAATGCCCCCGGACTCGTGCAGGTTCGTGGCGACAAAGCGCCCCGAAGGCTTGAGGTCGCAGATAACGGGAACGCGCGCACGAACCGTCTCGAAGTCATCGATGGTGAGGGGAACGCCAGCGGAATGGGCGATCGCCAGGAAATGCAACACAGAATTGGTCGAGCCGCCAACCGCCATGATGACGGAGAGGGCATTCTCGATGGACTTGCGGGTAATAATGTCCCGCGGACGGCGATCGGCACGAATCGCTTCGACCAACACCTTCCCAGCAAGCTGAGTATTCTCTGCTTTTTCAGCATCTTCCGCTGACATCGTCGAGGAATACATCAGGCTCATGCCCATCGCCTCAAACGCAGACGACATCGTATTGGCCGTGAACATACCGCCGCAGGATCCAGACCCCGGACACGCATTGCGCTCGATCGCATACAGCATCGACTCATCAATGCGTCCAGCACTGTACTGCCCCACAGCCTCAAAGGAGCTCACCACCGTCAAATCGGTGCCATCCAAATGCCCCGGCTTAATGGTGCCGCCGTAAACAAACACTGCTGGAATATTCATTCGCGCCATGGCAATCATGGCTCCCGGCATGTTTTTGTCGCAGCCGCCGATCGCCAAAACCCCATCCATACTCTGGGCATTGCAAGCTGTTTCGATGGAATCGGCAATCACATCTCGCGACACCAGGGAATACTTCATTCCCTCCGTCCCCATCGAAATCCCATCGCTTACGGTAATGGTGCCAAACATTTGGGGCATGCCCCCCGCCGCTCGGATACCGCTCTGGGCCTCGTCTGCCAGTGGAGCAATACCCATGTTGCAGGGGGTAATCGTGCTATGAGCGCTGGCAACCCCAACAATCGGCTTGTCAAAATCCGCATCCGTGAACCCAACGGCCCGTAACATAGCGCGATTTGGGCTGCGCTGGACGCCCTGTGTGATGGTTTGGCTCCTACTATTCTCCGCCATTTCAACTCATTCCTGATGAAGTCACATTTACGAGACTTCCATTCTCCCAAAGCCCGTCCGTTTCTTCTCGACTCCTTCAAAAAATCCTTTTTTTCGCAACCTTTCTTGAAAGGACACAAGGTAGTGGCAGGAGGCTACATGAGGAAAGCCAGTAGAACGACATGGCTGGGACGGCACTTTAGAGGCACTCAGGACAAACGCTACAGTAATACCAATTCTACGAAAACCAAAACCAGATTATTTTTTGAAAGCCGCGTACTGCGCGGCTTTCAAAAAATAATCTGTAGTGGGTTCTTAGCGAATTAGTAGTGGGTTCTTAGCGAATTAGTATAAGGCACCCTACCCCACAGACCGACTTTTATATGACAATACAGCTATGCCACATCCATAATCAAAAAACTGCCAAAGAAGAATAAGATTAAGTTACAGGCACTCTTTTCCATCCCAAATCCCCGTCTGATAGTCAATTGAAAGACCTGTCTTATGGGCGATCGCGGCCGAAGTTGTATAGATGCCAGTTTGGCGTTTGGCTGCAATCAAATTGCGTCCCGGCTTTAGCGCTGGATAATAATTAAAGCCTGCAAGAGAAATTTCTAAACCCTGAGCAAAGCGGCTCTCGACGTTTCTGATTTTCGACGGCTTCTGGATGCTATGGATTCCAGAATGTGTTTGAGATAGGCCAGTTTTTAGAGCCTCGTGCCAGATTCGGAAACATTTCAGATTCGGAAATATTGTGGCTTAGCGGATAAATTGCGGGCAACTTGAAGAAATAGGGATGACACGTCACTTATCAGAATATGGATGCACATGATTTATTAAGTCGCTATTCCACAGGAATACGCGATTTCCGTCAGGGCGATCTCATTGGCGCAGATTTAAGCGGTAAAGATTTGCGCGACGTCAATTTGC
>JBCBSJ010000037.1:0-31102 GCA_039819245.1 Cyanobacteria bacterium J06638_20
CTGGAAGCGTTCATCCCCCCGGCTAAACCTGGGGGGCATCCTCGGACGGTCGCGATCTGGGCGGTGCTCAATGCGATTCTTTACATCTTGGTGGAAGGGGTGCGCTGGCGCTCCTTACCCGGGGATTTTCCCCCTTGGCAGACAGTCTATACCTACTTTCGCACTTGCCGTAACGATGGGACTTGGCTTGCCATGTATGACCAACTGCGCATGTGGGAGCGGATCGAACAGCATCGCTTCCAGACCCCCTCCGAAGGTGTATTAGATAGCCAACGTGTCAAATCCGCTTCCGGGCTTCAGCTGGCGGTGGGCTATGACAGTACGAAGCAGATCAAGGGGCGTAAACGCTTTGCGCTGGTCGATACCTTAGGGCTCATTTTGCGGGTGCAAGTGATGGCCGCGAATGTGGGGGAGCGCGAAGGGGGAAAGCAGGTCCTCCAACGGGCAACACAACAGATCGGCAAGTAACTGAAACGGTTTCACACCGTATGGGTGGATGGGGGCTTTGACGGCGCTCCCTTCTTGATGTGGGTGATGGACAGCTGTCGTTGGATTGTTCAGGTGGTCTTGCGCCCAAACGATAGCCAAGGATTTGTGGTGGTGAAAAAACGGTGGGTCGTCGAGCGCACCGTTGGTTGGCTCATGCATTGTCGGCGGCTGGTTCGAGATTATGAGCAGTTGCAAGAAACCTCAGAAACCTTCATCTACATAGCGATGATCCGTATCTTGGTGCGGCAATTGGCCTACTCAGCACTCCGTATCCGTGTTTTCAAACACGCTCTTAGAAAGGATTTAATTTCGTGTCCTGTCCGTAAGTCCACATGGGGAAAACTGGTTATATTTCCTGTGAAATACCAGCCCATCCAGTATTTCACAGGAAATATAAATGAGGTTTTCTCTTCAAACTTGGTATAACGCCTCGGTTCAGTCAAAAAGCTCGATTCTAGAACTGACTTGGAATGGGGACACTCTTCTATCTGTCACTTCAGTATGCCGCAATGTATCGCCCTGCCTTGTAGGGTAGGGAGTTGAATCGTTTTGAGGGAAGGGATGAAAGAAATTTTGGCATCCGCAGGGAAAAATTTGGCGCAGAAAGTGGAAGCCATGGTGCCGACCTATTCTAAAGTCGGGGAGTCGGTCTTTTTCTCGACAGAGCATTTCCCTTGGAGTCACGCGTTGGAATCCAACTGGAAGGTGATTCGAGAGGAGCTGGATGAGGTGATGGTGAATGTGGATGATCTCCCCAACTTTCACGACATATCGCCACGTCAGCGTCGAATCGCTGGGGATAACCTCTGGAAAACCTACTTTTTCCAAGCCTTTGGCTTTCGGGCACAGCAGAACTGCGATCGCTGCCCTGAAACGGTCAAACTGCTTAAGCAAGTTCCTGGCCTAAAAGTTGCCTTTTTCTCTATTCTGGCTCCGGGCAAACATATCCCGGAACATCGAGGCAAGCATAAAGGTCTTATCCGTTATCATCTGGGGCTCAAGGTTCCAGAGAACAAGGAGGCCTGCCGTATTCGGGTGGACGATCAATTCGCCCATTGGGAGGAAGGGAAAAGTTTAATTTTTGACGACACTTATTACCACGAAGTTTGGAATGATACGGATGAATATCGAGCCATACTGTTCCTCGACATTGCTCGGCCCCTAAGGTTTCCGCTCTCTTTGTTCAACTGGTTGGTCAATTCTGTTGTGGCGCTGTCGCCTGTGGTACAAGTTGCTCGGAAGAACCAACAAAGCTGGGAAAAGCATTTTGAGGAATTGCTGAAGTAGGGTCGATTGTCGACCACAGTGGAAGTTGTAACAGGGATACCGTTGTTTCCCTTTGCAAGTTCCCGCGTTAATTCAGGTTTGTGGTGACCTATGTAACCGCCGATTGATGCTTTCCCCTGACATGATTTTCTCCAATTGGGCAAACAGGCTACGACGCGGTGTTTTACATAAGTTCATAATTGCTCGGTGATCTTGGAACATGTTGTTTGGATACGGGAAGGAAGCGTTTGATGGAACTGGAAACGACCCTACGAGGGCATACCGTACATAATGCGGTGCGCGAGGCAGGAATTAACCCCAACTACTGGTACCCGGTGAGCTGGTCAGAGGATCTCAAGCTTGGTGCTATTTTGCCCATACGGGTATGGCAACAGCCGATCGCCCTCTATCGCGATCGCAGTGGTGCCGTCTATGCGATTGAGGATGCCTGCCCTCACAAGGGTGTGGAGCTACACAAGGGCAAGGTAGAAGGCGATCGCATTGCTTGTCCTTATCACGGATGGGAGTTTGATGCGGAGGGGAGTTGCGCACATATTCCCTATTTGCCTGAAGGGCAGAAGCTCCCCTGCGCCCAAGCTCGCGTTTACCCAGCGCAGGAACGTTACGGTATCGTCTGGGTCTTCCCAGGGGCAGCAGGTCTCGCAGCAACGCGATCGCTCCCCGAGGTTCCGGAATATGACGACCCCAATTGCTTCATGATCCCGATTCCGGGGCATTTTCACGCCCATTTCTCCATTTGTAATGAGAACACCATGGATGTGTTCCATGGCTACCTACACGAAAACTTACAGGGCTGGTACGATCCGCAGCTATTGAAGCTCAAAGAAACCGATGGATCCGTCAAAGCCGACTATCGAGTGCATTACAAAGGTTGGATTACAAAAGTCTTGGGGCTGAGTGCGGATGGCGGTGTCACCACACGCACGGTTTCGGTTCACTATCAATATCCTCACTACCACAGCTCGCTAGAGGGAGTGTCATCCCTTTATCTCATGCGTTTACCCGTTGGTTCTGAGGAAACCCGTTCCTTTTCCATGCTGTTTTTGCGTCTGCCTATTCCCAAGTGGCTGATTGACCCCATTCGCAAACCATTGATGCGGTTGGTTCGCAAGTATTTCTTCATGCCCTTCCTCTTGCAGGATGTAGAAATGATGGAGAGTGAGCAGGATAACTATCGGCTGAATGCTCAGCGCCGTTACGTGGAAATTAATCCGGCGATTATTGCGCTCCAGCGCGTTATTTTGCGGCAATACACCCAGTTTATGCAACAATCTGCAACAAATGAAAGTCAACAGCAGGACAAGCATAATCCAGTGAAAGATGGACGCATTGCGGATGGTGACATTGTGCGATCGCCCCGCTTACGCCAAGAACCCTCGATTTCGTCGCCCCAATAGGAGCAATTGCGGGTACCCACTAAAGGGATTGTGGACAGTTCTATTGTCTAAAACTAACTGGAACAGGGGAAACGCAGGGATTGCATCGAATCTGGCAGAGTGAGGAAGATCTTTTTAAAAATTTGGGGTCTTACCATTCGGGTGAATTTCACTATTCTTCTGGAACGCGTTCAGTCTTCTCTGAATCATGGAAAAGGACAACATAGATTGTTGCGTTGTTGGTAGGTTCTCTGTCACTCTAAAACTCACCGCTTTCTATTTGAAATTGGTCGCAGGTAGCCCCTATCGCCCAGGGGAAAGTATTAACGTTATCGAATTACTGTGAGGGGAGTTTACTGTGCAAGTTGTAAAGGAATACGTTCAGCGCTGGTATGAGAGCGGGCTTGACCCCGACGAATATATCTGCCACGGAAAGCAAGGCAATATCTTTGATATCGAAGAAGCAGAAACAGGGGTTCGTCGCTCGGTGCTGTCCTTTTGCACGAACGATGTACTGGGTCTAGTGCAGGAAGAGTCGGTCAAGCAAGCGGCGATCGACGCCATTATGCAGTACGGTACGTCCAACAGCTCCTGCTCAGTGCTCAGCGGTCGCATCGACCTGCATCGGCAGCTTGAGGATGAAATTTCTGACTTCAAGCACTTGCCCCATACCCAACTATTTCTCAATGCTTGGATGGCAATGCAAGCGCTGATGGATGCATTTTGCCACCTGGCCATTCCTGTTCCAGGTTTCAAGAATACTCGCGAAACCCTGATTATGACTGATGTGCTGAACCACGGCTGCATCATTTCGGCACTGGCCAATTCGGGCACCCGTTCGGGCAAAATGTTTGGCCATAGCCCCCGAGTACGCGTCAAAGCTTACCGCCACTGCGACATGCAGGACTTTGCGCGGAAACTCAAGCGCTATGCACAGCCGGGCGATCGCATACTGGTGGTGTCCGACGCTGTATTCTCGATGGATGGCGACATTGCACCGCTCCCCGAGATGATCGATATCCTCTCCAACTACCCCGGCAGTGTGCTAGTCATGGATGAGGCTCATGCTTCGGGTGCACTGGGCAAGACAGGTCGTGGGGTTTATGAGCATTTCAACATCACGCCTCAGTACGCCATCGAGCGTGGCGTTGTCCCCGTCATCATGACCACCTTCTCCAAGTTTGGTGCGTCGGTGGGTGCTGCTATCAGCTCCCATGTGGCCGAGCTGAAGCCGCTGCTGAATGTGTCGCCGACCTCGATTGGCACTTGCTCTCTATCCGCTCCGCTGGCTGCGGGTGCACTGGAAGCGCTGCGGACTGTAAAGCGGGAACCCGAGCGTGTCCAAAAACTACAGGACAATGCAAGATACCTGCGATCGCGCATGGCGGAGAACGATTTTGTAGCCATTGGCGAAACAAATGTCGTTCCAGTTCTGTTGCCAGAGGATGTCAATCCCAAGCTGTTCGCCCGCATTCTGATGAACGACTATGGCATTTGGGTGTCGCCTATCTGGTTCATCGCTAAGCCGCGCCTCCGGATTACAGCCAATGTGCTGCATACTCGCGAGGAGATGGACAAGCTGGTTGATGCGATGGTTACCGTTCGCGAAGCGACCTATAAGCCTGCGGCTATCATTAGCGCTTAATCAAGCTACCTACCTCCCATACAGGTTATGAGCGTTTGATTGCAACGGATGGAAGTTGAGGGGCGATCGCATCAATCCCATTTCCACTACGACCTATCTCCCTATCGCATGAAAAATCCCCAAGCATTGACCACTTGGGGATTTTTCATAGGTGGCTTCAGGGATTTTGTTGATGTGTGAGTGTGTCTGGCGTGTGTACATCACCAATGACTTGAGCTAGGCCTACGCGAGTTAGGCCTACGCGAGTTAGGCCTACGCGAGTTTTGTGTGAATCCAACTCTTTAAAATAGACCTACAGATACGACTCCGCTCAAGGAACGTCGGCTGAGCAGAGTCGAAGCCAATGTATGCATGTAGATGCGGGTTACGAAATTAGTGTAAGTCCTGACAGGTATAGACTGAAGTATTCGGCTTGAGACAGACTATCCGTTGAAAACCCTGCAGTGGTGGGTTTTCAACACACAATAGGTTTTACAAGCACGTAGCGTTGTGTGGGGAGTAGTGCTGCGTCTTTGCGGTTTCATTAGTCCACCGCCGTAACACGCCAGCTCAGCTTCAAACTAATCCAGAAGTTCCACAGAAGGAGTACAGAGATTGCCAGCAGATTGGCCGCATAGATATTGAAGCTCAGCCCACCCGACAACAGCGCGAGGATAATGGCTCGAATCATTAAGCCCATCACACAGACAATATTGAATTTCATAAATCGCTTGACGAGCTGATTCCATTGCCGTTGCTGGCGAGCAATGTCACCAAATGTCCAGACATCATTCCAGGTGAACTCACCGACGATGACCAGTTCCGCTGCAATTAAGGTGCTAGCAAGAACACCTAGCCCTAGTTGCCCCTGAAAGGTGGAGAGCAGCAATGTATTCAGCAGAACCCCAGTTAACCCGACGACGCCAAACTGGACGAAACGTGCAGTCGGAAAGCTCTTCCGACGCTGCCAGATGCTCTTGATTTTGCTGACACGCAAGCGCAGGCGTAGTAGGTGCTTGATGAATTCAATATTCTTTTTGACAACGATCGCTTGCCGTTCTGCGCGTTCATGGAAGACATAGCCCACTTCTTCGATTTGACCAACATCCCCTTGGCTGAGAACCTCAAGCAAAATTTGAGAACCAGATGGGCGGAGGGTGCGGTTGGCGATCGCTTTCCGGCGAACCAGGAAATAACCACTCATAGGATCAGAAACCTGACCCACGATTTCGGGTAGCACGAGTAAACCGAGCAACTGCGAACCCCGAGATAAACCTCGACGGAACAAATTCCAATTGGAGACCCCGCCCCCTTCAACGTGGCGGCTAGCAACAGCCAAATCCCCTCCTATGCGGATCTTTTCCAACAGTTGCAGAACAACCTCTGGAGACTGCTGCATATCCGCATCAATAACCCCGAGAATTTCGCCGCGTGCGGCCTGCCATCCACGTACAACAGCGGTTGCTAGACCTTTTACACCGGTTCGGCGCATCACTCGTAACGCAGGGTAATGTGCCATTAACCGTAACGCGACTTCCCAGGTTTTATCGGGACTATCATCGTCAACAACAATAATCTCGTAAGCTCCTGGCAATGCTTCATCTAGCAGTGTGGTCAGGATGGCAACCATCCCAATAACGTTGATGCGTTCCTTGTAGGTCGGCAGGATGAGGGAAAGATAAATAGGCGATGATTCAGAATTATCTCCGGAGACTGCGTTGGCGCCTTGGGAATAGTTCTGCTCATTAAATACAGGAATTCTGTAGGAACCAGATGGAACAGGCAAAAGACCTAATGTACTCGCACCCTGTTCCCTCGGAAACCTAACTTCTTCTTGGACAGCTTCCATAACCATAAGGGAAATAAACAATCGACTATCAGAGATACCTCGCTGTCGCCGAACATCGATACTGCGACACCTAATCCAATATTTGTATGCTTAGAACTTAATCCGTATTTTTGCTGATGGTTAGATGTACGGAGCGCTGATTATAGAAAACACACAAAAGAACTGACTCTGTGAAGAATCTATAAAGTGGCATGAGAGCATTAAGCACACATCGAATTGGAATCGCGTCTATCTAGTTACGGCGCATTTCCTTGAAAATGCTGGCTAAATCGTGCCTTTTAGAGGGTTTAGGGAGCATTAAGGGGGCGATCGCTCATTCTTCTCAATAGCAGCCTACCCATCTATTCTCTTCTTAGGAGGGGAAAAGAGATATTTTCGGATCCGTAAGATAACGGATATTTTTCTGCCCAAACTTCTTGCTTTAAAAACACCCTGTACTGAACGGATTGCTGAATGTGAGCAGTGTCTGACGGGCTTCAGAAAAAATAAAAATGGGCAATGGCAAGTATTTCAGTAAAATCACTGAGATGCGTGAGAGATTTTAGATGCACTAAATACATTGAGAGATGCACTAAATACATGAGAGGTATTCTCGGTGCTGGGAGAATTCTCAACTCACGTCATATCATTGGATGCATCAGTTTCTTTAGGCTTTGTCTGCAAGAACGCCCAAAAGGTTCCCTTCCGAAACACGACTATCTATGATGCTTTGGAAGAGAAACCCCAACCATTTTCTGGAAGCCTTGCAGCGCAGGCTTTCAAAACTTTTAAAAAAATGGTTGGGCTAACCTCAATGCCTAACGCAAAAAGCCTGAGTACAGGACAAAAAGCATGAGATTTCAACGGAAATGGATAGCGTTGCTGAAAAGCCGCATGAATCGACGTTCATGTGGCTTTTCTTTCATTGCCAGAATTAGCATCATCACACCAAGATGCCCGATGAATCAATAGAGGCTAATTCAAGGATTTGGCGATGGGAGTTCCGCAAGGATAGGTGGCAACGGAAGGTTGAGCAACACCCTCTACGGATTGCTTGTTGCTGCTACGGGGTTGCGATCGCACGGCCTGAGAATCATTTCGCAGGGTTTCCATCAATTCTTCGCGGCGATCGTACAACCGTTTGAGGGGGCGCGGTTCACACTGGTTAATCACATAAGCCCCCATGAGCGGAAGAGCGATCGTGCTGTCGGTATAGCAAACGATGGTGCTAGGTAGTTCCTCGGGGGCAACCTTACCCCAACTCACCGCTTCGCTTGGGGTTGCCCCCGACAAGCCACCGGTATCGGGGCGGGCATCAGTAATTTGCACAAAGAAGTCATGGCCTTGTTCTTCTAGGCCCAGCACTTCATGGAGGTGGGGTTGGGTTTGCAGTAGGAAATTCTTGGGACTGCCGCCTCCGAGGATAATAGCTGCACTCTTGCCCTCCTCGGTTGCGCCATCCATTGTTCTTGCGCCGTAAACAATGGCAGCTGTCTCGTTCACATCAATTGAGGGATCGATGACGAGGGCTGAGCCTTCGAGCGCCACAGCGGCCACATTCATCCCAATCGAACTATCGCCAGGGGAAGATGTGTAGATAGGAATGCCGCATTGGTAGGCGGTTGATAGTAGGCAGGAGTGTGGAGATCCTAAGGTTTGCTCTACGCCGTAGATATATTTGCCCAGGAGATAGTGGAACTCAGCTGTACCCATTCGCTTCTGGAAGGGTTCGGCCAGCAGCAATTCTCGGATAAAGGCATCGGTTTCTAGCAGCACATCGTAGCCAAACACAATGTCGTAGATGCGGATCCGTCCTTCCTGCCGCAGTTTTACATCATCCATGAAAGGATTGCTCGCGTAGAGGTCAAACCCTAAGCCGTAGTGCAGGTCGTGATAGAGGTTCGCTCCAGTGCTGATAATCCAGTCGATGAATCCGGCTTGCATCAGAGGCGCTAAAACCGATACCCCAAATCCCGCTGGGGTCATCGCTCCAGACAAACTCAGACCTACGGTAACGCCGGGTTGCATCACATCGCGACTCAGCAATTGGCACACTTCTCGGAGGCGAGCGGAGTTGTAGGCGGTGAAGTAGTTGTTGACCAGATCGACAACGCTGATGTCTGAGGAAACAGGGGTAGGGGAAATTTTACGGCTGATTCGATTAATCATTCAGATGGCCTCCTTGCAATGAACAGACGAGATAAATAGAGATTGAGTGCGGGACTCGTAACGTTAAAATGCACCGAATTATCGAAATGCGCGAAAGTTTGTTGTTAAGGTTGCTAGGCCTGAAAGAGCAATGACAAAGGATGCCCAGGCAGGTTAGAGGGCGATCGCTTGCCCATCAGCCCCGCCAAGCTGCTCCAAACTTCAATAACACTCTGGGTCAACGTTGGTTGCTTTTTTGCTTTTGCCCCATCAACCAGATGACTCAGGTCAAGAAAATACCGTTTGTGGCATCTACATCGGGTGCTTTGCCCCAATACCCGATCGCTATGAACTTTTGGTCTCGTTATGAACAACGAATTTCAAATCGCTAATTCCGAACCAGTGGTTCTAAATTGCAATCGTTTGGAGCATCTCTGCACCTAGCCGCATCCAATGAAACATCGTCTGACACCAACACCCGGTTTGTAGGAACATCAAACCTTTTTGGGGCAGAGTCGGGGGATTCGCTTTGTGAAATTCTTGATTAAACAGATCGATCAGCAGTTGCGAGCCTATGGATAGCAGGTTGCCCAGAATCATTCAGTAAGCGTCATTGTGGGGGAATGTTCGGGGAATGCCCCGATCTGATCAACACTGCGTAAAACCTATCTGCTAGCAACAGCCGAAACACTGATCGATCAGCGCATACTGGGCCCTTCGCATCGGTCCGCCCAGGAAAGAGCTGGATCTGAAAGTCGTCTGCGCTGCAATTTCATTTCTAGATACCATCTCGGGAGCCACGGGCGTCCCGTTCGAGAATCCAGTTTCAATGCGCGTTAACCTCAATGCTTTGCATACAGCCCTAGGTTAACATCTCTGTGAAATCAAACTCTAGGCAAGATTACAGAGACCGCACAATGATTGGAGTCTGCCCAAGCATGTAAGTACCTCGATATCGTTAAACCTAGAACCCTAAACCCCTGCACCGCCCGCGCGGCGGGCGGTGCAGGGGTTTAGGGTTCTAGGTTTAACTGTACCTACCGACTTAGCATTATATATTAGGTTGCCCTATCTAGCTTCAGATCCCATCTCAAGGGAGAATAGATAGGCTGCATTTCCAATCCATCTTGCGGAATGCTGTCTACTGCTCTAAATCCCTAGCTGAGGACGGCTCTGTGTACTATTACTATTCCCCTCCAATTATCCTACTGGTGGCAGGTTTGCTGGCGAGCCTAACCTCTGGCTTGGCCTTTGATGCCACTCTAAAAATGGCCGTTCGAGAATGGTCGAAAAATAAGTCTACCCGAACCCTGGCTGAGGCAAGAGGGCTGTCGCTGCTGTTACCGTTTTTGGGTATCTGCGGCGGTATTTGCTTTTTTCTGGCAGCAGGACTACAAATTTTTGGGTTTCCTTCAACTCTATCGCTTGGAATTGCCCTACCGCTAACGCTACTGACCGGTGGATTGGTCTGGTTTCAACTGGGACGGGTGCTGCGACAAATTGAGGAAGGTGGCTCTGCAGCCCTCGACCTAGATTCATTTACTTAGGTTGCCTAGGTGCTTAGGGAAAACTCAATCATTCATTGAAAGTTTTACACTATAGGACTTTCAAGCAATGGTTCGCCCTAAACCAGTGCATGAGGTGATGTGAGGGGATGACCGAAAGTAGCTTGGAGACTGAAGTTGTGGCAATAAGTGCAAAATCCACCGTCGCGGATTGAGAGAATTTCGTTAGTTCGTTCCCCAAAGGCGGTTGCGTCAGTCAGGATGCCTTCGCACTCTCGGATTCATCAACTTGCATAGCAGTCGTGAGAATCTGTTGGCAGTCTGTAACGGATTTGCGATCGCGCATTGCGTCCAAAAGTTCTGTGTAGGCTGTTTCGTTCGTTTGCAGCAATGTTTTGGCTTGCAGGATAGCCCAGCGTTCCTTTTGCTGAGCAGCGTCAGACGATTGGCGAATCAGTTGGTAGAGGGTGCGGATCTGTTGGCGATCGCCCATGCCACCCTCGGCTTCGTCGTAAGCCAGCAGTTCCGCTGCAATCCCGGCCATCCAAACGATGCAGTAGCGATCGACCACGGTGGCGGGCAAATTACCCTTGCTAAGGGATGCTTCTAGGTTTTGGGTATCGAAGCGGACGCCACCATTGCCAGGTTGCCCTTGTCGAAACGCTTCCCAGGCATTGAGGCTATAACCCGTAATGGGAATCTCCAATGCATGAGCAACGAGGAAGTGCCCTGCTTCGTGATGCAGAATGCGATCGCGGTGGGCAGAAGAAAATTGGGCGATCGCATCCACCAGCAAGGTACTACCTCGGTTCTGCCAGCCCAAAGTATCCACCGTGGCTAGCACCAGTAAGCCCCCTGCCAGGGTTGCGGGGATGACTGGGGATAGGTTCACCAGCGGTCCCACTAGGCTTGCCAGCACAAAGGCAAAAATGGTGATAGCGATCAAATTGAGAGAAATATCGTTTGAGTTCACGGTCTTTCGGACGGAGGGACGAGGGGACGGGCGGGCAGCTCGGGGCGAATGTTGCGGGATTTGTAGAAGGTTTCGAGGCTGTGGCGATCGCCCACAAAGCGCCAATGCCAAGGTTCGTAACTCACCCCTTGGGGATTGTTGCGGGGAAAGGATAGCTCGAAGCCAAAGCGAGCGGCATTTTCTTCCATCCATTCAAAGGCTTCAGTGTCTTCGAATTCTTCAATCAGATGAGTCTCAGGCTCGCCTGCATCCCCCACATCAATAGCGTAGCCAGTATGGTGTTCGCTGTATCCAGGCGGTGCACTGACCGATGCGCGTTCAACAGCTCGTTGGCCCCGTTCGGCTTTGCGATCGAAGAAAATCGTATTCTGATCCTCAACAGAGCGAAATCCTGACAACAGTTCGATTTGAATATCATCGCGACGGGCGGCGGCCAACAATTCGGTCATGGGCTCGGCGGCGGCTTCGCGCAGGCGGATTGAGCCATCTGCTGTCAAGGGTTCCAAGGTACTGTCAGGGGCTTCGTCGTAGGGGAAATGCCCCAACAGCACATCGTCGGGGAGGGCAGGGGCATCTGCTTCAGTTTCCGAGCTTGGCGTCGCTGTGGCGGACGGGGAAGTAGCTGAGTCGATGATGGCGCTGCCATCGTTTAGGCGGGGGAGCAGCATTGCCATGAGGCCACCTAGGAGCAACGCTAGCAAACCGCCAACCACCATCCACAGCGCAAAGCGGCTAGTGCGGCGGGGTATTTTCCAGGCGATTGCTGCGCCTGTTGTGTTGGACTGACTCTCCCGTTGTGCCATCGGAATATCGTCCGACTGAATGTCGTTGTTCGCATTCCCCACGTGTTCCACTCAACTCCTTTCCAAAGTGTGGCTAACCAAAACCATGGCGACCCCGAATCATAGCGGTTGCAAATGCCGAGATACTCATCAGACTGTTGCTTACAACCCACACATAATCTAGCGCGATTGTAAACTGAGCCTGTTGAAGCTCCGCTTTTTTCTCCAGCATTCTACCCATCTATAGCGGTCTGCAACCGCATCAAGTACAAGAATGGGTTGTGTGTGGCGCGGCGCGCGCCACACACAACCGTACTTAACCAACGCGCACAGCGCTATATGCTGGAGTTTGGAAAAACCTCTCTCGAAGTAAATAGAACAGAACTTGATTTAGGAGTCGTAAGCCAACGCCGACTTAGGGTTAGGCGTTAGCCATGTAGAGTTAGACGTTCCATGGGCATTCCGACAATAGTTGTCCCGCCTTGTCCTTACATTCCTTTGAACTCTCCCTATGAATTTGGCCACTCGCCTACTAACGCTCTACCTTCCATTGATT
Source organism: Cyanobacteria bacterium J06638_20 (assembly GCA_039819245.1). Lineage (GTDB taxonomy): Bacteria > Cyanobacteriota > Cyanobacteriia > Elainellales > Elainellaceae > Vacuolonema. Next base: position 12,569 of record JBCBSJ010000037.1, read on the forward strand.
GTCTGGGTCTCGCTGGGATGGTTTCTAGGACGCCGCCTACCACCTTCGATCCCAGCCTACTTTGGAAAATTTCTTTTCTGGATTGGTATCCCTGTCAGCATCATCGGCTTCTTACTCGATACGGATTTATCAGGACCGATCTGGATCGCACCCATGATGGCATGGGGCGGCATTCTTGTTGGCAGTAGCTTGGTCTGGAGTTGGATGCAGTGGCAGCTTCGTCGAAAATTTTCCAGCCCAAATACCCTCTCAACCGATCCAATGCTGCCCGTGGCAGGTTCCCCAACCTCTCTCACCCATCCCCCAACCCAGGGAAGTTTGCTCCTGGCATCAATGGTGGGAAACACGGGTTATTTGGGTTTTCCTATCGTGCTAACCCTGGTGGGCGCCCCCTACTTTGGCTGGGCAGTGTTTTACGATGTACTGGGATCGATGCTGGGAGCCTATGGGTTGGGCGTGTTGCTGGCCAGTCGGTTTGGGCAGGGTGCGCGCACCATCAAGCGAATGTTGACTGCGCTATTGAGGAACCCGGTGTTATTGAGTTTTCCGGTTGGGCTATTGCTACGCAGGCTGGCTCTACCGACCCCACTGACCCTTGCTTTAAAGGGGGGGGCCTGGACAAGTTTGGTACTGGCGCTCTTGTTGATTGGGATGCGCCTGGGGCAAATGCAACGGTGGAAACATGTGCGGTTAGTGAGCGTCAGTTTGGGGGTCAAGATGTTTCTGATGCCCCTGGTGTTTGGCGGGTTGCTGACGCTATTGGGTATTCAAGGCCCACCGCGCCTGGTGATTGTGTTGCAGATGGCAATGCCCCCGGCGTTTGCCACTCTGGTGCTGGCAGAAAACTTTGACTTGGATCGGGATGTGACGGTGACGGCGATCGCCGTGGGATCCACCAGTCTGCTGCTTACCTTGCCGCTCTGGGTTTGGCTCTTTGCCCCAGGGTGATCCCAGAAACCTGGGTGCTTAGACTTTTGAGCCACATCACCCGATAATTCTAAGAGTGAGAACCTCCAGCCCTAAGCGCGCTGTGATGCAAATGCATGGTCTGGGTGTTATCCAATCGATGGGGCTACCGTGCAGTATCTTCTGCAGTGCAGTACCTAAAGAGGATAGCCAGTGGCCATATTCACGTTGAGCCAAGGATACAAAGACAAACGCTATGAACTATGTGGTTGCGGTATTAGCCGATCGCATTCGAGCCGAAGCGGTCAATTCTAAGCTGGAAGCTGAAGGTCTGCCTGCCGAGAACATCAGTATTGTGGGCAATGGCTTTAAGGGTGTTGAAGAGTTTGATTTCCTCGATCCCAAGAAAGGGGCGCGGCGACAAGCCCGGCTGATGTCCTTCTGGCTGGTTCCTTTTGGCTTTGTTGCAGGCTATGCATTTAACCTATCGACCCAATTTGAGCTATTTCCCTGGGCTGGAACGATAGGAAATCACTTGATTGGGGCAGTATTTGGGGCGATCGCCGGAGCCATGGGCAGCTTCTTTGTGGGCGGCGGCACGAACCTATTGTTTGGTGGAGATAAGGAGTCGGTTCCCTATCGCCGTCTGCTTAAAAATGGAAAATATGCAATTGTTGTGCAGGGAGCGCCCAACCTGACCAATCGGGCAAACCGCCTTTTGAAAGACTTGAAACCCGAAAATATTCAGAGCTTTATTGACACGCAAGCTTAATCGTAAGCTTTGCCTAGGTGCATCTCTCGTTGCGTCTGGATTCCATTCCGGCTTAAATTTTGATTTTGCTTCATTTGATCCCACTTTTTCTGGATCCTACTTTTTTTGATTTTTGCAAAACACCTTTAATGAATTGAACGAACATATTAAACGATGACAAACCTACCTCAAAATTTGGATGAGGCGATCGCCCAGGCTTGCAAAGCAACCCATGCGGCGCTAGAAGATGGCTTGACCCGTTTGCAAGTGGAGTTAGCATTTCCCGAGCTTAAAATCATGCCCCTGGCTCAGCAATTTGTGACCTCCTTTGCTGATTTGGGCAGTGAGCTGCGCATCTTTTTCCCCGACGCCGGATCCGCCGCCCTGGCCCGTCGCGACTGGGGTGATGTCCCGTACTCCATGCGCGGCATTGGGGAATTGAAAGCGGCCATTCAGCCAGAGGAAAAGCTGTTTATTTTCATTGAGCCATCCTCAGTCGAAGTGCAGCAGGTCGAAGCTTTGTGCGATGAAGCGGGGGAACGCCCGGTGATCTTCCTCAATCCGCGGTTAGAGGATGTAGCGACCATTGGGATCGGCTATGCAGGTCGGCAATTGCGCGATCGCTTCCTGAATAAGCTGGAGTCTTGCTATTACTTGCGTCCCCTTGAAGGGGCGGCATTGTTGCGGAACTACCCAGAAGCTTGGCAGGTATGGTTTGAGCAGGAAGGGGAGTACAAATTGGTTGCAGACCAACCGCAAAAACCCGTAGGGGATGCGCTGGATGAGATTTTAATGCGTGCTCAAGGCAAGGAGCCGACTGCTGCTGCACCAAGACCTGCCCGGCGGAGTCTGCTATCGGAATTACAAGGGTTTATTCGGGCGCTAAACCAGTAATTCTTTATGATTTCTTGCGGGAGAATTCATCCAATCATGGAGTTCTCCTTAGGGCAGGCAGGGCATAATGGTTAGTATTCCTGGTAACACTCGGGATGATCTACATATGCATTGCCGAGACATCTGCCAACCTTAGCTTGTTTTTTCGAAAGCTTGTCACGCTTCGTGTTTTTTGTAGCCGTTTCAGCAAAGCTGCCTTCTCTGCTTGTTTATGGCTCTTTAATCTTAATTTCTGGGCTTGTATCAGAGTACGTTGGTTTTGTTGATTCTGTTGTCAAGCAATACCCAGGCGGTTGCCCGGACGGTATTGTTGATTGTCAGGCTTCCTTGAAAACTACAACGAAAAATCCTGGATACGGTAGCATTTTGTTTCTATATAAATAGTGCCCCCGGGAACACTTGCTTGCTGTAAGCAGCCGGATTACAAGCTTCTGAGTTGAATTCTGTTGATGGCATCACGTTCAAGGGGTTGTTTGTGAACAATAGTCGTCGCATTTTTGTTGGAGACGTACATGGCCACTACGCAGGTCTAATGACCTTGCTGGATGTGATTGGCCTTAGCTCTGACGATCAGATCTACTTTTTGGGAGACTTAATTGACCGGGGTCCCAATAGTGCAGCAGTGGTTAAATTCGTGAGTGAAAATCAGTTTCCCTGTTTGTTGGGAAACCACGAGCAAATGCTGCTGGATGCCTTTCCCGGTTCTTTTATCGATCAGCCTGCCCTTCATGCGTGGCTTTATAGCGGTGGCCAAACCACTGTCACGAGCTATCAGACGGAGGCCGATCATCTGTTGCTCCAGCATTTGGAGTGGATTCGTTCCTTGCCAACGTTTTTGGATTTGGGCGATATTTGGTTAGCCCATGCGGGCGTTCATCCTAAGCTGACCTTGGAACAACAAACGCCCCATGAATATTGCTGGATCCGTGATGAATTTCACAGCATGAAGCAGCCCTATTTTGAAGACAAGCTAATCATTACGGGGCATACCATCACCTTTACGCTGCCCGACGTACCACCGGGGGCGATCGCCAAAGGAGTGGGTTGGATTGGCATTGACACCGGAGCCTATCATCCCCGCAGCGGTTGGTTGACAGCCTACGACCACACCAATCAGATGGTCTATCAGGTCAATGTTTTCAAAAACAATACGGTTCGTGTCCAGCCCTTTGACCAGGTATCGGTAACGATTAACCCAGAGCAAATTGTCCCCCGACGGCGACGCGCACAGATGTCTCAGGATCTGCCTACGGCTGGCACCGGTATTTTTGCATGATGGTATGGCGCTACGCGCTTAGGGGCTGTCATCAATGAAGTGTCAAAGCCCTTCCGCAGACGTGTTTACAGCCCCTAGCTCATCCTGTTGGGCGGGCGCGTAAACACTTGTTCTATAAGGCTTCTGCGATCATTGATGACGCGCCCTAGGCAAAATCCAGTCATTTCCTGAAATCCGCGAAGATCTTGCGTTTCAGGGATTTGTTGTTTCTTTTGATCGGGTTCAGGCAGGAACATCGATGCGGGTGTTGCCAGCGAGGCCAAAGACAGCGTGAACCGCTTGTAGGGCTGTTACGCCATCGGTTTCGGCGACCAGACAACTGACCTTAATTTCAGAGGTGGCGATCATCTGGATGTTGATCCCTTGCTGGGCGATCGCTTCGAACATCTGGGCGGCAACCCCGGGGCGATGCACCATGCCAATGCCAACGATGCTGACCTTAGCGATCGCCGTATCCACCAAAATTTCGCCATAGCCCCATTCCATCCGAGCGTTGTTGAGTAACTCATAGGCCACATCCACATCGGAGTGGGCGATGGTAAATGCAATATCGCGGGTGACAGTGCCCTCAATCCAGCGACAGCGCTGGGATTGGATAATCATATCGACGCTGACAGCATGTTCGGCTAGGAGCGCGAAAATGCGAGCGGCCATGCCAGGGCGATCGGGAACCTGGAGAATAGCAATACGGGCTTGGTTGCGGTCGAGGGCAGCCCCACGCACGGGAGGCGTATCGGCAGCTTTCACCAGATGAGCATTGCCTAGATTGGAGGGAGAGGTGGTGACCTTGAACGCGCCGCAGAGGGCAGCGATCGCGCGATCGCAGTCGGCTTCAGCAATGGCGCAGCTCACCTGTACTTCAGAGGTAGAGATCATCTCAATGTTCACCCCCGCACTGGCAAGAGTGGAGAACATTTGCGCTGCCACCCCCGGACGCCCAATCATGCCTGCCCCCGAGATGCTGACTTTGGCCATATCCCGTTCCACCAGCACCTCGGCTTCGCCGGAGTTGGGATCAGGATCATGACGCAGGGCTGGAGCGATCGCCGCTGCTACGGCTTCCGCCCGATTCAGCGATGGTTTGGTGACGGTAAAGGCGATATCGTTCAGATTGCCCTCGTGAACCGATTGGATAATCAAATCGACATTCAGGGCTTGCTGGGCAATTTCGCGGAACAGGCGGGCGGCAATGCCGGGATGGTCGGGCACGCGCAGCATTGCTACTTTGGCCTGATCGGTGTCAAAGGCAACGCCATCGACGGGTTGGGCAATTTCGAGGTCGTCGAGCGATCGCGGTTGAGGCGTAGGCGATACGACACGGGTTCCCGGCGCATCTGACCAACTTGATCGCACCACCAGCGTAACGCCATAGTTACGGGCAATTTCCACCGCACGAGGATGCAGCACTTTGGCTCCCAGACTAGCCAGTTCTAGCATTTCATCCGCCGTAATCTCCGTCATCAGCCGAGCGTCTGGCACAATGCGAGGATCGGCGGTCAAAATACCGGGAACATCGGTGTAGATTTCGCAGGCATCGGCTTTCAGTGCCGCAGCCAAAGCGACGGCTGAGGTATCGGAGCCGCCCCGCCCCAAGGTGGTAATTTCTAAATCAGCCAGGTTGCTAATACCCTGGAAGCCAGCAACTACAACAACTTCGCCCTTGTCGAGATGACGCTGGAGGCGCTCGGTTTCGATGTTGAGGATGCGGGCACGGGTATGGGTTGCTTCCGTCACAATACCTACCTGTGCCCCGGTGAGGGAGATGGCGGGTTGCCCCAGATCTTGCAACGCCATACTCAGCAGCGCAATGGAGACCTGCTCTCCGGTGGAAAGCAGCATGTCCATTTCTCGGCGACAGGGATTGCTGGATACTTCACTGGCTAGCTTGACCAGGGTGTCGGTGGTTTTGCCCATCGCCGACACAACAACGACAACCGAGTGCCCTGCAGCAGCGGTCTTGGCGATCCGCCGTGCTACAACTTGAATCCGCTCTGCGCTCCCAACGGAGGTTCCACCATACTTTTGAACGATGAGTGCCATGGCGCCTGACTGTCGTCTTAAAACGTTTGAAATTTGGACGGAAAGAAACGTTGTTGAAAAAAATCCTGATGCTTGCGATACACGGTATCAGATCTCAGTAGCTTTGAGCGGCTGAATTTAGAGTGTGTAATACCTTACCCTTATTCGCTAACTCAGCTAAGGAGAGCGATAGACGAAATTTGATAAATGGGAGGTAGAACAGCAGCAAAATATCCCAAAACGTTCAATACTTGAGTTAGCTTGTAGCTTTATATAAAGTACTTTGCGGGATGGCCTAAACCATGCAAATTACCATTGACCTTCCCGACACTCTGGAACTCAGCGAAGCAGATCTCCGTACTGAATTGGCGATCGCCCTATTTCAACAAGAGCGCATCACTCTCGGTACAGCCAGCCAACTTGCTAGATTACACCAGCTTGAGTTTCAGCGGCTAATTGCCAGCCGCGGCATTTCCATTCATTATGATGTCGAAGACTTGGAAGAAGACCTGAAAAGTCTGCGAGAGGAAAGCTGGTAGTGGTCGTCGTGAGCAATACATCACCACTAAGTAATTTAGTTGTCATTGGTGAAATAGCTCTGTTGCAGGAAATCTATCCCAAGCTCCTTATTCCTCCTGCAGTGCAAGTCGAACTATTACGGGTACCTATCCTGCGATCAGCTGCTTCATCTTTGATTGATACAGGCTGGCTTCAAATCCACGTACCTGCACCATCAGAGCTTCTCCACTCGCTCAATCAAATCCTTGATCCTGGAGAAGCTGAGGCGATCGCGCTGGCTGTTGAGCTCCAAGCCAGTCGACTGCTTATTGATGAACGCCTCGGTAGAAAGGTCGCAGCACAGCATGGCTTAAAGCTCAGAGGCTTGGTGGGAATTCTCATTCATGCTAAGCAGCAGGGGCTAATCCCTGCCCTCAAACCAATACTTGATCGATTGGTTAAGCAAGCAGGTTTTCGCGTGAGCCAAACACTTTACATGCGAGCGCTACAAGAAGCGGGAGAGTAAACCAATTCGCTAAGAACCCACTACAGATCATTTTTTGAAAGCTGCGCGGCGCGCAGCTTTCAAAAAATGATCTGGTTTTGGATTTCGTAGAATTGGTATAAACCAATTTGCCTGAGGTAGAGTCTGTGAAAAGCAAACTTGGACAATGCTTCGAGGCAAAGCGTATTTCTCGTGGCACTAGAGTTTACCAGTCGAGGCGTAAGCCTTGTTCGGTGAGGTAGGTTTGGAGATCTGGCATGGAGCCGCTGGGCACCACTTCGGCGGGAATGTTGGGGGTGTTGGGTTGGATGAGGTAGGCGGCGATCGCCCCAGCAGCGGCACCAACGTTCCATTCGCCGTAGTGGATGCGGGTGGCAGCGTTGACGATGTGGGAGACAGCGAAACCCTTGCCCCCAATCAGGACATTGTCTACGCCTTGGGGAATTAGACTTTCCAAGGGAATTTCGATGGGGCGGATATTGGCTTCGAGGGTGGGGGCGCTGCTGGCTTCTCCGGTAGGTTCCCCGTTGCGATATTTGCAGCCGTGGAGGTCAACGGGGTAATGGGTAAAGGTAACTTTGGTAGAGCTGAAGTCTCGACCACCGGGCAGGTCGTTGCGGATATCGGGTTCGAGCATCATGAACTCATCTTGTTCGTAGGCGGGTTGAGCCAGGATGCGACGACCTTCGCGGATGTAGGGCATCATGCTCAGCCCAGACTCGGTGCCCATCGGGCTATTTGCTCCGGCCAAGTAAGCGAAGGGGAAGTCGGGCGTGGCATGGTTTTCTAGTAGCCACTCGGCAAAGAGGAGGGCATGGTCTTCGCCGTGGCGGAGGGCGATCGCCGACAAGCCGCCCATCCAGTTCTGGCGCTGCCCAGAGGCGTCGAGTTCCTCATCCGTGAGAATCAAGGGCGGGTTCATCCAGCTCCAGTCATTGCCCGGATTCCAGTTCACCGCGGCCATGTCTCCGGGGGCGGGTGTGGCAGCGAAGGGATCGTTGCGGGTCGTGCTGACGATGCGGCGGTAGTTGAAAAAGCTGCGTCCCGTGAGCAGCGGAATCCCAGAAATATCGAAGCGGCTGCGATGTTCTTCTCGCGAGTAGTCGGGCTTGACCTGGCGTAGGGTCGCGAGGCTAGCGCCACCATCGTTGTGCAGCGCTAGTACGAAAGGATAGGTGAAGGACTGCGTGCAGTTGGGGTTGTCGAAGTCGCCCGCATGAACTTCCTGGGTGGTGGCGCGGGACTCTGAGCCTAGACGGTGAGGTATGCCTGCCCAGCCCACTAACTCTCCAGTGTCGGTTGCATCGATAACCATCATCCGTTGACCTGGGGGTGGTTCCAGCCGTAGGGGCGTCTTGGTGAAAGTGCCGTCTGCTGACCAGGAATACCACTGAGCCAGTTCACGGGAAAATCGCCCCGCTGGCGCATAGTCGGGGTCGCGCGGAGCGCGACGGACGGCATGGATGGCGGTGATTTTCTGTCCACTCTCATCAAAGGTTGCGCCTTTGAAGGCGATCGCCGTTCCCCATCGACTCTCGGGGGCTTGTTGGGCGGCGGTTTCTAGCAGGGTTTGGGAGGCGATCGCTCCAGCTTTTGGCGGGAAACAGAGCTTGCCAACCCAGCAGCTATTCACATCAGCTACAGTGTTCAGATCGGGTTGGGTAATCCAATCGGGCAATTCAATGGGTTGCTCGGCAATCAAGCGCTTAAAGTTGGCCCAGGTGGGGGAATAGTTCTCCAGTCGCCGCATTGCCAAGGATTCATCTATGGCGGAAACGCCCTGGGAACTGATTTGCCCGCCCAGCCAGGGGGTCAGTTCGATTAGGCAGGTGGTGGCTCCCGCTTGCATGGCATGGGCAGCGGCGGCAACGCCACCGAGACTGCCACCAATAACAGCCACATCGCATGTCCAGATTTCTTCGGGGTCTGGTAGGGGAGAGAGTTGGGGTCTGCCGTTGGGGGCGATCGCCTCTACCACCTCGATGACATCTGATTCGTCAGAGGATACCTGCGGAGTGTCGGGCGATCCTGACGGATTTCCCATCCACACCATCATCCCGGTGGCAGCTCCCAGCCCTAACCCCAACACTGCTAGCAGTGCCAACCACAAACTCTTGCGCCAGCGTCCCCGCACTGATTTCTGTCGTCTCACCATCGCCCTGACCTGCACGACAACACTGGTTTTTATAACAGCTTTTCTTGCTGACGACGATGCAAGTCTAGACGGAATGTTTTGGAAATTTGGATGGGTTAGAAATTGAAACCACAGAGACACAAAGGGCACGGAGTTGCTCCTTTATGTCCTCTGTGCCTCTGTGGTTCGATCAAGATTCGAGGGTGAGGAAGTGACCTAGAGCCTCTACTAAAGCTGGAGGCCAGCGCCGCACAGTGGCAACCCAATCCAGATCCTTGTAGCGGGAATCTAGCCCTACAGCGGCAAACCAGTTGCTTTCGGCTTCCCCCCGATTGCCCTGATCCCACAACACAGCCGTGAGAGCAGCGCGCATGTCAGCAAACTGCGGATACTTGCGGATTAGGTTCCGCATTTGCCGAATCGATTCATCGATATCGCCGATCTGATACAGCGCGGCAGCATAGTTTGCCCGGGCGATCGCAAAGTCAGGCGCCAGATCTGCCGCTTGCTTGTAGTCGGCGATCGATTTCTCCCACTCCCCTTGACCCGCCTCGGCATTGCCACGGTTGTTGTAGGCCGCTGGATCCTTGGGGTCAAGTTCCAGGACATGGTTGTAATCGGCGATCGCCTTCTCCCATTCCTGCAACCCTTCCCAGGCTGCGCCTCGGTTGAGGTAGGGATCGGGGGCTTCAGGCATCAGGCGAATGGCCGCGTTGTAGTCGGCGATCGCCAGCTCCAGCTTGTTTTGACTCACCCGCGAGTTGCCCCGATTGCTCAGCACCGCCGCATTGTCTGGCAAGACTTCCAGGATTTCCGTCCAGTAGCCTTCTGCCTCAGCAAACTGCCCTGCATTCGTTGCGTTGAATGCTTTCTGTCGCAAGGCTCCTAGCGCTTCCAGATCGACCGGAAGTGCATCCGACTGCTCCGCAGCCAGCGTCGGCAAAGGCACTATCATCGCCGCACCAACACTCAGCCCCAGGCATAGGCTCAGCACCAGTAAAACGTGAGTTAGGTGTTTGAAAATCTTCATACTTTGCATCATGCCAGGTTTCGGGCGTAGCGACTAGGGCGCATCATCAATTGACCGCAGAAGCCTTGTAGGATAAGCATTTACGCGCCCACCCCAACAATATAAGCTAGGGGCGGTGAACACCTGTGCGGAAAGGCTTTGATGATGACAGCCCCTAGTCCGTGGGAAAATGGCCGCAGTTCGATCGCATCCCTTCATATCCCCAGGCTCAACTTTATCCGTTTCTATCTGCATTCATCTGCGTCCATCTGCGTTCCTTTCCACCCATCACCATGTCCGTTCTTGTTTTTGGCAGCATCAATATGGATCTCGTGGCTCGCACGCCGCATTTACCCAAGCCGGGTGAAACGCTAACGGGGCATTCTTTTGAGACGGTTCCCGGTGGAAAAGGAGCAAACCAGGCGGTAGCGGTGGCTCGACTCGGGGTTCCGGTACAGATGATAGGACGGGTTGGAGCCGATGAGTTTGGCACAACTCTACTAGCGGGGCTGACGCAGGATGGCGTAGGGTGCGATCGCCTCCTGGTTGATGACAGCACCCACTCCGGCGTCGCCATCATCGCCGTTGAAGATGCGGGAGAAAACCACATCATCGTTATCCCCGGAGCCAATGGCAAGGTTGATCAAACCGATGTGGAACGGCTACAAGAAAGCTTTGCGCAACACCAGTTATTACTACTGCAACTGGAAATTCCCCTAGAGCAAGTGGTTGCTGCCGCAAAGGCGGCACAGCAAGCGAGGCTAACGGTGATCCTCGACCCAGCCCCGGCGCGATCAGACTTACCCGCTGCGCTTTATCCTGCCGTGGATATCCTCACCCCTAACCAAGTGGAAGCCTCGCAACTGGTTGGCTTTCCAGTCACTGACCTGGAGAGTGCAGCAAAGGCAGCAGCGGTGTTGCAGGAACGAGGCGTTCGCATTGTCATCATCAAGTTGGGCAAACAGGGCGCATTCTGTGCCACCCCCGAAACGACGTTCCATGTTCCCCCCTTCCCCGTGGAGGCGGTGGATACCGTTGCGGCTGGGGATGCCTTTAATGGGGGCTTGGCCGCAGCGCTGGCAGAGGGATTAGATCTACCTGCTGCCGCCCAACAGGCCGCGGCGGTTGCGGCTCTCTCCGTCACCAAAGCAGGCGCACAACCCTCCTTGCCGACCCGCGACCAACTCGAAGATTTCTTGTAATATCAAATCCGGTTGAAGAGCGCAAATGATATTTGGGTTCTACGGCTATTTAAGCCGGACTTGATATAAGGCAGCAACATGCTTAGAGATAGCCGTCACTTAAATACTTGAGCAACAGGGGAATCCCAAAACGCATAAACCAGATGATTTTCACAGCTACGAAGTGGCTAGGACGCTTCCTTTCTAACCCACCTGCTGAGGTTCGGGGAGCGATCGCGCCAAACCCGTCCCACAGCTCATCAACTCCAACCCTTCCTCAAAGATGGTGTTGATCGGCAGCATTTGCCCATCCGTGGTCATGAACTGATGATCCGCCGTGGCGCGAATCGTGGAGCCATCCTCCAGCTCATACTCATACACCGTCTGCAACCCACGGGGATGCCATTGGGCGATCGCCTGGCTGGCGAACTGGGCAATGACCGGATTGAAACGGGGGATGGGCGCGATCGCATTTCTATCCGTCCCGGTCAGGAACACGATATCGTCACTGACTTTGAAGATGGCTTCGATCGCATTGTCCTGGGTGGTGGCATTCGCTTTGAGCAATTGTCAATTCAGCAGAGCAACAATGATGTGCTGATTTCCTGGGGAGCCCAGCGCCTGTTGGTATTGCAAGGTCTCAATGTGGAGCAGATGACCGCAGCCGACTTCGCATGAACTCATATCAGCCCGCCCAATTCCTTTCCCAAAGGAATCGAAGCGGGCTGTTCGCTCTTATCACGCGATAAGGTGACAGAAGAGGGATCCATTCAAGTTGGAAGCAGAATGTCATGACAACCATTAAGGCTTTCATCAAGAGGCACCCTGTGCTGACCTACTTCGCCCTGACGTTTGCCATCTCATGGGGCGGAATCCTACTTGCACTGGGTCCCGAAGGGCTCTGGGATTCCGAGCGGTTCGAGGCGCAGGTTCCGCTTGCCGTGCTGACACTGATCGCCGGCCCCAGCGTTGCAGGGGTTCTGACGACGGTACTTGTGGATGGCTGGGCTGGCTTGCGCAACCTATGGGCTCGCCTGCTGCGCTGGCGGGTAGGGGGCGAATGGTACGCCGTGGCACTGCTAACCGCGCCGCTGGTCGTAGCAGCCACCTTGCTGACGCTGTCTTTTGCTTCGCCCGTGTTTCTACCTGCGATCGTCACCGCGAGTGATAAGGAAACGTTGCTGCTGTCTGGTCTCATGGCGGGTCTCGCAGCGGGCTTCTTCGAAGAACTGGGCTGGACGGGGTTGGCCACCCCCCAACTACGGCAACGCTACGGTTTCTTCGCCACCAGCCTTATCCTGGGCGTTGTATGGGGCGCGTGGCACTTTCCCCCTGCCATGTGGGGCAGTGGTGACAGCGCCGGAGCCACCCCGCTAATCCTCAACGTGATCGTCGCAATGTTCGCCATCTTGCTGCCCTACCGGGTGCTTATGGTGTGGGTTTACGACCATACCGAGAGCCTGCTTGTGGCGATGCTCATGCACGCGAGCCTCGACCCCAGCATCTTCTACGTCCTCCAGCCTCCAGCATCAGGGTGGGCCTTCGTGATCTACTACCTCGCGGTAGGTGCCATGCTGTGGGGCGTTGTTGCCGCAGTTGCCATAGCCCAACGACGGGCCGCTTTCAACAGGTAAAGCCGGGCGGTCGAACGCGCTAAAATTCCTGCTTAATCTAGACTCCCCACCTAATACAGAGCTGCTGTCAAATCCGATGGCTCCGATTGAGACGACCGCATAGACGCGGGGAAACGCCCACAGTTCATCAGCTCCAACCCTTGCTCAAAGATGGTGTTAATCGGCAGCATTTGCCCGTCCGTCGTCATGAACTGATGATCCGCCGTGGCGCGAATTGTCGAGCCATCCTCTAGCTCATACTCATACACTGTTTGTAACCCACGGGGATGCCATTGGGCGATCGCCTGGGTATACAAAAATCCCTGCCCATTGATGCTGTAGACCGAGCACTCAAGTTGCCGCTCCACAATCTCGCCGATGGGCAACGGGCCATATTCCACTGTGAATACCAGCGTGTCGTCGCTGAGGCAATACTCCGCAAACAACACCATCTGATCCCACAGCTCCTCGGCCACCTTCTTTTTGATGCCCCGCTCGACTGCCCCATCCACAAAATTGGCCTGGTGCTTCTGCATCTCCGATAGCTTTTTCTTACCCATCGCCCGCCGCAACAGGTCAGCATCCCCCAGGGAATAGCCCGCCATATCTTGAGCGATCTTCATGATCTGCTCTTGGTAGACCATGATGCCGTAGGTTTCTTTGAGAATCGGCTCCAACACCTCAGCGGGATAGTCGATCTTCTCGCGGCCATGCTTCCGGTTGATGAACTTGGGAATCAGCCCCGCATCCAACGGCCCCGGTCGGTAGAGGGCCAGCACCGAGGAGATATCCTCCAATCCCGAAGGTTTGAGGTCGCGCACAATTTGCCGCATCCCCGACGATTCCAACTGGAAGATGCCTTCTAGCCAGCCCTTCTCCAGCAGTTTGTAGGATTCGGGGTCATCCATCGGCAACCGATCTAGGTCGATGCGGGTATCTTTGTAGCGTTCCACCAAATCGACAGTTTTCTGGATCATCGTCAGGTTCTTCAACCCGAGGAAGTCCATTTTTAATAGCCCCATTGCCTCTACATCTTCCATGTAGTACTGGGTGATGACAGCCCCTTTATCGTTGTATTGCAGGGGAATCACTTCATCCAACGGCGCATCGGAAATGACGACCCCAGCCGCGTGAACCCCGTAGGTTTTGTTGGTTCCCTCAATCCGCATGGCCATATCGATCCAGCGGCGATAGGTAACGGGCGGATCGGTGTTAGGAATCGGATCGTCAGTTTCATATTTCTCTTTGAATTCCTGAGCCGGGGTTTCATCGGAAATCATTTTAGGTAGTTTGGTCGGCTTGCCCCGCATGACGGGAATCATCTTCGCCATGCGATCGCTCTCCCCGTAGGGAATATTCAGCACCCGCGCCACATCCTTCAGCACCGCCTTGGAGGTCATGCGGTTGAAGGTAATAATCTGAGCCACATGGTCTTTGCCATACTTTTCGGTGACATATTGAATCACCTCATCCCGACGTTCGATGCAGAAGTCGGTGTCAATATCCGGCATGGACTTCCGCGCCGGATTGAGGAAGCGCTCGAACAACAAGCCATGATGCACCGGATCGATGTTCGTAATCCGCATGCAGTAGGCCACCAACGATCCCGCCGCCGACCCCCGGCCTGGGCCAACGGGAATATTGTTATCGCGGGCAAACTTGATATAGTCCCACACCACCAGGAAGTAGGTGGAGAAGCCCATCTGGTGAATGATTTTGAGTTCGTAGTCGAGGCGATCGCGATACTCCTGCGACACCTCTTCCCACGACCCTAGCTCCAACCGCTCCAGCAACCCCTGGCGGGCAATCTCCGTCACATAGGTTTCGGGAACAAACCCCTCAGGAATGGGATAGTTGGGCAATCGGGGCGAACCCAGGATGTCGTATTTTTCGATCTTGTCGGCCACTTCGAGGGTGGTGGCGATCGCCTCATCGATCACCTCGTCGGTGAGGTGATCCCGGAAGAGCAAGCGCATCTCATCCGCCGACTTGAGGTATTCCGTGCCGCTGTAGCGCAGGCGCTTGTCTTCAGTAATCAGCTTCCCCGTTTGGATGCAGAGCAACGCATCATGGGCTTCCACATCAAAACAGGAAATGTAGTGGGAATCGTTGGTGCAAATGAATTTGATATCCAGTTCCCGGGCAATTTTGACGATTTCTACATTCACCAAGCGGTCTTCCTGGGAACCGTGGTCTTGAATCTCCAGATAGAAGTCGTCGCCAAACTCGTCCTTGTACCACTGCGCCACCTTGCGGGCAATCTCTGGCCGCCCCCGCATAATCGCCTGGGGAATCTCGCCCCCCAGACAAGCGCTCGTCACAATCAGCCCATCTTTATACTCCGACAGCAATTCCTTGTTAATGCAGGGACGCGAAAAGATGCCCTTCCCCTGCACCCCCTCCAAGTGAGACACCGTCGTCAACTTCACCAGATTCTTGTAGCCCTGGTCGTTCTTTGCCATCACCACCTGGTGGTAGCGGGGACGGCGCTCTTGCTTAGTGATGTCGCCGTTGATCAGGTACATCTCGTTGCCGATGATGGGCTTGACGTTGGTCTCGGTTTTGCCACACACCTTCAGCAACTCGATCGCCCCATACATCACCCCCTGGTCGGTGAGGGCGATCGCAGGCATCCCCAACGCCTCCGCCTGCTTCACCAACGCAGGCAACTGGCTAGCGCCATCCAGCAGGCTATAACTACTGTGAATATGCAAACCAACGAAGGACATAGACCCCACCACCCAAACCAACGAGCATAAGCCTAACGGATTTCACTAACTATATCTAGTATTCGCCGTAGATTTATAACTTTCTTTTACGCCACATTTGGAGAAAGGTGATCCCAAAAATCCATTTCACTCACCCAACATGATGTGGCCAATAGTTTTATGGTATGTGCGTACTGGGAAGTCAGAAGCAATCTCTTGTCATTTCTCAGGAGGATGTGTTCTCCGGGCAATGGGGAGTGAGCAGACGCGCTTCGAGATCTGCCCAGGCTTGCTTCGGAATCCGGATCGCCGCTTCTTTGCAGCGGATTAAGAGTTCCGTTGCATAGAGATGGTTTCGCAAAGATTGTGCTTCGGCTTCTGTAAATGTGAGGTCAGATTTATCAAGATTCAGGGTATCGAGCCACAATGACTCCAGTTTATCCCCCCAGTTTTGCAATGCTTCCGATGAACTGTCAGGGCCAGGAGTCATTGTGGCGAATCGTTTTAACTGTTTTGGTAGCTTTGCAAATTTAGTGCTGTTGAAGATTTGACTATAATCTCTGACGATAGCGATGGCAATGGTAATAGCGCCGGGGATAGCGCTGGCGCTGGCAATAGCAGTGGCGCTGGCAATGGCGCTGGTGCTGTCGCTGGTGCTGTCGCTGTCAATGAAACTGGCGATGGTGCCGGCGATGACGCCGGCGGTGGTGCTGTCGCTAATGCTGTCGCTGTTGCTGACGCCGGCGATGTCAATGGCACGGGCGATGGCGCTGGTGCGGGCGCTAGCAATGGCGCTGGTGCGGGCGATTGCTACAGCAATAGCCCGTTTTGCTAAGGGCGAGTATTTACTCTTAACTCCTTCGGTACTGGCAATCGACCAATGAAATAAATTGTCTAGCTTTCTCTGATTCTCAAGGTAAGTTTGCGATCGGCGCTCAAGGCGATGCAAGAGATCAATTGCTCGGTTCCCACTTAATCCTGCTACGAGCAAAAACACTTCGCGCCACCGTTCATCGGTCAGGTGTTGCTTGATCAGTTCACCTTCTAATCGTTGCTCCACAATGTAGAAAGCGGTGAGATATTCTTGCAGCGTCAGGTGCGAGAAGGAGTAGATATCGGTTGCCCTTTCCACCAAAACACCCTGCTGTTTTTCGATTGCCGTTAACACCTTCGCCCCATTCAGATGCTCGGGGGCATCCAGCGTATCGGCTAGAAATTCACCAATACGACGGGTCAGGTCATCTTTTAGAAAAAACAACTGATCTTGCTCAAAACTGGTGTAAGCAATCTCTGCCAGCAAAACTTTTTCCAACTCGGGATGAAAGCCCTCATGGATCGGATCTTGCTCTAACCGCTTTTGCGCTGCCCATTCTGACAACAAAATATTGAGCGCCTTGCCATACAAGCTGCTGCGCTGGGCAGGCAGGGTTTGTTCTCGGTCATATATCAAGCAGAGAAACGTCAGCAACAGGGGCGTTTGGGCTAGTTCTTTGGTGGCTTTATGCTCATCCTTTCGCAACAATTCCCAATACTTGTCTGCCGTTCCTGCTTCGAGGTCTAAATGTGAGCGAAACCAGCGACGAACAAACTGCTCGATTTGCTCATCATCAAACTCCGCCATCGTCACATCGGTAAAGCGCCGAAAGAAAATGCCCTGGTTACTACGATAGGCCGCAATGCGACAGGAAGAAACAAACGCATTGTTGTCATGGGCATCCACAAAATCTTCGAGATGTTTCACTACGGTATTTAGGTTGCGGGTGGGTACTTCGTCCAGCCCATCCAGCAACACCAGCAGCTTACCTTGTGCTAACGACGCATCTGTAAACGCTTCTGCTTCAGGGAAACCACAGGTTTCAAACTCCGCTGTAATCTTTTTCTTCAGGTCAATGGTGGTATCGCGAAACTCCTTCAGTTCAATCAACACCGGAATGCAGTCGCGATGAATCTGCTTGCTGGCATCCTGTATGGGTTTCAGCACCTCCAGCCCAATCTTTCGCAAAAATGTAGACTTGCCAATCCCTGGCCCACCCAAAACCATCAAATATTGTTCGGCGTTAGCGACTTGTATTCCATCGTGACGCTCACTGTCATCGCGACTAAAACTGCGACGCCCCTTCTGGCGATAGGTTTCTTCCAGATCATCTACCGCTAGAAAATTGCGAATGTTCTTGTCATCCAGCAACTTCACCGCCGTGTAGATTTCATCCAGGGGCAGAGGTTCCTTCATCAAACTCGGCATCACCTTCACCTGGCAGTGGCGTTCCTTATATCGCCGTACGTAGTTATTCGCAGCTTCAATGTGTCTTTGTTCAGCCAGTACCTCGGTATAAGCCTCTTTGAACTGCTGACTCACATAGCCCGTCCCTTTGATCGCCTGCTCAATGATGGTGGCTGCAACGCCCCCGATCGCACTCTCTACCAGCGCCATAGTTCCTCTTTCCTACGCAGCAAATATTTAGCCGTCAAAGCCATTCACTTTCCCAAATTATGGCGCATGGTAGGGCTTAGGCACCCGGTCCCTAAGCAGAGATGGCAGCCAAATCAAGGATGGGGCTAGGGACCGGGTGCCTGGGGCGGCTGCCTGGAAATATTAGCTATACGCTTTGAGCAATGCCGCTAACTTGCGGCGCATGACGACACCCGGCTTATCGCTCATCATGTGTTGCTCGGCGCTGATGCTGAGGGACACATCGAACTCTGAGCCTTCCAAGATTTCCTTATCTTCGAGGGTGACGCGGCGATCGAAGGCGATAATGCTTTCGGCGGTGGCGTCGGCTTCGGTGTCGTTGCGCAGGCAAAACTGGACGATTTGAGACGTGCGATCGCTCATCGGGGTCGCCGCCGTAAAAATCAGGTGAATTAGGCCGTGGGGATAGGTAATCTTCAGGGTTCGGGCAAAGGGCATAAACCAGGTTCCCTCGCTGATGCGCACCGTGCGTTCTTCAGTCGTGCCTAGGTTTGTTTTCTGGGTGTCGATATTGAATACCGGAAGGTTGTAGCGGAGGCGGAGGCCAAACTCCAGCTCCTCGAAGCTGTC
>JBCBSJ010000038.1:0-30066 GCA_039819245.1 Cyanobacteria bacterium J06638_20
AACTGGGTCAGACCTCACTGGGGACTGGGCCAAAACAAGACGCCAGCCGTAGCAATGGGATACTGCAATCGGCCTATCTCAACCTATGAGCTATTGACGAAACAAGGGTTGCAGGACATCACCTGTTAAGAGACCAGTGCCCTTAAGGAGAACTACTCAGTTTCAAGACTTCGGTTCTTGAGTCAATTCTTGTTGTAGCCAAACTGCCTAGTATGCAAGACACATTTCCACCAATTCTCCCTTGCTATGATGATTTGGTCGTTAATAGTTGATTTAAATATATCCAATATCGAATATCTAAAGTTATTTTTAATATGTTCAAAACTCAATCCCTTTAGCTCAACATTTCCTCCATGCCCCGTTTTTATGTATGATTCCCAACGCCCGAGAAGCATTTGATCGCCGTAGGCGGAGCCAACATACATTCTCCCATTAGAAGAATCCGTTATCAGGTAAACACCTTTTTGATTTTTTAAGGCCGTTTTCCAACCTTCTTTAGTGAGCACTCTGCTCATCTCTTCCCAGGAAATATTTACTTGGTCATATCCGGGAAAAATATCGTTATCAAAGATATCTGGCAATATTTGTACTACCTCACATTCATCGATTACGGACTTTGCCAGTCTGATCATCGTTTGTGATTTATTTTTGAACTTTATGATCAATCGACCAAAGTATTTTTTAAACTCTGGCAGCGCTTCGTACTCGTAACCAACTGCATTGAGCTTATTGAGGTCTCTCGTGATTCGACCAACATGGAAGAGTAGCCATAAATCATCTTTGCCGAGCCTTATAAAGCCCACTGTTATCTGTCCTTCTTTAAAGGATTTTTTGCTTTGGTAGTTCCAATATTGACCTGATAGTAAGATGGCAGTGTTTCCATCTTTAAATATTTCGATAGGATTCCAATTTCCCTCAAACATCAGGTTAAAACGGATCTTTACATTGTCAAGGTCACCTAAGTTGAAAATGTCATTAAGCAATATTTTACTTTGTTCTTTTTTCATGTTTATATATGAAAGAATTCGGCTTGTCAAACGACTCAAAAACAATGTTTCTTGATGCATTCAAGATATTTCAAGTCCTGCTCGATAGTTGCGTTATGCCCTGAATGAAAGGTTTCCCAATATGCGAAGCCAGATTTAAACTGCCAAATAAACTCATTCCATTTAACAATGATGATGATGGACTCTCAAAGCCGTCACAGAAAATGTCTGTTTTGATCTGAGCAGTCATGTGAAATGGTATTAGCCTCGCGTCGAGAGGAGGCTTTTAGAATGGTGGTACCGCGCCGCAAAGACTCCGACCCAAACAACCAGAATTTTCCCACCATTAAAACCAAGCTGAGCAAGGTTACTGGCCATCCTTCACCAATCGCTCCCAGACCTCTTGATATTCCTGCTCCGACATGGCTCCGTGGTAGGTATGGGTGTGGACGCTGACCGAATGGCCCATCCACTTGGCCGCGATCGCCACAGGCACCCTCACCCGTGCCAACCGAATCGCATAGGCATGTCGCAAGGCATAGTGAATGTTATAGCAACGGAGAGGGAGGGATTCGAACCCTCGGAACCTTGCGGCTCATCCGATTTCAAGTCGGACGCATTCGACCACTCTGCCACCTCTCCAAGTTTTGCCATTGTAAGTCATCTGTGAGCTTTGAGGTTTAAAGGCTAGCTAGCCGCAAGTTACGGGGGAACCGTTTGCTACAGCGCCTCTAGCTTATGGGCTGGAATCGTTAGATACAGGACATCTTGGGCCTCAAGGACATGGTTGAGCAGGTTGAATCTGGGTTGGGTTCCCTGAACCGTTTCGACATAGAGGGGCACTAAATACACCTCCTGAGCGATCGCGGCAACGGATCGCCGATAAAAGGGGTGACCGGTCGTAATCAGGGTGCCGAGGGCAACCCATAGGTTGTGAGCGGTTCGGCAATGGCCTGGCACTCTGCGCCTTGCTGTTGCAGTAGCGAAAAGACCCTAAGCCCAGTTCTTCCCAATCCACAAACGATGATTTTAGGTTTCATGGCATAACCCAATAACCTGAATGGGCATCTGCTTTCAGTCATACCGATGTGCCTAAGGCGTCCTCCAAACTTTCCAGTGCCCAGCAAGCGAATGATGTCGTTTCAGATACCCGCAAGCGGAATTCTTGTATTTCTTAAGGTCTGCGGGTCTTCGATGATCGCTAGACTCTGCCCTAGGGGGAGCTATTGAGGCTCCGGCGTGGGGTCAGTATCTTACTGTGCCCTACTGCACATCTGACTATTGATAGTAGAGGCCGCCTAATCGCTATCGCTACTATGGTCACCAATAAGAGATAGCTGAATTGGCTAATTTGCAATTGCAATGTTTCAGTCCACTTTGCCGCTTTATGTTCAAATTGCCAACAACCTGAGGCAAAAAATTCAGCAGGAAGTTTACCAAGCAGGCGATAAGCTACCGAGCCAAAAGGAGCTGGGAAATCAGTTCGGCGTTAATCGTCATACCGTACGTCAAGCTTTGGAATTGCTGAAAGACGAAGGCTTGCTGCGCGTCGATCGAGGCCTAGGAGCGTTCATTGCCGATGCGCCCATGCACGACCCCATGGGCCAACGGGTAAGGTATAACGAATCCCTGCAAGCCCAGGGGCATACCAGCGAACATAGGTTGCTCTCTGCGACTGAGGTGCCAGCTGATGAGAAAATTGCCGAACATCTAGATATCGTGATGGGTGAGTCGGCTATCCAGGTGGAGTTTTTGGGCTTGGCCGATAATCGCCCGCTCATTGTCACTACTCGTTATTTCCCTACGCAGCGCTGTCCCAACCTATTGCCCCACATCCCGACAGCCCAATCGCTGTCGCGGCTGATGCGAGAAGTCTATGGCTATGAGCACGTCCGTCAACAGACCTCAGTTTCAACTCGCATGGTTCGGTCAGCGGATGCGAAGCTACTCCAAGTGTCTCTTAATCAACCAATTCTTCTTGTTCAGGCAACGAATGTAAACCAGCATACTGAAGTGATTGAGTACACCGTGACACGGTTTCGAGGGGATGGTGTAGAGCTTGTGTTTGCTTCCGCTTGAGTGATACGTCGCTTTAGCCGTTGCAATCAAGGCAACTGGTAGCATCCGGATGCTTAGCGTCGAGGCCAAAGGCTCACCGTCTCGTCTTAACGGAACTGGTGAGGACTGTATCGGAAGTAGGAAACGCTCACAAAGCTTTATCTGCTTTTAATCATCACCCTGTAGATTCGCATTGAATTACGGAGGAACGTTGAAATGGAAGGTTGTGTTGTAACCGACCTCAAGGTGCATAGCCAACAGAACTGCTATCGCCTTAGCCCTGAACAGATGCAAGCAATCCAGGAACAAGGCGTTTCGGTTCAGCTAGAGCCGGGCACTAATATTGTCAAAATCCGTGAAGGGGCCTTCAGTTACGTGAGTGGTACGAGCACTCACGCAGAACCCATGGTGCTGCTCTGGATTTATGGCGGCAAAATCATCAATCAGAAAACCAACGTTGAGGTTGATGCCACCTGGACATCCTTAAACGGATACGACGATGCTCTCGTGATGGATGTGGTAGAACCCGCTACCCTATGTGCCTTTTTTCTGGACACTCATATCCCTGACAACAGCGGTGAGCTAACCCTATCGGTTGTTCGTATCTAAGTTTCGGACTGTTTTGAGTGGTTCACCTGTCTGAGGTGCTTTTTCCCTCGTCGCTGCTTTTATCCTGCCCGTATTCCCTACCCCCGTGAATAGCAATGATGTCCCGCAAGATGTCCTTGGTTAAGTTTGCTGCTGTGGTCTTCGCGGCTGTAACGGTTGCTCAGGCCACCCATGAATTGCTGCGCAATCATACGGCTTATGCTCAGCAGTCCTTCGGCGATAATCCTGAGAGCTTCCCTATTCCCAGTTCTTTGCCGGAGGGCACTACGCTGAGGGTGGATGGCTCCACTAGCATGCAGCTTACCAACGAAGCGTTAGAGTCGCGCTTTGAAGCGCAATACCCTGATATTGACGTAGAGCTGGAGGCGAGCCGTACCGATCAGGCCATTGAAGACTTATTGGCTGGCTCAATTGACTTGGTGGCGTCGGGACGTCCACTGACAGAGGCCGAAAAGGAAGAAGGACTCGCTGCCATCGCGCTGGAGCGTGAGAAGCTTGCGATTATTCTAGGGCCGGACAATGCTTTTGAGGGTGAATTATCCTTTGAGCAATTCGCTCAAATTTTTCGGGGTGAAATTACGAATTGGTCAGAAGTTGGTGGCCCTGACTTGCCGATTCGGTTTGTCGATCGCCCTGACTACAGTGATACCCGACGGGCTTTAAGCACCTACACGGTGTTTGAAGGTGGCCCCTTTGCGACTGGGGCGACCGCTGATCCCGTTGCGGAGGATGAAACCGATGCCGTTATCGCCGAGCTAGGGGCGGATGGTATTGGTTATGCTGTCGTTTCCCAGGTGTCAGGCCGGGATGATGTGCAGATTCTGTCGATGCATCAGACCCTACCGGATGATCCGCGTTATCCCTATTCCCAATATCGCAGCTTTGTTTATCGCGAAGATGCGAGCCCAGCAACGTTGGCCTTTCTTGGGTTTGCCCGTACGGCACCGGGGCAGGAAGTCATCGTCGCAGCTCCTGATGCCGATGCAGCGGATGCGGGTGCCCCTGATGCTGGGGAAGTGGATGCTGACGCTACAGCTGATGCAGATGGGGTTGAGCCAGCGACGACTGAACCAGCGACGACTATAGACCCAGAAAAGGCTCCATCGAAAGAGACTGTTTTAAGGTCAACAGGTGTCGATATCGAAGCTGAGGGCGGCGGGTTCCCCTGGTGGCTCCTACTGCTGTTGGGGATACCCCTGGTGGGAGGACTGTTGTGGTGGTTGCTGAAAGGGAAAGGAGACGACACCGCTGCTGTTGGGACGACACCACCTCCGGTAACGCCGGTGGCCTCCGTCCCGCCACCGCCTAGTGCTTCGCCCGGAACAGGTGAAGCAGGCGTTACAGCGAATGGTGATTTGCCCGTAGGTGATGGTGTAAGTGGCAACCGACCCGCAACTGGAACAGGTAACGGTAGTGTAGGCACGGGTATCAACTTGCCGGGGGCTGCTGTGGGGGGGGCAGCGATCGCAGGTGCAGCGGCCATCGGCGCAGCAGGACTAGCTGGGAAATCAGGCGCTGACGACACAGATGAGTCTGACGATATCCCAACAGATTCCCCCCCCCCTCCAACCGTTCCGCCTGTCGTACCGATGGGCGATGCTGGCCTTCCGGACAGGGGGGACTTACCGACAACCGGCGATGTTGCCGCGCCGGAGCCCCCGACTGACGCTGGTGGTGCAGGTGTTAACTTGCCAGGGGCTGCCATTGGGGGAGCGGCGATCGCGGGAGCCGCGGCCATCGGCGCGGCAGGACTGGCTGGGAAATCAGGCACGGATGATACGAATGAAGCGGATGAAACCTCCACCGTGCCCCCCGTTGCGCCCGTCCCACTAGGGGGTGATGTGGATACAGATGCGAAGGGTGATACGGATGAGGCTTCGGTAGATCCTCCTGCTGAGCCTCCGGTGATTCCCATCGCGCCAAAGGGTGATGTTGAGGCTGTTGATACAGGTATTCGCCTGCCGGGTTTGGCGATGGGGGGCGCGGCGATCGCCGCTGGTGGTGCGGCCATCGGCGCGGCTGGCCTGATGGGAACGGGGACTGATGAGGCGGATGCGACCTCAGCCCCTGTACCTCCCAGCCGCATCACACTCATGCCTCAAACGAATAAGAAAGCCCTGGCCCAATGGGAAGTGCCCGATGCGGCTAAAGCTGCGGCCAAGACCAACGGTGGCAAAACCTATCAGCTCCAAGTTTGTGATGTTACCGATATTGATGTTACGCAGCAGCCCCCTCACAGTGTGCTGACCTACGATGTGGCGGAAACAGATAGCGATCGCATCGTCCCCATTCCTGACCCTAATCGCGATTACATTGCGGCAATTGGCTATCAAACCGAAGCTGACACCTGGATTAACCTGGCGCGGTCGGAACCGATGCGATCAACCGCTATCTTTAGTGCGGCAATGGCTGATAGCACGACTGGCTTAGGAGTAGCTGCTGTGGGTGCCGATGTTGTAGGTGCTGGAGTAGCTGCTGCGACTGCTGAACAGGCCGATAGCAGTACTATCACGCTGACCCCCCGTACGGCTCAAATGGCCGATGCTACCTGGTCAGTGCCACCAACTCGGAAGATCGCTGCCAAGCAGGAGGGTGGTGAAGCCTATCAATTACGCCTGTATGACGTCACCGGCATCGATATGGATGTGCAAGCGCCCCATCGCATGGACAAATTCCCGTGTGATGAAACAATCGATAGCCTTGAAGTCCCGATTCCCCAAACGGATCGCGATTACCTGGTGGAAGTGGGTTATGAGGCACCCGGCGATCGCTGGCTCCAGCTTGCGCGATCGACTCACATTTATGTTCCTGCTGAAGGTGACGTCACCCCAACAGACGGGTTGGGGCAAATCGGTGGGTTGGCGATTGCGGGTGCTGGGGCTTTCGGTGCCGGATTAGCTGCGGCAACTGCGGGCAGCAGTCAATGTGCGATTCAGACCGTTAAAGTCCATAGTCGCCACCATGCTTATCAGCTAGATGAGGCTCAAATGAGCCACTTACAAGATGCGATCGCGACGACCTATACCTTCACCCCGGGTCTGCATATCCTACGTATCCGGGAGGGCGTTTTCCGCTATGACGGGAATCTTGAGCATCCCGGTGAACCCTGGGTGCTGCTCTGGATTTATGGTGGTACAGTCATAAATCAAAAGACGGGAGTACCTGTGAGCGCTACCTGGTCTACCCTGAATGGCTATGCTGACACGCTAACGCTGGATGTTAAAGAGCCCGCGACCCTCTGTGCATTCTTCTTTGATACCTACCCAGAAGACAATACCGGTGAGGTCACTCTCTCTGTGATTCAACTGTAGCGACTGGAGCAAACGAAATGGCCAAAGCTATAAACCTTGGCCATTTCTGATGGCTTAGTTTGGCGTTTTACCTCCTCAAGCTAAGGCGATCGGGTAGGCTCCATAAACATTACGTACACCTTCCCACCCATGTGCTTTACCGGCGTTTTGTTTGGCCTGCCTGATGGCCGTCAACGTATCGGACGCATTCACAATGACAAAGGTTCTGGCTCCCCATTCGGAAACCTCAACGCGGTACTGTCTAGCATGGGATCGGGGATGCAACATGATAAATCGTCAAATATCAACCTGATGTTCTTTACTCGGTCTGACCGTAGCGAATGTATGCATTTTCAGAAGTGACTGCTGAACTATTTTGATCAACACGACCCTGCCGTTCGGTTTCGATCAGCACGACCCTTCTGTTACAAAAAGTTGGGGTGCACCTCCCGTCAGCCAGTGGGTGTGCTACACCTGAGAAGCTTCGTATCAGGTTGCCTTAGCGACTGAATCGGCCATGAATATCAAACGCGTTTGCGCCAAGGTAAGCCTCGCCACGGCAGTGCCATTGGCTTCCTTCATCGGCTTAGTATGGCCCAGTGAGAGTCAAGCCAGTGATGCTTTTTTGTGGGAAGTCGAATCGCCAGAGAATACCGTCTACCTGTTAGGGTCAATTCACCTCTTAAGAGAAACGGATTATCCACTACCTGAATCCATTCAGCAGGCATTTGAGGAGGCTGAAACGGTCGTTTTTGAGGCCGATTTGAGTACTCTAGAGAGCTTAGATACGGTGGAAACGATTATTCAGATTGCGCTGCCGGATAGCCCTGAAGAGTCTCTGGTAAATGCCCTTGATGCTGATACCTATCGTTTGGCTGAAGCGGCCGCAGCGAGTCTTGGTCTACCGATGCAGGGGGTGGATAACTTTGAACCCTGGTTTTTCTTTACGGGTTTATCAGGGCTTAAACTGATGCAGCTGGGGTTTGAGCCTGACTATGGCATCGACTCATATTTCTTTGAACAAGCCAATCTTGCCAACAAAGATATCCGCGTATTTGAAACGGTTGAAGAACAGCTGAACTTTCTCGATGAGCTCTCTATTGATGTGCAAGTTGAAATTGTTGAACAAACAATCTTAGAACTAGAGACCCTTTCAAGCTCTACCAATTTGTTGGTTGATGCCTGGAAGACGGGAAATGTTGCTGATTTTGAACGTTTGATTCTAGAAGGTTTTGCTGATTTTCCTGAAGCTTACGACGCGCTCTTGGTGCAGCGTAATCAAAATTGGCTAGCCGACATTGAGTCTTTTATCAATCAGTCAGAAGACTATCTAGTCATCGTTGGGGCGGCCCATCTTGTGGGTGAGGATAGCGTGGTCAAGCTCCTGCAAGATAAGGGGCATACGGTGGAACAGCTTGGTAGCAATTGAGTGTCTTGGGTATAAGGTGAACCCAACCTAATTCGGGGCGTTGAGGCGGCACTAATCCGCAGCCTCAATCGGCGTTATCGACTGCAATCTTGGCTGTGTAGCATGTCCAATCGGAACGCGAGAGGGTACTGCCACAGACGGCGGGACGGCGTTGATCGCGATAGGCCACGTAATGAAAAGCCAATAATGGGCTCCCTAGGGGGGCTGCTAGATACTCACTCAGTTCATAGTTGGCCGGAAGGCTCTCTAACTGAACTTCCGCAGCGTTGAGGTGAACACCGTTGGTCACTAATGTGCTGTAGGTAAACCCATGTTGCAGCTTCTCAAGCAGCGGATGGCCGATCGCTTCCGGAAAAAAGGAGATATCTAGCGCGATGGGAGACTCGTTGGCGTAGTAGATTTTCTCTTGCCAATATACCTGAGCCGTCCCTTTAGGGAGTTGGAGCTTGTGACAAACATCAGGCGATGCCTCAATAAGTTGGAGCCGCAGTGAATGGACGCGCCCAACATACCCTTGCTGTCGGAGGGCTGAGTCAAAGTACATCAGCGGATTCGACATTGAAAAGCTAATTTTGTGGGGTTTGGTCACAAAAATGCCTTTACCCTGCTGGGTCGTGACGAGTCCCTGCTGCGTGAGATTCGCGATCGCCCGCCGAATGGTTGTACGGCTAACGCCAAATAGCTCACCTAGGTCAAACTCGCTAGGTAAACGTTGCCCTGGTTGGTAATGGCCGGTTTCAATTCGGTTTTTTAACTGTTCGGAAATGGAAATATGCAGAGGTTGTCGCTCGGAGCCCTGTTCACTCGGAACCATAGAAGAAAATGTCATCATCCGTTGACCACCTCTGGCATCTTAACGCCTTCTTACGCGGCTACTGGCTGAAAACGCGACATCTTGAACAAATTCGTGTCGTGGGGAGTACGCCCTTCTACAGCCAGATCGGCCAGCATTTTGCCCATCAGGGTGGTGAACTTAAACCCGTGACCCGAGAAGCCTGCCCCAATTACCACGTGGGGATAGGTAGGATGCTGATCGACAATGAAATGTTTGTCGGGGGTCAAGGTATACAGGCAGCGGCGAGTGGAAATAAGGGGGCCAGCTGCATCGGGGACAAACTGCTTCGCAAAGGCGCGAATGCGCTCTGTCCAAGCTTCGCTAGGGGTATAGTCAACTTCATCTGGGGTGGCAACCGTGTCCCATCCATAAAACGTGGTGATTTTGACACCAAGGCTGGGATCCTCATGGGGAATGCCATAGGGCATTTCGCCATAGTCCCCATTCATGTGGGCAAAGAAGACTGGGAAAGTTCCTGGCTCAAAGCTGGCTGGATTACTCGGCTGGTAGAACCCTAGCTGACAAGGCATAATTTTCAACGGTAGATCAATGCCTTGTTTCGCTAGTAATCCTTTGGCCCAACTGCCTGCGGTGAGGACGATGCGATCGCCGGTAAAAGTATCGTTTGCCGTTTTCACTTCAACGCCATTGGCGCTGGGAGTAACGCTGAGCACGGGCGTCTCATCCAGCACCGTCGCCCCCCGTGCTTGGGCTAATCGCACATGGGCCAGCACACAGCGCGAAGCTCGCAGTAACCCCGCCTCTGACTGGAATAACCCTTCCATGCCGTCTTCCAACGAAAACTGAGGATAGCGTGACTGGATGGCCGCTTTGGTCAGGTGCTCGTAGGGTAACTCAGCGGTGTCCATGCTGGTTTTCAGCGCTTGAAACGTGTCCGTCTCGGGAAACCCAAAATCCAGTCCCCCTGTTTTGACATAGAGTTGCTCACCCGCTTCTTCCTGCAAAGCGAACCAGAGGGGATAGGCATCCCGCATCAGGTTGATATAGATGGGGGTGTCGTAGGTGTAGCGAATGACGCGCGAATAGCCGTAGGAGCTGCCATTTTGATGGTCGAGTTCAAACTGCTCCAGCAGCAAGACTTTTTTGCCTGCTTTTGATAGGTAATAGGCCGCAGCACTGCCTACGCCCCCTGCTCCCATCACAATGGCATCGAAATGTTGAACCATCTCTACCCGTTTCTCCTTTTTAGAACCATGACTCTGAGTTGAATCCAAAACTTACTGCGTTCGGGATGAGACTTGTCGCGACGAGAACCCTCAATTCCTTAGTCAAAATCCCCTCTTGGGAGGAGATAGAGGTGGTTTATACCCGATTGAAGACCCACCTCGTCAGATGTCTCCCCCTTTGAGGCGTTCCATTACGCACAAGTCGCTCTATCACTGGTTAGGTGAAGACTTCAGGCTTCGGTTGCAGTCTGCATACAAGAGGATATCAAGGTTCTGAGCTAGCTTTGAGCGGCTGAAAACCTCACCTATCCTCTCCTTAGGAAGCTATTAAGTACACATAAGTCCTGAACCTCTTGCTGTGCGGACTTTCCCCACCCTTCGGGAAGAGCATAGCTCTACATCCCCCAACCCCTTCTCCCGTTCTGGGCGAAGAGGAGCCGGAAAGCCTTGTCTGGCCTCCCCCTCGCCCATTTTTGGGCGAGGGGGACTGAGGGGGTGAGGGCCAAGATGTGTGTACGTAGTAGCCTTAGGAAGGGAGGAACCGGACTGAAAACCTCACCTAGCCTCTCCTTAGCAAGGAGAGGAACCGGAACCGGCAACCTTGATAAACCTCTCCTTAGCAAGGAGAGGTGCCACAGGCGGTGAGGTTCAAGCCCTGCACGCAAAGGTCAGAAGCCTCGATGAGCAAGACGTTGCTGATGGACAGTTGCTTGGAGGGGATAGCTGAGGGGATCTTCAAACGCCGGTAATTTCCTCAAGTGTGCAAGTCCTTCCCCTTTCGCTCGCTAGCGAGCGATCGCCTCTTCCGGCATGCCCTCTGTTGCCTGCAACTTTTGCGCTTCGATCATGGCCAGCTCTTGGTTCAACCCCCGATAGAGGCTGTAGCACATGACCAGCAGCACAATCGCAAAGGGTAGCCCCGTTGTGATGGAAGCGGTTTGGAGTGCTTGCAAGCCTCCGCCCAATAGCAGCGCCGCCGCTACAACCCCTTCTGTCACTGCCCAAAAGACCCGCTGAGGGACGGGTGAATCCAGCTTGCCGCCAGAGGTCAAGCTATCGACAACGAGCGAGCCCGAGTCAGAGGATGTCACAAAGAAGACCACGACCAGCACAATCCCCACGAAGGACGTGATTGCCGACAGGGGTAGCTGCTGCAACATCACAAACAGAGCCGTTGCTACGTCTTCACCCACAGCGGTACTGATGACGCCCTGCAAACCACCTAACTCCATCGCGAGGGCCGTGCCGCCAAACACCGACATCCACAAGAAGGTCAGCAGGGAAGGCAACAACAGCACACCCAGGATGAACTCACGTACAGTACGGCCTCTGGAAACCCGAGCGATAAAGATGCCCACAAACGGCGACCAGGAAACCCACCAGCCCCAGTAAAAGACCGTCCAGCCATTTTGCCAGGAGGTGCCGTCGAAGGTTTCTGTCCAAAAGCTGAGGGTCGGTAAGGAAGAGACGTAGTACCCCACAGTCTCCACAAAAGACCCCAGGATAAATAGGGTTGGCCCCACCAACAGAACGAACGTCATGAAAATGGCTGCCAAAATCATGTTGAGCTCGCTCAGACGACGTACCCCAGCATCTAACCCAGACACCACAGACATCGTGGCAAACCCCGTGATGATGGCAATCAGACCTACCTGGATTGGTGTACTGATTGGCAAACCCACCAAGAAATTAAAGCCTGCATTGACCTGCTGTACACCGAAGCCTAGGGATGTGGCTAAACCAAACAGCGTCGAGGCAACCGCCAAGATGTCAATGGTGTTGCCGATCCAGCCATAAATGCGATCGCCCAGAATGGGGTAAAACACCGAGCGAATTGTTAGGGGCAGTCCCCAGTTGTAGGTAAAGAAGCCCAACGATAACCCGACAAGGGCATAAATACCCCAAGCGTGCAGACCCCAGTGGAAGAACGTAATGCCCAGAGCCTGTTGCCCTGCCTCACGGGTTAGGGGCTCAATCGAGCCAATCACCGCAGGCGGATCTTGAAAATGATAGATCGGCTCCGCCACGCTCCAGAACATGAGGCCAATCCCCATCCCAGCGCTGATCAGCATGGCAACCCAGGCAAAGGTGGGGAATTCGGGCTTAGCATTTTGCCCACCCAGGCGAATTTTGCCAAATTTGCTAAAGGCCAGAATTACGCAGACGCCAAGATAAAGGCTAACGGCCAAGATAAGAAACCAGCCCGTGGCATTTGCGATAAAGGTTTGAACCGCGCCAAAGGCATTCTCAGCAGGCTCGCGGAAAATCAAGGTGGTAATCACAAACAGCAGGATGATGCCCGCTGAAACGAGAAACACCTCGGGATGAAAGTCAAAGCCGTAGCCAGCAATGTTGCGATCGCCCGGACTCCGCTGACTTTGAAACCTAGGGTGAGGCACTTGCGACGCCTCTTGCTCTGGAGAACCCGAGTTAGGTTGAGAGGCCATGGAACAGTAGTTACTCCACAAAACAGCAACAGACAGATGGAACGACTGGGCCAGAGTACCTGCACCTGCGGATGACTGAATCCAATGCAGGCAAAGGGAATGTGTCAGCCGTCGCCACTCAGAACAATCAACCTCCTAGCAGTAGCCGTCAAGGGGGGCCACGCATGACTGCGAATGTAAAGCGATCCTGCAATGGCCACTTACCCCAAAATCACTGATAGATTCATCTATCAAAATAATCAAAAAGCCTGCCAACAATATTTCGACAACCACAGAAGCCTGAAAAACAAACATCCTGGAATGAGGCTGATCAGCAAACTTGGAGTAACCATAGACTAAGCAAAACCAGCACTTCTGTTTTCTTATATACAGTTGTTGCTACAAGTCTTGAATCCTGTGATTTCTGGATAAAAAGCTCTGTTTAGCTTTCGTCGTGGCAATCGTTTCAAGCCCAAAGAGTCTAATGCTAAAGCTTCTCAATGCTGTTACAGCCTCTGCTTGAATGGTTTTTTACTGACTTTGTGGCTGATTCCAGTGCTGCCATCGATCGGTGTCAGCCTGTGGAAATTGGGAGCATGTCACTTTCGAACCCTCACCCTAAATCCCTCTCCCAAACTTGGGAGAGGGACTTCAAAATGCTTGCTCCCCTTCTCCCAATATTGGGCGAAGGGGTTGGGGGATGAGGGCTATTCAGGCATTTGTAAACCTGACATGTTCCCGTGTAAATCCAGGTTATAAAATTCTGACAAGAAAGTTCAAAAATGTTCCCAGGAAAACATTATGGCCATTTGCCAGGTAGTATTGTCAACTTTGAAAACTTGTAATTACAAGTTGATTTGCATTTTATTGGGAGTGTTCAGGGAGGCATTTCTTTGAACACTCATTTTTGTAAAAGTTCTATCCATCGCGGGACGTAGGCTGCTGTTGGCAAGGTGGATTATGACCGACCAAAGTGCGTTTATGAGTGTTGCTGATGTGTCTCTGGACCCTGGAATAGGGAACCTTCGATCGCTGGAAACACCGGTTCCTATCCGGAGCGTCGCTGCTCCCAAGGTGGCTCGTCAGGTTGGCTTGAGGGCGGATGCCTATACCAGTCCTGACTATTTCCAGCGAGAGCAGCAAACCCTGTTTAGTCGCCACTGGGTTTGTGTGGGGATGGCGTCGGATGTGCCGAACCCTGGGGACGTGTATCCCACTGAAGTGGCCAATATCCCCATCGTGTTGGTGCGCGATCGCCACCATGCGGTTCAGGTTTTTCACAATGTGTGTAGTCATCGGGGGCTACAGCTTGTCAGCAGTCCCTGCAACGTCAAAGGCAATCTGCGCTGCCCCTATCACTCCTGGACCTATCGACTGGACGGCAGTCTCAAAAGCACGCCGCATTTTGGGGGGTATTACAAGGATTCTTTTGAGGGGTTCGATCGCGCCAACAAAGGGCTCAAGCCCATCCGCTGTGAACAGTGGCTGGATCTCGTCTTCATTAACCTGGCTGGGGATGCGCCACCCTTAGCTGAGTATCTGCAACCCGTCAGCGATCGCTGGTCCAACTATGACCTCAGCTTGCTCAGACGCGAGCAGCGGGAAGTGAACTTGCAGTGCCAGGCTAACTGGAAGCTCGCCGTTGAGAACTTCTCCGAAAGCTACCACCTGACCTGGGTGCATCCTGCCTTAAATGACTGCTCGCGCATGGAAGATCACTTCGGTTTCGATGTCGGTGATACCCACGTGGGGCAGGGCAGTCTGCTTTACAAGAGTGGCGTCATTGATGGTAAGTCCTTACCCACCTTCCCTAATTTGCAGGCCATGGGGAAAGAAACCGTCGCTGAATATATCACCGTCTTCCCCAACCTGATGCTGGGCGTGCATCCCGACTACTTTTTGGTGTTTATTGCCAATCCCCTCAGTCCTGAGCGAACCCAGGAACGGATGCTGTTCTACTTCATCGGGGATGAAGCGATGACCGACGCAAACCAAGCTTTGCGCCACCTACCCATCGATCTCTGGCAAGACACCAACGATGAAGACATTGACATGATTGAGCGGATGCAAATTGGTCGGCGATCGCCCCAATTCGACGGCGGCTGCTTTTCTCCGGAACTGGAGCAGACGGTCTATCGCTTTCAGCAGCAGGTCGCGAAGGCGGTTGGTGAGTAGGGGAGTGGATGGGTGGATGAGTAGTGGAGAAAAACGATGAAATCGAATGCTGCTGTTGTCGTCATTGGTGCAGGTATTGTGGGCTGCAGTACCACTTACCATCTCGCTAAGCTCGGTTGGCAAGATATTGTGGTGGTGGAGCAGGGGCCGCTGTTCGCGACAGGTGGCTCCACATCCCATGCGCCGGGGTTAGTCTTTCAAACGAATCCCTCCAAGACCATGACTCAGCTCGCCAAGTACACGGTGGAGCTGTACAGCCAGTTGAGCACCGAAGAAGGGCCAGCCTACTACCCAGTGGGCGGCGTTGAAGTGGCTTACACCGAAGCTCGCATGGCAGAACTGAAGCGTAAGCTAGGGTGGGCCAAGTCTTGGGGGCTGGAAGGGGCTTGCTTGCTCACACCGGCGGAGGTGAAGGCCAAGGTACCGCTGATTGATGAAACCAAGGTTTTGGGCGGGTACCACGTGCCCACTGACGGCATTGCCAAAGCGCTACGAGCGGCTGAAGCCATGGCGGCGATCGCCACTGAAGCCGGAGCCGCCGAGTTCTACGGTGACACTACCGTCATGGATATTGAGGTGGTAGAGGGTCAGGTACAGGCGGTTGTGACTGACAAAGGCCGCATTGAGACAGGCAAAGTGCTGGTCTGTGCCGGTATTTGGGGGCCTCGTATTGGGCGTATGGTGGGTGAAGTGATTCCCTTGACGCCCGTACAGCACCAGTATGTGAAAACGGGGCCGATTCCGGAGCTGGCCGGAGCCACCGAAGAAGTCACCTATCCCATGGTGCGCCATCAGGATCACTCGATGTATTTCCGGCAGCACGGCGACTGTTGGGGCATCGGCTCCTATCAGCACGAGCCCCTACTGGTCGATCCAGATAACATTCTGCCCTATGCCGAAGCGCCCGTAATGCCGTCGGTTAAGCCCTTCACCGAGGAGCATTTCGGCCCTGCCTGGGAATCTACGAAGGAACTTTTCCCGGCCCTAGCGACGGCAGCGCTAACCTACAAAATTAACGGCATGTTTTCCTTCACGCCGGACAGCGGTTCGGTGATTGGGGAGTCAACCAAGGCTAAGGGCTTTTGGGTAGCAGAAGCGGTTTGGGTCACCCATGGGGGGGGCATGGGCCGAGTGGTGGCGGAGCTAATGACCCATGGGGTAACGAGCTTTGACCTCCATGAAGCCGACATCCACCGCTTTGCCGATGTGTGCAAAAGCGCCAACTACATTCTCCGGTCAGGGGCGCAACAGTACGACGAGGTTTACGACATCATTCACCCGCTCGATCAGCAAACCCATTCACGGGAATTGCGGATGAGTCCCTTCTATCCTCGCCTCCAGGCGTTGGGGGCTCAATTCGTTTT
Source organism: Cyanobacteria bacterium J06638_20 (assembly GCA_039819245.1). Lineage (GTDB taxonomy): Bacteria > Cyanobacteriota > Cyanobacteriia > Elainellales > Elainellaceae > Vacuolonema. Next base: position 16,360 of record JBCBSJ010000038.1, read on the forward strand.
TAGTGCGGGCTGGGAACGACCCCAGTGGTTCAAAGCCAATGTGGGACTGCTGGAGCAATACGATATTCCGCGTCGCCAGGGCTGGGAAGCCAAGCACTGGTCACCGATCCAGGGAGCCGAACATTTAGCCACCCGCGATCGCGTCGCCCTGTACGACCTGACCCCCTTCGCTAAGTTTGAAGTCACCGGGCCAGGGGTGGTGAACTATCTCCAAACCCTCTGCGCCAATAATATCGATAGGCCGGTAGGGAAGGTCATCTACACCGCCATGCTGGATGCCAATGGCGGCATCATGTGTGACCTGACCGTTAGCCGCCTGGAGACTGAGACCTACTGGGTGATTACGGGCGGCTCGGTTCACGGCCATGACCTTGCTTGGATGAAGGCCCACCTGCCGGAAGATGGCTCCGTGCGCATTGCTGATGTGTCCTCTAGCTATTGCTGCGTGGGCCTGTGGGGGCCGCAAGCACCTGATGTGCTGCAAGCGGTCACGCCGACCGATGTGTCCAAAGCCAATTTCAAGTTCTTCACCAATCAGCAGTTCTACATCGGCAGCATTCCCGTCATCGCCTCACGGGTGTCCTACGTGGGGGAAGAGGGGTGGGAAATCTATGCGCCCACGGAATCCGGGCTGAAGCTGTGGGATATGCTGTGGGCAGCAGGGCAGGCGTACGGTTTGATTGCCGCAGGGCTGGGAGCTTTTGAAACCCTGCGGTTGGAAAAGGGATTTTTGCTCTGGGGTAGCGACATTCACACAGAGTACGACCCCTACGAAGCGGGACTGGGATTTGCCGTGAAGCCCAACAAAGGTGAGTTCATTGGCAAGGAGGCACTGCTACAGCGTAAGGAGTACGCCAGTCGGAAACTGTGCTATTTGACGCTGGATGATCCGGCAGCGGTAGTCATGGGGAAAGAGCCTGTGATCGCCGATGGTAAGGTCTTGGGCTATGCCACGAGCGCAGGCTACGGCTATAGTGCTGGACGCTGCGTGGTGTATGCCTATTTGCCCTTGAGCTACACGGCTCCTGGAACGCAGGTGCAGGTGGAATATTTTGATGAACCGCTAGCGGCGACGGTGGTGGAGCAGGTGCTTTAATTGGCCATGTCTACTAGCGTTTTTGACATCTTTAAAGTTGGCATTGGCCCCTCCAGTTCCCATACCGTGGGACCAATGAAAGCGGCTCGCCAGTTTGCGCGGGGGTTAGGGGCAGACGGGCTGCTGCCATCCACTCGGCGCATGCAGGTCGACCTGTATGGTTCTCTAGGGGCGACAGGTCGTGGGCACGGCAGCGATCGTGCTGTACTCCTGGGGTTAGAGGGGGAAGCGCCGGACTCGATAAATCCCGATATGGTAGACGGCCATCTCGAACGGGTGCAGAGGACTCAGGCGGTTTGGCTTCTGCGACGACAGGCGATCGCCTTCAATCCTCAAACGGATTTGCACTTTCACTGGAAGCCGTTGCCCTTTCATCCTAACGGCATGGTGTTTAGCGCCTTTGACACCACCGGAGCCCCCATGCGACAGCGCACCTACTACTCCGTGGGCGGGGGCTTTGTGGTGGATGAAACAGCGGCCTGTATTGATCAGCTCCAGCTCCATCGATCAGCCTTGCCCTATCCATTCAAAACGGGATGTGAGCTATTGACGCTGTGTCGGCAGCATCACCTCGCGATCAGTCAGCTCATGCTGGCTAATGAAACCGTCTGGCGTGCAGAGGCGCAAGTGCGAGATGGACTCTTGCAGATCTGGCAGGTGATGCAAAACTGCGCTGATCGCGGTTGCCGCACCGAGGGCGTGCTGCCGGGCGGACTCAAGGTCAATCGACGCGCTTCGGGTCTCTACCACCATCTTCTACACCGTCCCGAATCTTCCCTGGCTGACCCGCTGACTATTCTGGATTGGGTCAACGTCTACGCCATGGCCGTCAATGAAGAAAATGCGGCGGGAGGCCGCATTGTCACCGCACCTACTAATGGGGCCGCAGGCATTATTCCTGCCGTCTTGCACTATTACAGTCGCTTTTGCCATGGGGCTAACGAAGATGGTATTGTGCGGTTCTTGCTGGTGGCCGGGGCGATCGCCCTCCTCTACAAAGAGAATGCCTCGATTTCAGGAGCCGATGTCGGGTGCCAGGGAGAAGTGGGTGTGGCCTGTTCCATGGCTGCCGGAGCGTTGACGGAAGTCCTCGGTGGCACGCCGGAGCAGGTGGAAAATGCGGCTGAGATTGGCATGGAGCATAACCTCGGACTGACCTGCGACCCGGTGGGGGGATTGGTGCAAGTGCCGTGCATTGAGCGCAATGCCATGGGGGCTATCAAGGCCATCAATGCGGCTCGCATGGCCCTCAAAGGGAATGGGCAGCACTGCGTTCACCTCGACAAGGTGATTAAAACCATGCGGGATACGGGACGAGATATGCACGAAAAGTATAAGGAGACTTCGCGAGGAGGATTGGCGGTTAACGTGATTGAATGCTGAGGTTTGCCGGTATTGCAGAAGCAGTTTTGGTTAGGACAGTTAGGGATGAATGCGCGAGCCCTTGGGGGCCTGCCCCCAAAACCCCCGATGTGGGGAACTCGACTTCCCCACGCCCCTCGCAAGATCTTCTCAAGGAACTAAAACTCGGTGATGTGCCTGGATGTTCGGGAGAAGACTCGCAACTGGAAAAGGCGCTGGATCAGTCCAAGCGTCAATTTTCCTCAATATCCTGACTATCTATTCACGGGCAATACCCGCAGCCTTAAAAATCGTGTCGGCAGTCAATTTCAATTCTGGAAAGGTCATCGAAATAATTAAGTCGTCCCCTCGAAATTGCTGGAGCTGATATTCGCCGTTCTCTAAGGTGTAGACAGAGATTGTCGGGGTTTTGGGTGAGCCAATGTAGCGAACAGCACCCAAAGCCAGATAATCGACAATCCAATATTCCAGAATCCCTAAAGACTCGTACTCAGCGAGCTTGTATAGATAATCATCACGCCAGTTAGTTGGGCTAACTTCTACAGCCAGTTGAATGGGTTCATCGAGGGCCGCAGAGGCTTTGGGGTCAGCTTGCCAAATGGCTTTATCGATGACGCTGACATCGGGGGTGCGCCCCTGAACGAGGCCATCATCCCGAGTGGTCTTAACCGATGTAAAGCGCGAGATTTTGTAATTGAGGTGACCCCGTTTAACCTGATCGCGGAACTCATCGTAGATGAAGTCAGCGACATCATCATGGGCACGGGTTGCCATTAGTTGAACACGCTCTCCATTGACCAGCTCATAACGATTGCCGTCCTCTGGCATCGTTTCCAGAAACGTTAAAAAGCTTAGGGGTTGAGCGATCGCTGGGGTCATAATGACGACTGGCTCCGACTAAAAGGACTGAATGTCGGTGTTGGTTCTAGTTTAATTGCTGGTGTAGAGGGGGCGATCATTAAGCATTAGAAGATAATGCAGGCCCTGCTGACGCTTAAAGTAGGTCAGCGAATCCCCGCATGGGCAGCTAGTGATTCCCATTACAGCTTCGATACAGACTCGCAAGAAAGTTAAGAAAACCTCATAAAACATAGAGAAAACTTATATTGTTCAGGTCAAGCTATTTGCTTGGCCTATTGCTAGGATGAACGTGTTGTAGACAACTAGCAGGTTAAAGCATCATGATTCAAGGCACTACAGCTACTAAAACGTATACGGCGACAACGACTCAAACCGAAGCCAGAGTCGTTTCCCAGCCTTCCCTTGAAGCTCGTCTGCAAGTCGCTCTGGAACATGCTCGCCGCTTAACCGCGATGTACGGCACCGGTAACATTGAGGTCGCGATCGCTTGGGAAACGGTTGAAGAACTCCAGAAGGCCACAGTCCAGCAAAAAGCTTCGCAGCTATCCCCCTTCGCGCAGTACTGTGCTGCAAATCCCGATGCCCCTGAATGCCGGATTTATGAGGACTAATTGCCTACTTTCCTAGACACAACACAATCGACTCTAGACGCAGCATAATCCACGCAGTTAAACGGGAACCAAGGTTCCCGTTTTTTTTGTGATTACTGGATTCGTTGGGCGATCGCCTGCCACTGTTGTCGATCCTGTCGCGATGGAGCCGCATTTAAGCAATTGCCGTACGAGTCATACTGGGCAATTGCCCGTTCATCTAGCTTGGCCATCACCGTAAAGGTTTCGGCTAAGCTATCGCGTTTCAACCTGTAGCGGTGACCATCAGCGACCTCAATATTAGGACTCGGCTGAGTGGTGCGATTCCGTTCCTGGGCGATGGCGAAGGCGCGAATCATGGTGGCATAGGTCGCAGTGGCCCATTGCTGATCCGCGATCGCTCTCACCCCTGCCTCCAAAGTGGCCTGTTCTAACCTGGCTACAAGGTCAAACGTCGCTGCCCATCGATGCATCTCCTCATAGTCCAGGCTCTCTTGCTGCGCCTTCAAAATACCGAGAACATCCCGCCACTGTTTTTGTGATTGATTCTGCTGGCCCCATTGCAGCTTACTGACCACTAAATCTTCAGGTGAAATCAAATAGATGGCGGTTTCATCGGTGAGCTGATAGGACTGTCGTCGGCCTAGCTTCAATTGCTCATATTCATTGTCGTCAGTAATCACGAGGTCAGCGCGCGAAATCGTGTTGACCTGAGTCACTTGCCGTGTTGTCATGCGTCCCGTCACCACATCTTCAACGCCGGGGACATAAAAACCCGCTTGCTCCAATGCTGTTGCTAGCGATGGAATAACTTCTCTAGCAATAAACAACACGACATCCAGGTCTTGCGTGGTGCGCGATTCCCCATAGGCGATCGCGGCGACACCTCCGGTCACATAGTAAGGAATATCCTCGGTGACAAAAATTTGATGCAGGTTAACCGCAAGTTGAATCGAGTCTTGAATCCAGGCCACCTCTGAACCTCCTGGCACATAATCAGGCGGGCAGTGCTCTTGCAGCCAAGCTTCGGCAATCTTACGCGCAAACTGCTGGGCATTGAGATGAGCAAAGCGCTGGTGGAAACAGTTCAGCGAAAATTGACGAGCACTGCGGGTGAGTTGAGCACCCATCTGTAAGCGCTCAACCACTGTTTTCTGGCGCAGTAGATAAAAGCACAGCAGATCGGTATCGAGTCCAGTATCTTCAGCCTGAGGTCGATATCCCGGTGGTGGAGAGAGCAGCGGAATTGGAGTTGCCATGGAAAATTTGGTGCTTTAGCCTAAGGCGCTGCTTCTAACGTAGCTTCAATTTCATTCAGGGTTGGGAGCGATCGCTGAAAACGATTAAGTAAATTACTGCGGCGGCGGCGCTGGCGAATTTCGCGGCGATTGAGACGGCGAACACGACTGCGTAAGTTGGCGACATCACGTTCGCCAGGACGCACGCTCAATTCTTCGCCCGATTGCAACGTAATGGCTTCGGCATCCTCGGCTACTTGAATCGCGATGGTGCCTTCCCAGGCTAAGAAACTCACCGCTTCGGTATCATCCTCTGGGACACTAATGAATAAGGTCGTACCCCGTAAACCAGCAATCCCCACTGGGGTGACAATGCGAGCGGGAACTTGTTTGCCGGGTTCAACCCACACGATCATTTGCCCAGCCTGCAAATCCAATTGATTATCGGGTTGTAGAGTCAAAGCGGCCTCGCCACCAATGCGGAAAGATAAGCCGGAGACTAAGTCCACTTCGGCTAACCCTTCACCTTGAGTGCGGATGGTGTCGCCATAGACAAGGGTATCCCCCGCGATCGCGGACTCTTCTTCATGGGTGACGCTGGGGCGAACCCAAACGGAGGGAGCCGCAACATCCCGAATGACGGCATCGGCATCCGCGATCGCCGCCAGATCAGTAGGCGGGGCGGCAACGACAGTGCCCTCATCGGCGACGCGCTCTGAGGCCGTCACTGGGGCAATGTTAGTGTGGTTAGCCGTTGTGTTTTGGCAGGCGGTCAGCGTACTCGCGCACACTAAGCCTAATAGCGTCGTAACCCAAAGGCTACGGTCAGTATGTTTAGTCATCAGGAACTCCAAACTTATTGGCGAAATGGGGGATTCACGGCAGACTATGACCTGAGCTGGGGCTGTACCCTCTCAGGCGCTGTGTGATGTCTTTGCTTTGGCAAGAGCTAATGATGCAAACTTGTGGCTGTACACGATGTCCAGATAGCTGTGGGCTAGACACAACCGTTGCCGATCTAGGGTGAACAAGCCTGTGATTCACCCGTCATAGAAAGCCTCACACTCAAAAAGACTGCTAAAGGCATCCGGTCGGTGCCCTGAGTCAAGTGACGCTTGCTAAATGCGGCAGTGGCTGCGCTTCCTACGGTCAGACTGCTACCCTTACCCTTAATCCCATCAATGGAGGAAACTGGATTTAAAGTTCCCCAAAAAGTCGGGGATTGAGGGGACTATTGCATCAGTCCTACATCGTTAGAATTTTCGAAGTCGGTCAGGTTGAATCCGGAAAAAGCGATCGCTGTAGCCCGCAAAAGACTTGCGCTTGCTGACGGATAAGCCTTGGGCAGATAGAGCGAAAGGCCGAAGGAAAAAGGCCGAAGGCAGAACCGGAAGTCCTGACCTATCAAAGCTTCAGCGATCTAGCCCATGCGAACCTAACTGCGGCTTGCCAGAGCTAAAAACCGGTGAGCAAAACGCAGCTACCTGAGCTTTTGCAACCCTGAATAGAACCTATCTAAGCTACCGATTAGCAAGTGGTAGATGTGACGTGATGATGCCAGCTTAACGCCCTAATCTAAGTTTTCGATTTGAGCGAAATTAAAGGGCGCTGTGAAATTGTTGTAGCGAATGCGGAGGCGATCTTCAAACTGGGCATCTAAGGTCTCAATTGCGGTGCCAAAGTCGGGTTCAGCATTCCACGGAATTAGGTAGGCTGCATTGTAAATCATGGCATCGGTCAGGGGATCGTTTTCCACCATCTCAATCGCAAAGGACTTCAACGTGTTGCGAAATGCCTCAATGATCGTCTCTCGGCGATCGCTGACCGCCTGCTCAATGGCTTGGCCAATGGAAACGACCTCTTCCATACTAAGGAGTTTGCCCTCAAGGCGATCGCGTTCCTGCCGCAGCTCATCGTCCTCGGCCATCAGTTGTTCAAGTTCTTTATCAGCTGCCCACAGGACTTTTACACTCACTTCGCGATAGCCATCCAGCTTAGTAAACAGGCGTTTCAAAGCTTCGCCGTGAGGGGTTACGAGTTCATTGACGACCCGATCCCACGCTTCAATCACAAGTCCAAATTGCAGGGGCAACAAGGTGCGATCGCCTTGCTTCATAGCTGCTTCTAACACGCGCTCATGACCCAGCAGATTTTTACGACTGGCGAGATAGCGTTCTTGCTGAGCCGCTGAATAAAGGAAGGCAAACGAGTCAATGATATGAACGGCCACTGGCTGGTCATCCAAGCCGTGAATCGTCAAGGCTTTAGGGCCAGGGGCTGGAAATATGCCGTAAATGTATAGGAGCTGGGGCATGGGCAGCTAAATCAAAAGACCAGAATCACAGGCGCGCTGCTAGCCTACCTTAGCTCAGCTCAAAGGTTTAGAGGTTAAGACAAGTCGTAACTTTGCTTGAATCAGGTTGAGTTGCGCAATGCCTAAATCGACCTCGCCTTCGACCACGACGCCAGTGTCCAGTAGCCGATCCAATAATTCCAGCAGCGAGGGAGAATCGGAGGTTTCACCGGGGTAGTAGCCGCCATCGCGGGGTAGCAGCGTTCCCATATCCCCTAAGTCAATGTTGAGGTCGGCAGGGTCAATGTCAAAGACTTCGCAGAGACGTACAATCTCGGTTTCGAGCTGGCGCAGACTGTCGGCAGCTCGATCTAACTCGACGTCATCCAGATGGCCGGTTTCCATCCGCCGGATCACTTGAGCTTCCATCAATTGACGAACCAGTTCCGCGACTGTCAGCAGTAGCGGCGCTAAGCCAGCATCAGATTTTGGCGAACCGGCTAGTGCCTCCTCACCCTCCCATGCAGCTAAAGGATCCTGTGATGTCATGGCTACAGCTTAACGCTGATAGGGCCGCACCATCGCAGCCAGAAAAGTCTTCTAATCGTTCCGAAAGGCCCTATACCAATCCCGCAAACATGATTCGCGACTCTGTCCGAGTAGGGTTCGACCGGTATCAGAAGACCTATCAGACTGGACGGAACTGAGGCGCGATCGCTCATCGTCTGACTTGCCATAGACCATTGCGCCATTTACGGTGGGCGTCTTTCGTTAATACTTGGGCATAGCCCAGCATCATCCGTCCTTGATCCAAAATAATGCCCTGATTAGCTCGATTAATGGTACGGCATGAGCGGAAACTGGGAATTGTCCGACCACTCGCAACATGCTTCATCGTACGAACCGTAATCATGGAAACCTTCCTTAGATGCGTCTCAGAATAGCGATACCTGGTTGAGGCTGCTCAGCCAATGAATGAGAACATAGTCTGCCTATCGGCGGGTGTAGTTCAGCCGGTTAGCTCATATTTCCCAGTCGCCAAAGCCACAAGACATTTTATCAGGTGCTCTTTTTGCCCCAAGTCGTCTAAAAAACTTTAGAGACAACCTTGATCTTTAGAATGCCTTACTTTGAGCGAAGAAAAAATACCCCTTTTGAGCAAGAACAGGCGAGAAATAAATTTCTTCACATATATAAATAACCGGTTGTTTTTCCTGCTCACCCCGTCCAATGGATGTTGGAACGGGAGGACAAATGGAATCATCAACGGAATATTAGAGTTTCAAGACCGAATATGAAACAAAACTTCATGTTTGCTGATTGTGCAAGTTCTGAAGTTCCCTTGGCTAGGGGCTGTCATTATTTAACGATCAAGTCCTTGTGCAGAGAACGTTTCAGCCCCTAGCTGATTTTGCGGAGCGGGCGCGACAATGTTTACACCGCAAGCATTCTGGCCTTAAGTGATGACGCGCCCTAGCTGATAACTCCGAATACGGGCCTGAAGACCAGCGAAATCAGTCCGTTGGTTCATGTCATCACTGCGGGATAATTAGAGCGAGTCGCTACCGATGCTGTGATACCCATTCGGCGACTTGCAACTACTCCCGCCTGGATTCCCAATGGCCTACTACATTTCGCCACGCTTTCTCGATAAGCTGGCTGTCCATATCACCAAAAACTACCTTGATCTAGAGGGGGTGCGTGTCCCTGTCATCTTGGGCGTGCATGGCCGCAAGGGAGAGGGCAAAACCTTTCAGTGTGAGCTGGTGTACGAGCGCATGGGGATTGAGGTGGTTCATATTTCAGGGGGCGAACTGGAAAGCCCGGATGCGGGTGATCCGGCCCGACTGATTCGTTTGCGTTACCGCGAAGCCGCTGAGCTGGTGCGGGTGCGCGGCGTCATGGCCGTTTTGATGATTAATGATTTGGATGCTGGGGCAGGCCGTTTTGATGCGTTAACCCAGTACACGGTTAACACCCAACTGGTGAACAACACGTTGATGAACATCGCTGATAATCCCACCAATGTTCAACTTCCAGGCAGTTACGACGAGAAGCCCATTCGACGGGTGCCGATTATCGTCACGGGTAATGATTTTGCTACCCTCTATGAACCCCTGGTGCGAGACGGGCGCATGGAGAAGTTTTACTGGCAGCCCGATCACCGCGATCGCATTGGGATTGTGGGCGGTATTTTTAAGCCAGATAACTTGGGTAGTGCCGCAATCGAACAGTTAGTGGATACCTTTGCCCAACAGGCGATCGACTTTTTTGGCGCACTGCGAGCCCGCATCTACGATGAACAAGTCCGCGACTTCATTCACGCGACAGGCATCAATCGAGTCTCCAGTCGTGTCGTGAACTCCGACCAGCCGCTGCACTTTCCTAAGCCCACGTTTACCCTGCCGCACCTGCTAGAAGTGGGGCAGCAAATGGTGGAGGAGCAACGCCGCCTCCAGGATATGCGTCTAGCGGATCAATATAACCGAGCGCTACGCGAGCGGACACCTCAGGCCCCATCACAAGTGGAAGCACCCCATTCGCAGTTTCACGGTGCGAACGAGTCAACGATAAGCGCTAACGGTGGCGATGGATCTCAGCGGATTTCACCACCGATACAGACGGAGACAAAGCTCAACCCTGAAACGGTCAAACATGTCCAGTCGTTATTGACCCAAGGCTATCGCGTCGGCATGGAACATGTGGATCAGCGGCACTTCCGCACAAACTCCTGGCAGAGCTGTTCCGCCGTCCAAACGCAGAATCCCCAAGCGGCGATCGCCACATTAGAAAAATGCCTCGTCAACTATCCTGACGAGTATGTGCGCCTCATCGGTTTCGATCCGCAAAATAAGCAGCGCGTGTTAGAGCATATTATTCATCGTCCTGGTTAAGTATAAGAGGATACAAGTGCAGGGGGTATCACGCTTCAAATTCAGGATGGGGCAATTAGAGCAGGGGTAAGGGGAGTAGAGGAGCCGTTCTTCTCGTTCCTGAAGGCAAGGCTGCGCAATGGATTGCCGGATTTATGTCGAAAGGTTTTTGGCTTGACTGTGCAGCTTGTTTTCTCAATGACGACGACTAATCCTGCGCCTTCTCCCCCTCGCGCCCTTTCTCCCGTGTCCCTGTTGCACTAGCTTTTGCAATCAGAATACCCCCCCTGAAGAACCCTTCAGTCCGTGGATATCCGGAGGTTTCCTGAAGGACACTGTAGAGTTAAGCAAGAGGCTTAAAGTGACCTGTTGTCAGGTTTTTGCAGCATGCACAAACATCCGGTCACGTTTTGAGCCAACCAGGGGTGCGCGATTGATATTGACACATGAACGTTGTCGCTGAAGACAACGCAGGGAGCCTACGTGGTTAGTCCTCAAGATGGTCGCAGGCGATCGCCCCTTGCCTGGATACAACAGAAATTGCAGAATCCCTCATCGCCTCCAGGGCATCGGTGGGGCATCATCGTTGCCACCAGTGTCGCAGTAGCAACGGGGGTGATGGCTTTAACACCGCTCGGCATTCTGGATGGCTTAGAGCAAAAAGCCTATGACCAACTCGTGCGCTTACGTCATTTACAGGGGGAATTGCCCCTCGACGATCGCCTCCTAGTGGTTGAAGTGACTGAAGATGACTTGACCACGTTGCAAGAATTGCCCCTCACCGATGGGACCGTTGCGGAAGCCATTGAGCGCTTGCAGCAGCATGAACCGACCGTCATTGGCTTGGACATGTTTCGGGCGGTTCCCAAGCAGCCAGGGCGAGAAGCTCTATTGCGATCGCTCGAAGCCGACAACGTTGTCGTGATTACTCAACTGGCTGGCGATCGCGGCGCTCCGGGCATTCCTCCACCGGAAAATGTGACGCCTGGTCAGATTAGTTTCAATGATGTCGTGGTTGACCCTGATGGCACCATTCGTCGTGCGCTGCTCATGGGTGAAAGGGTCACCCTTGAAGGCTCTGAGATCCTATATTCCTACTCTTTGCAGTTGGCTTTGCGATATCTGGCCACTCAAGGCATCATCCCCGAGCGTAGCCCCCTTAATCCCGACTACATGAAGCTGGGGCCGAGTACGCTCCTACGCTTGGGCTCCCATGCTGGGGGCTATGGCGCGGCGGATGCCCAAGGCTATCAGATTATGCTGAACTACCGTGACCGGCAGACCCCCAGTCGGCACATTACCTTGATGCAGCTCTTGCAAGACGATTTCGAGCCTGACTGGGTCAAGGGCAAGGTGGTGATGATTGGCCTCACAGCTCCGAGCTTCAAAGACTTGTTTTATACCCCTTTCACGGCGGGTCGCACTGCCGAGAACCATCAAATGCCGGGCGTTGTGGTGCATGCTCAGATGGTGAGTCAACTGTTGGATGCGGCCACCGGCGATCGCGCCTTGTTAGGGCTCAGCAATCCCTGGCAGGAATGGGGATGGTGTGTCCTCTGGGCTCTCCTGGGCGGTAGCCTGGCCTGGCAATTGCGCCATCCGGCCATGCTCCTGCTGGGTCAGGGGGGAGTGTTACTTGGCAGCCTCGTCGCAGGCTACGGTATTTTTCTGACCTGGGGATGGTTGCCCGTCGTTGCGCCGGTGATTGCCAGCGTCGGCAGTAGCAGTCTAGTGCTGTCCTACCAGGCTCAACAGTCTTCGCGGCAGCGGCAAATGATGCTGGCTCTGTTAGGTCAAACCGCCTCGCCCGCAATTGCTCAGGCTCTGTGGGAGAACCGCGATCGCCTCCTCAAGTCGGGTAAACTGCCCGGACAAAAAATGATTGCCACCATGATGTTTACCGACATCAAAGGCTTCAGCACGCTAGCCGAAATCACCCCCGCAGAGCAGCTCTTAGACTGGCTCAATGACTATCTCGACGCCATGACCAACGAGATTCAAGCCCACCATGGCATCGTGAATAAATTTACCGGGGATGGCTTGCTAGCAGTGTTTGGTGTACCGATTACCCGCACCACACCGGAAGAAATCTCACAAGATGCTCAAGCGGCGGTCAATTGTGCCTTGCAAATGGCGGCTCAACTCGCAGTGCTGAACCAGCAGCGTCAAGCGAGTCACTTGCCGTTGCTCCAGATGCGAGTGGGTATTTTCACTGGCCCGATTGTGGTCGGTAGCTTGGGCGGACACCATCGTATGGAGTACGGCATTATTGGCGACAGCGTCAACATTGCGTCGCGTTTGGAAAGTTTTGATAAAACCCGACAATCTACTGACTGCCGTATTCTCATTGGTCAAGATACCCTTGATCGGCTAACTCAGACATTGCCGACCGAAGCTTGGGGCGAACTGATTCTGAAGGGCCGCCAAGAACCCGTAAAGGTGTATCGCGTCATGGATGAAGTTCCATTAGGAAAAACAGCCGCGAGTTCTCCCAACTGTGTCGATCAGGCGATTGGATGCTGACCCGTCAACAGCTAAGTCAATAGCTGCTGACTCAGCCAGGTAGCCACTTGGATGTTGGACACCTCTGCCAATTTTTGCAGTGCCTGGGTTAATAGCCCAGCGGATAAACCCGCTAGCACCTTGGACTCATCACATTCTTGATAGCGCTGTCCATCCTGCAATTGAAAGATAAAAATACGTTGGCCTTGAACATCAACCACCCAATATTCTGGGATACCTAAGGCAGCATAGATTTGCTTCTTTTCATCCAAATCAGTTGCAAGGGTTGTGTCTGAAATCTCTCCTACTAAATTAGGGGCCGACCATTGGTCAAGATTGATGCGCCTTAACTCGCATGGCTGCCAGCGCGGATAGTTGTCGCCCAAGTAAAGCACCAAGTCCGGCGCACCTGCTTTAACACTGGGTTTTTCCAGTAGGCAGCGTCCTAAGGACGTGAAAACCTGTTCGGGTTGTTGGGTTGCCCATATGTAAAACAGCATCGTGATGAGATCACTGATGCTAGCGTGGTTAATCCCCTCAGCTCCCATATCAACCCAGAGCCACCCTTCATTAAAAAATAACCGCGCGCGTTCAACCGCAACTTCATCGCGCAGAGTTGCATACTCATTCCAAGTGGCCGGATACCATTCTCTTAGCTTGATTTCAGACCGATCGCTGTTTTTGGCAGTGGAGACGGTCATCGCGATTGCTAAAGTACCTCCGCATACCTGTTTATTGTAGTGTGAGCTGATGAAGCACCTTCCGGCAGCGACTGAATGAAGTTCTCCGAACCCTAGGGGCTGTCATCGTTTAGAGCCTGAATCCTCATGCTGAAAGCGGTTCAGCCCCTAGCTAGTTTTACCAAGCGGGCGCGGCAATGCTGATACCGCAA
>JBCBSJ010000039.1:0-30057 GCA_039819245.1 Cyanobacteria bacterium J06638_20
ATCCTCATCATCTAAGCGCTTCATTAGAGCCTTGAGTACTGCGTCGTTGCCCTGCCCCAGTTGGCTTAGGGCGGTGGCGGCAAAGCTGCGGACGTTGCTATCCTCATCATCTAAGCGCTTCATTAGAGCCTTGAGCACTGCGTCACTGGCCTGCCCCAGTTGGCCGAGGGCGGCGGCGGCACGGACGCGGACGTTGCTATCCTCATCATCTAAGCGCTTCATTAGAGCCTTGAGCACCGCGTCGCTGCCCTGCCCCAGTTGGCCGAGGGCGGCGGCGGCAAAGCTGCGGACGTTGCTATCGTCATCATCTAAGCGCTTCATTAGAGCCTTGAGCACCGCGTCGCTGCCCTGCCCCAGTTGACCGAGGGTGGCGGCGGCACGGTGGCGGACATCGCTATCGTCATCCTCCTCTAAGCGCTTCAGTAGAGCTTTGAGCACCGCGTCGTTGCCCTGCCCCAGTTGGCTGAGGGCGGCGGCGGCACGGACGCGGACATTGCGATCGTCATCCTCTAAGCGCTTCATTAGAGCCTTGAGCACCGCGTCACTGGCCTGCCCCAGTTGGCTGAGGGCGTAGGCGGCACGGACGCGGACATCGAAATCGTCATCCTCTAACAGCCTCACAAGCTGAGCTATCGCTGAGGCTTCTTGACCCACTTCAAACCGCAACTGCTGTAGATGACAAGCCTCTAGCTGGGCCGATCGCTGCTCCAAACATTGCAACGCCGCAGGCTCAAAGTCGGTTTCTCCCAAATTCCTCAAACATTTTTCTGCCCGCTGTTGCAGTTCAAATGAAATCAGCGGTGATTCTGCGATTACAAAATCGACAAGCTGGCTCAAAATGGCATCGACCTGCGAGGCATCACTGAGCTTGACATTCTCGCCCAGGCAGTCGGCCACAAAGAAGAAATTGCGGTGCAGCCACTGCTCATAGGGCGTGTCGTGGTCCAAAATCTGGGGCACCAGCTGTGCCACGCGCTTTTTGGGCTGCTGGGCAATCAACAGCAGCAACACTTCTTCCCAATGGGGGTCGTGCAGATTGTCGTCAATGTGTTCGCGCACCACTTCAAAGCCGTCTTCCACCTGGCGATAGCGTATGTCTTCGGCGGTGAGATATTCCTGAAAGGTCTTGTGCACAAAGGCGTAGCGGTCTTGGCCCTGCTCATTGAGCAATCCGGTGCGGCTCCGAATGAATTCTAAAAAGCGTGTGGCATCTTGCTCGGCCTCGTAGCGCTTGCAGCCCGCTTCTTCTTTAATGAAGCCACCCAACTGCTCGATCAGTTCATCCCGGTCAATCAGGGTGCCGCCTTCGTCATCGCCGACGCTGCCTTCGCGATGTATCCAGTAAGCCAGTTGCTCCATCACCCGCCGCACCGCGTCTCGCTTCAGGTGCTGTAGGGGCCACTGGTAGTCGATATCTTTACCGGCATCCCAGTTAGTGAGCAGGGTCTCAACGGCGCGGTTATAGAGCTGGTGGCGATCGCGGGGCAGATAGGCCTCATAACGATGGATTAGGGCAATGATGGTCAGCAGCAGCGGGTTCTTGGCCAGCACCTGAATGCGATCGCGCTCAGATAGAGCCTTTTTCAGCGTCTTCTGCCGACGCTGGGATTCAGCGCGATCGCGAAAGCGGTTGTCATACCAGTTCTGGATAAACGTATCGATTTTCGGCTGATCGAAGGGCAGCAGGTCGTAGTGGGGAAACTCTTCAGTGCGAAAGTAGGCTTGCTTGTAGCCCGCCGGGCGCGAGGTGATGATGGCGGGATTGTCACGATAGGATTGTGCCTGCAAAAACACCTCAATCTGGTTGACAACTTCATCCCGCCGCGCTTCGTTGGCGACCTCATCCAGACCATCCAGCAAGATTAGTGCTTTGCCTGCCTCCAGCCAATGCTCAAAGAAACCGTCGGGGAAGTCCTTAACGGATAACTTCTCAGTGGCGAAGGCGCGGATGTAGTCGAGCAGGCCGTTTTGAGCCGACTGTATCCAATCGCGAATGCGCACCAAAATGGGCAGATAGTGCGCGTTAAGGCCCAGACCATCTACACCTTCCCCCGTGGACAGGGCAACAGCAAAGTAGCTCATCAACGTGGTTTTGCCGGAACCGGGTGCGCCGAGGAGTACACAGCGGTGCGATCGGCTTTGCGGCAATAACTTTGCGGCGGAGAAGGTCTTGCCCTCCTGCTTCATCACCATCGCTAGCTCTCGCTGCTCCGCTCTGACGCTGGGCCGATCAGCTTTTGCCTTTGCAGTAATTTCTTGAATCCCCTCGCCAAAGGTAACGGCTTCGACATTTATTTCTTCTGTCAAAGTTATTTGCAGCTGTTCAAATGTCTCTTTTAGCCAGCCATTTTTAGTTTGAGACTCAGAGCGTTCCTTGACATCGGGCATTACAAAGATTTGCAGCAGCTTCTCTGATTTCGTATCCTCCTGGCCTGCCACTGAGATGCCGAGAAACTTCACATCGTCGTACCAGTTTGTCAGCTGCTGTAAATAGCGCTGTCGTGCCAACTCGTACTTGATGAACAGGGCCGTCTTCTCAAAATAGGTGCGGCAAAATATTTCCAGCCAGGGCTGCAAGCTATCCTGCGTCAGCTCAACCCTTGCACCCTGCGCTACTTGCTCAAAATATTTCTGCAACAGCTTGATGTCTGGCTCGCCCTCGCCTGCGAGGGGACGCTGAAGCTGCTCCACGACTCCGGCATCAGCAAACACCTGTTCCAAAAACCGCTGCCTCTGCTTGTCATCACAGCGTTTGAACAGTAATGCCGCCACCTCAAGCGATGCTTCCCAGTCGCGAACGGCTTCCAGTCCCGCTTTAATCGCTCGCTCAACATCCGTATGCTGTAGCGTTGTCTGCACCTGATCCGCCGCCAGGGACCAGACGGTATCCGCCGCTTTACCTAAGGCCCAGCCTGCGATCGGGGTCAGCAGTTCCACCACCATAGTCAATGAGTCGCGTTAAGGTTTCGTCGCTATTATGGCAGGTGGTAGTCCTATCCCTTCCCAATTTGCAACCTAGAAACCTTTCTATCCGCGGGCAGAAATGTCTAGCGCAGGATTGCCATCGAAAAAGTCGAAGGGACGGATCTCGAACTCATGCCACTCTGTGGGCAGCACGGGCCAGTCTTCTGCCCGCACCACATGGTGCAGCCCCAGGGTGTACCAAACCACGATGTCGGTGTCTTCGATGGGGCGGTTCTGACTCGTCCAGGCTGGCAACCCATCGCCGCCGTGGCTCTGGTTGGGATAGTTCCCGGCGGCATAGAGTTCGTCTGGCTCGTAGGGCGTCACCCAGAGGTGATAGTCAGTGAACCCGGCGCGGCGTTGCGGAAAGTCGTCGGGGCGCATCAGCGACACGGCATTCCCGTGGGCCTTGACCTCATAGCTGGTGGGGTAGCCCACAAAGTTCTCCGCATGGGGATTGACGACCCGCCAAACTGCAGGCTTGCGAATGTCCAGCGTCATCTTAGCATCGGCTTCGGTCTGAGCCGTGTGAGGGGCGATCGCCCAGTAGCTCGTCCGAGGGCCTTGCTTGGCCGCCACGGTTTCTAGCCGCTCATACACAAAGCTGTTCTCGGGGCCATCCACATCCATATCGAGACGGAAGCTAAAGAAGTGGTCGTGGTTCACCGCCAGAGTTTGCGGCGCGACCATCCGACCAAACTCCATTCCGGTGGTGTCGTCAGCATCCGCCCGCATCGCCGGAATCGCTTGCACCTCTTCCATGCCGCTGGCACCAAACCGCACCTTGAGCGTGCCGTTTTCGCCAAACGACCAGTCAAACAGATAGTCGTAGTTGCCGATCGCCGTAACGAACCGCACCACCAGTTCGCGATCGCGCCGACTGGCCGATCGATCAAGCAGCGCATCGTAATGCCGCCACACCGGATCGCCAACATAGCGCTCAAACACGCAAGCTACATCCGCCTGGACGTAGGGTTGGCCTTCATCATTTGCAAATACTGCATCTAGATAAGTAGCCGTCGAGGGACAGTCGCGATCGCGCTCCAGCGGCACCGCCAGCTTGCCCGCACCATATTCCCCCGCATCCATGTAGGTGCGGAAATACCAGTTGGGATCCGTGCTCTGATAGGGCACAAACAGCTCTGACAGCTCACCCTCGTACATCACCGAGCGCCAATTGCCCTGGTCATTGAACTTCACCAGCGAAAAAATGGGGCCAACCCGCGAATCCAGCCGCAGATGGAACTGCCAGTTATGCCAGCTCAGCATTTGCCCATCAAAGTGGTAGCCATGGCCGCGTCTTTCCACCCACTCCAAGGGCTTGGGCGCCGGGCGCTGGGTCACCTCCGCTTCCGTGTAGCCTGCGGGACTGTCCGGCATCGGCCTCACCCCAGAATCCACCAGCTTAATCACCTCGCCTGCCTCGACATCGACCACCGCCGTAATGCCTTCTACCGGACGCCCCCAAAAGTTTTCCGTATCGCGCCCATCAAAGCAGTTGACCTTAAAGAGCCGCCGTCCCTCTTCTTCGGGCAGGGCAAAGTAGCCCGCACTCAAGGGCGCACAAATCATCTGCTCATAATCCGCAGGTTCAATGCCCCGCTTACCCACCGCCTCCCGCCACGCCGCATCCGCTCGCGTAATCTCCCCGGCCCGAATCCATTCGCTCAGCAAAATGCCAGACTGCACATCAGCGATCGCCTCCCAGCTCGTGACCTCTCCCTGACTCAGGTTCACCACCGCTTCATGCATCGCTGTCCCCTGCTTCACCATGACAAACGCCGAGCGCTCAAAGGGCTGTCCTGGCTCCCAATCCAACACCATTTCCTTGGCCGGAGGCTGCAAGCGCACAAAGGGATAGCGGCTATCGGCATCCACCAACCCAGCCGATTGTAGGATCTCCAACGTTTCCTCATATTCTGCGGCGGTTAGGTCATCCAGCGGATGCTTCACACTGTCCGCCAGTGCCGCCCCAGTCGAACCCATGACGACGAGGAGTAGCGCCAAGCATCCCACCACCATCCAACGAACCAATCGATTTACAAACGACACGGCATCATTCAACGGGTAAGTCCAAACCATATATTTAAGGAGATAACAACTCAACTGCGCCCAGCAACAAGCGTTTCGCAATCGGCGTCAACGCGTTGCCCCCGTATTTTGCAGAATTTGGCGATCGCGAACCGTAACCAACTTCACAATCAGTTTTACAAGACGTCCGATTTCCCAAAGCAACCAACAACACCGTGGGCAGCGTTCGCTTAGACCAGACTTTTGTACTAATGTTCTAGAATCAGGCACAGCCATTGAGGAATGGATGGCGATCGCATCCTCCCAACCAACACCTCAAAATTCAGATAAGCTACACAACATACGTCATCCAAAAACCGTCGCCTTTACCCTGATCCCCCATATCTGCATCTATCCGCGTTTGGACATTTGCGTTCCTAATTTCCAACATCCGCGTTCATCCGCGTCCCCATTTCTTTTGGGCATCTGCGTTCCTTTTTCCGAACATCCACGTCCATCTGCGTTCTCGTCTCTCACTCCCATGACCTCCTCCGCACCCTTACTCATCCTCATCGACGGACATTCCCTCGCCTTTCGCTCCTACTTTGCCCATGCCAAAGGCAGAGATGGTGGCCTGCGCACCTCCACAGGAATTCCGACCAGCGTGTCCTACGGATTCTTAAAAGCGCTGCTGGACATGATGAAGATTGAGAGCCCGCAGTACATGGCGATCGCCTTCGACCCCGCAGAGAAGACCTTCCGCCACGAAGCCGACGATAGCTACAAAGACGGACGCCCCGAAGCCCCCGAAGATTTCCTCCCCGATCTGGAGAACTTGCAGGAGGTGCTGCAATCGCTCAACCTCTGTACCTGTAGTGTTCCAGGCTATGAAGCGGACGACGTGATTGGCACCCTAGCGCGGCAGGCTGTGGCAGATGGCTATCGGGTGAAGATTTTGACGGGCGATCGCGACCTGTTTCAACTGGTGGATGAGAATGGGCAAACGACAATCCTCTACCTCAGTACCGTGTTTGGGAAAGGTAATCCCCAGCCTCGCGAATTTGGGGTCAAAGAAGTACAGGACAAAATGGGTATTCTCCCCCGCCAGGTGGTGGACTATAAAGCTCTGTGTGGGGATTCGTCCGACAACATCCCTGGGGTGAAAGGCGTGGGCGACAAAACGGCGGTGGCGCTGCTCACCCAGTTCGAGACCTTGGAAAATCTCTACGCCAATTTGGAAGCGGTTGATAAAAAGGCGGTGCGCACCAAGTTGGAAAAGGGCAAAGAGGATGCCCTGCGATCGCAATACCTGGCGCAGATCCATCTGAGTGTGCCGCTGGATGTGGACTTGACCCATTGCAAACTGAAAGGGTTTGACGAAGAGGAAATCAAACCTCTGTTCGAGAAGCTAGAATTCCGCTCATTTTTGAGCCAATTGCGGAAATTGCGCGATCGCTTCAGCGGCATTCCCAGCCAACCCGATGAAGCTATAGACACAACGCCGACGCCGGAACCGGAGGACGAATCTCTCTGGTTTTTCAGCGCCGAAGATAGCGACAACACCCAGACCCTTACCCTACAACCGCAGATCATCGATACCCCTGACAAGCTGGAAGCCCTACTAGAGCGGCTGACCCACCACACCGACTCCAAAACCCCCGTCAGTTGGGACACAGAAACCACCAGCCTGGAGCCACGGGATGCGCAACTGGTTGGCATCGGTTGTTGCTGGGGCACTGACACATCGGATCTGGCTTACATCCCCATCGGCCATAAAGAGGGCACCAACCTGGACAAGGATCTGGTGCTGGAGGTACTGCGTCCGATTCTGGAAGATGCCACTTATCCCAAAGCGCTCCAAAATGCCAAGTACGATCGCCTGGTGCTGAAATGTCAGGGCATTGAACTGCACGGCGTGGTCTTCGACACCATGCTGGCCAGCTATGTCCTCAACCCCGAAGAACGGCACAACCTCAGCGACCTCAGCCTGCGCTATCTAGGGCTAATGGCTCAGAGCTACGACGACTTGGTGCCCAAAAATCAAACCATTGCGGATGTGGCGATCGCCGAAGTTGCTCAGTACTGCGGCATGGATGTGTACGGCACCTACCAACTGGTGCCCAAACTCCGCGCCGAACTCAACCCCGTCCCCAAAATGCACAAGCTGCTGCAAGAGGTGGAGTTGCCCCTCGAAGCGGTGCTGGCAGACATGGAATACATCGGCGTTCGCATCGACCAAGACTATCTAGCCGACTTTTCCAAACAACTGGAAACCGATTTGCAAACCATCGAAGCGAAAGCATACGAGGTGTCTGGGGAAACCTTCAACCTGGGGTCTCCCAAGCAACTGAGCACGTTGCTCTTCGAGAAACTGGGACTAGATACCAAAAAGTCTAAAAAGCGAACCACAGGCTATTCCACCGATGCTTCAACTCTAGAGAAGTTGCAGGATGATCACCCCGTCATTCCATGCATCATCGAATACCGCACCCTGTCGAAGCTGAAGTCTACTTATGTGGATGCGCTACCTGCTCTAGTGCGGGAGGACACTCACCGCATCCACACCGACTTCAACCAGGCCGTAACCGCGACGGGACGACTCTCATCCTCCGATCCCAACCTACAAAACATCCCCATCCGCACAGCCTTCAGCCGCCAGATCCGCAAAGCCTTTTTGCCTCGCAAGGGCTGGCTTCTGGTGGCCGCCGACTATTCCCAAATCGAACTGCGGATTCTGGCGCACCTGAGCCAGGAGCCGATCTTGATTGAAACCTATCAGAACAATGAGGATGTCCATGCCCTAACCGCCCGCCTGCTGTTTGAAAAGGACGACATCACCCCCGACGAACGGCGGATGGCCAAGACCATTAACTTTGGTGTGATCTACGGTATGGGAGCACAGCGATTTGCACGAGAGTCTGGATTCAAACGTGCTGAAGCCCAAACCTTCATCGATCGCTTCTACGATCGCTACTCCAATGTGTTCGAGTACCTCCAGCAAATGCAGCGAGAGGCGATCGCCCAGGGCTATGTGGAAACCATCCTCGGTCGTCGCCGCTACTTCAACTTTGATACGGAAAGCCTAAAGCAACAGCGCGGCAGGGATCCGAAAGACATTGACCTGAAGAAAGTTCGCCCCCGCAACCAATACGACGCCCAACTTCTCCGCGCTGCCGCCAACGCTCCCATTCAGGGTTCTAGCGCCGACATCATCAAAGTGGCAATGATTCGCCTCCACGACATCCTACAGAAGCGCCAGGCCAATCTGCTGCTCCAGGTTCACGACGAACTCGTGTTCGAGGTTCCCCCCGACGAATGGGACATGCTCAAGCCAGAAATCCAGGACGCGATGGAATCCGCTCTCAGCCTCAGCGTTCCCCTCAAGGTCGAGATGAACGCGGGGCCAAACTGGATGGAAGCGAAGTAGCGCGTTATCCAGACACAAAATGCTCCAACAAACTACTCCATCCGCTCCCAGGCGGCTCCTTGGGGAGGCATGGTTTCGGGATTGGCGATCGCCCCTCGGTTGATTTCGTATGGCGGCGGAATGTGTACCTCGCGGGTGGGATTGATAAAGTCGCGAATGCCCAGGTCAGGAATGTTAGGAACCCAACGATCTTCGTAGGGTTGCTGCACCATCCAGACCAACCCGCTGGCCGCGCCCGTCATCAGCGCTGCATAGCCCAGGTAGAGGTGGGCGGGCTTGAGCGAAACTTCTTTTTGCTGGTTTTTCGGCGACATGGCCGCTAGCGTTTTGCTGATGTTGGGAATGGCCGTGGTGGTTCGGAGCGATCGCAACGGAACCAGCAGTTCCTCATGGGACACCTTGAGCAACGGCGCAATGCGGCGCACAAAGCCTTCGATATAGATGTCTTCGGGTAGCGCTTCCGCCTCCCCGGTCTCTAGTGCCCGCAGTTGGTGCAGCGGGATCCAGGTTTTGAGATGCAAATACTCAAGCGATAGGGATTGTTCCAATCGGGCTTGCTGCAACTGTTCCCCTAAGCTTGTCAGTACAGCAGCGCGTTTCTCGTCCACCGGAGCCTTGGGCTTGGCTGGACGCTTGGCCACCGGGGATTTGGTCGGAACAATGGTGGAGCCTTCCCCTTTGATGCGGCTGATAGTGCCCGCCTTCGCTTCATAGACGGAGGGAGTTAAAGCTGGAGTGCTCGCCTCCGCTGCGTCATGGTCTGTTATGGGTAAGGATTCAGACCCAGCAGATGGTTCAGGTTCAACACTCGGTGCTGGCGGGTCAGCGGGATGCTCAGTCGTTTCGCCCAGCACAAATGGCAAAACCGATGGAGACATGGGTGTCGAGGCATTAGGCGCAACGCGATATTGTTGAATCAAACTCTTAAGCGCGAGTCGAATGGCTTCTCGTCCGACGGCTTTAATCACCGATTGGCTGGGCGGACGAACATCCTCGGGGGCTGAACCCAGGGCATGTAGCGCTTTCTGATAAATTTCGCTGTTGCGCAGCTCTGTCTCAACTTGAACAAACAATTTGTGGAGGTGTTCGCGACTAATCGTAATCCGATTGTTATCTTGACCTTCCAGGTAGAAAGTCGATGAAGTGGCGACCATAATGCAGGAACCTCACGACCGAAGTAAATGGGCAATGGGCGATCGCTCCCTACCCATGGCAACCCGAAGCGACTTGCCACGGGACATCCGGGACAGTGCGCAAAGAGCAATCATATCTGTTTATTACCCAAGTTCTTCTAAGGCTCAACCTCACTTCCGGACAGTTGCAACAGATACTGAGACTAATTTTTGACACTCATGGGAAAGGTCTCCGGAGAAATAACCAGATGTGGAGAGAAAATTCCGAGCGGGCGATCGCTCAGCACAGCTCACATTCCTCTAGCTACCATTGCCATCTACCAAGCCTGCCAACCAATTGAGGCACTTAGCTATTCCTAAAATTCTCATGGATTCCCAAAAGTTGAATTATTAAATCGTACAGATAAAAATCGAACCTTGGTTACCGAAGGTTTCAGTGCTTCAATCGGATTTGGTACAAGTACAAAGGGATTGAATTTCACCTGCACCTATGTCTGATCAACCTGCGTCTGCCCATCCACTCTTATCCGTTGACACCGTTTGGGCGATCCTAAACGACGAACTCGACGATGCCGCCGTCAATCAACTGGTTTGGAAGGCCCTCGGCTATCGCTACGATGCGGCTGCAGACGAATGGGATAACCAAAACGTTGCCATCGAGTGGCGTGAAGCTTATCCGACCCCACCCGATTTCATTGACAGTCGCCCCGCAACGGTTAAGTTAACCCGCTCCATTCCCAAAGAGCATAAGCAACTGCTCAAGGAGCAACTTGGCTTTGCAGGCTATAAAGTAGGAGAACTGGTTCCCCGCAAAACGCGGCGGGCGACGATGGCAAACTGGTTGCTCAGCTATATGCGCCAGACCGCATCGGATTAATTGGGATGAGATTAATCTGGATGAAACCCCGTCATCAACGCCATAATCAAGATTCAAAGACCAAGATTAAAACATTGGTGGTATCTCCATGAGATGGTGGCAAAAGCTTAAGAAAAACCCGCTGGCTCGTATGGGGGCGATCGTGTTGATGGTGTTCTATCTCAGCATCATCGCCGCCGAATTCGTCGCACCCTACGATCCCTACGAAACCCAGCCTGCGGGTTCGCTGCTACCCCCCACACAAATTTCCTGGCAAACTCAGGAAGGTCAATGGATCGGGCCCCATGTTTATCCCACCTCCCAGGGACCTGTTGATATAGAAACCGGTGAACGGAAAATCGCTCGCGACCTCAGCCAACCGTCACCCATCCGGCTGTTTGCTCGGGGATATGAATATCGTTGGTTGCAAATTCAGGTGCCATTTCCTCGTCGATTTTCACTCACCCGTCCAAATTTTCGAGGGGTGGAAATTTTTCCAGGAATTCCGGGCGATCGCCACTTGTTTGGCACCGTTGGCGAGGGCAGATTCAATTTGCTAGGAACTGACGAGCAAGGGCGCGATCAGTTTAGCCGTCTCGTTTATGGGGGTCGCATCAGCCTCAGCATTGGCCTGGTAGGTATTATCATTTCCTTTCCCTTGGGGCTGCTGGTTGGCGGCATTTCGGGCTACTTTGGCGGCATTGTCGATGTGATCTTGATGCGCATCGTAGAAGTTCTGATGAGCATTCCGACCATTTACTTACTGGTCGCACTAGCTGCCGTGCTACCCCTTGGCCTCAGTAGTTCCCAGCGGTTCTTACTAATTGTGCTGATTACGTCCTTTGTGGGCTGGGCGGGTATTGCGCGGGTCATTCGAGGGGAAGTGCTATCCATTCGGGAGCGCGCATTTGTGCAAGCCGCCCGCGCCATGGGTGGGCGACCGCTCTACATCATCCTGCGCCATGTTCTCCCCCAAACGGCTACCTATGTCATTATTTCCGCTACCCTGGCTGTACCCAGCTTCATCCTGGCCGAAGCCGTGCTGAGCTTGATCGGGCTGGGCATTCAGCAGCCCGACCCATCCTGGGGAAACATGCTGACCCTGGCAACCAATGCCGCTATTTTAGTACTGCAACCCTGGTTGGTCTGGTCGCCAGCACTACTGATTATCTTGACGGTGCTATCTTTCAATTTGCTAGGGGATGGTCTCCGCGATGCCCTTGATCCACGCAACCTGCAGGCGAGTGACGATTTGGAATTTGAAGCCCAAAAAACAGCCGTCGGTGTTAGCGATGTCAACGAAGGCATGACACCTTAGCCATAACATCTTATACCAATTCTACGAAATCCAAAACCAGATCATTTTTTGAAAGCAGCGCGGTGCGCCGCTTTCAAAAAATGATCTGTAGTGGGTTCTTAGCGAATTGGTATTAGCCATACTGCTTACAGCAGCGATTCAACGGCAGAAATAGGGGGTTGTTGCTGAGCCAGTTGGTTTTGCCACAGGGCGATCGCCTGCTGCGCCTGAGCATGGTTGGGGGTATTGGCAGGAACCCACTGCGCCACGTCAATGGCATAGGCCAATGCACCCTCTGATGCATGGAGATTTGCTAGCCGCATCGTCTCCTCACCCCAGGCCGCGATAGAACTCTGAGCCGTGGCGTAAATTTCAGGGCGATCATCCGGAATTAAGCTGGCGGCAGCGATCGCCGAATGGTAGTTCTGCGCCGCGATAACGCTGTCTCCCATATTGCGTCGGGCTGCCCGCCCAATCGCCATATCCAAAATCAAATGGCTCCAGCGATCGATATCCTGCTGCGCCTCGTCATACAGGGGTTCCCCTGGCTGAATCTGGCGTGCCTGGGCGATCGCATCCGCAAATTCGGTAGTCTGATTACTCGGCGATTCACTGCGAAACTGGGTCAACGCGGTTCGTGCTTGGTCAAGAATGCGGCGGTTACGATCGAGCACCGACTCGTTCGGATCGATGACCGCTTGATCTGTTCCCTCAGTTCCAAACCCGACCGCCGGCAGTTCCTCTGGCGATGTGGGTGCAGGGGGCACTGCATTCGGGGGCAATGGCTCACCAGGTTGTGCATCTGCAGGAATCGGCATTGGAGTCGGAGCAGCGGTAGGCCCACCCACAGGAACCGGAGCAAGGCTATCCTCCGGAACCACATCGGGTGCGGGAGGGCGGCTGAGAACTATTTCTAAATTACGAATGACCACCAATGCCAGCAAGGCCAACAACAACCCCCCACCCCAGCGGGTAAAGCGCTGCCAACTGAGATCCTCTTCCTCCGTTAGGTTGTCAGGCGAGAGGTCGCCTTCCGGTGGCGAGATTGGGGGTTGCGGTGACGGTGGCGTTGAAGGTTGCTCGGCTTCATACGCTTCGTCATCGAGTAGCCCATGCCCATTCAGATGGCTATCGGGTGTCGGAATGGGAGCGCGCGGATAGAGGGGCTTGCCGGGCAGAAAAAGTTGGAACCGCTGATTATCATGAATCACTGCCACGGGATCTTGGCGGGGTCGCCAGTGCTGTTCGCTCAGGCTTGGGAGGCGATCGCGCAAAAACTGCGCCAACTGCTCCGGCGTCACGCAACCATGATTCCGCAAGCCCTCCAGCACCGCCGTAGTAAACAAGCCCTGCCGCAACAACAGCGTCTCATGGGAAAACTGATTGGGCGGACAAGACAACATCACCGACAACTGCATTTCCTGTGCCAGTTGTAGGGTTTGTTGTCCGGCTCCTTCGCCTCCCAACGTGCCCTGGCTGCGATTCATATCCAGTAAGACAAAAATCGAGTCTGTCGGCGCGGTTTGCAAAATATTGAAGACTTGCTCAATCGCCAAACCCGTTGTGGTCAGCTCAGCCGGATCCGCATCAATCGGCAGCAAGTAATCTTGGCGATTTTCCTGGGCTCCGTACCCACTAAAAAATACCCATAAAATATCATCGGGCTTGAGATGCTGCTGGCACAAATCCGTTAAATGACTCAGGATATTCTCGCGATTAGGAACGCTCGATTGAGACGGCAAGCCCGACGAATTATCGCTCAAAAGGATGCAGCGTTCGGCAGGGATACCCGCTTCGAGCGCCCAGAAATTATGCATGGCTTGTGCATCTCGTTCCGCATAAAGTAGCGGCTGGAAATGCTCATACTGGTTAATCCCAATGGCGATCGCCCAGTAATTTTTTGTCGTGGTCGTCACTGTTGTTTCTGTCGTCGCTGCATTCGTCATAACGATGTGCGCCCCTATCGCCCGTTCCGGAGGATGCCCAAAACCGCATGTACTTTCTCAATTATCAAAGGCACTCCCTAGGAAAAGACTGAATGAATGACCGTAGGTTTCAAAGCCCCTTCTACTTAAAAGTTCCCTGTTTCGGAAAATACTTATAAAAATTAAAATTCAAGCCAAGGGTGAAGCACCTGTGTTCTGTGAATCGATAATGCAAGAATCAACTGATGAAAAAATCAACAGTGCCAGAAACCGCTTCCACCGAAGCACAAAGTCACTGAGATCACCTTCTATAGTTCCTATTCTCTTAACTGATAAACATAACGCAACTTTTCCAGATCGGACGCGGAATTCACTGGATCAACACACAAAAAAATCGCATTCGACATCCCCCAACTTTCAGCAAAATCTACAGGTGAGAAATCAACAGGTTTTGAGAATCGACCCAACGCCTCTCCGAAAAATCTATGGAAAAATGCCAAAAAGGTTTGAGCGATCGCCAGAAAATCGACTAGGATTAGAAGGTTGTGAACAAATTAAGAAAGCGGCACAGTCATCATGGCGGTTCCAAAGAAGAAAACCTCCAAAGCCAAGCGCGATCAGCGACGAGCCCATTGGCGGCGCAAAGCAGGGAAGCAAGCCCAGAAAGCACTCTCCCTCGGTAAATCCGTGTTGTCCGGTCGTTCGTCTAGCTTCGTCTATCCTACCGATGAAGAGGAAGACGAGGACGAAGAGTAGGCTTAGGATCATTAGCCTCGCTTGCTAAGGTCAGCATCAATCATAGGTTGAGTCATGGGCAAGTTCTTTGAGAAACCGTCCTCCAATTTGTCCGAGCGCATCCCGCCCAAGCAGCATTTGGCGAAGGGATTCCCGGTGATGACGTATGGGGAAACCCCCAGCGTATCAACGGCAGAATGGACATTGCATGTGTGGGGTAAGGCCACGCCAGCCACTTTCTCCTGGCAAGACGTTATGGCATTGCCTCAAAACGAGTTCACCGAAGACTTTCATTGCGTCACCCACTGGTCCAAGCTAGATGTTCAGTGGGTTGGGGTTAACGTATCAGACGTGATGGCACAGGTGGTTCTCCAGCCAGAGGCTTCTCACGTGATGCTGCACTGCTATGGCGGCTACACCACCAACCTTACCCTCGACGACTTCCTGCGGGAGCAAAACTTTTTTGCCCACACCCTCTCTGGAGAGCCTCTTCCAGCCGCTCATGGTGGGCCGATGCGGTTGGTTGTCCCGCACCTCTATGCGTGGAAAAGCGCCAAGTGGATTCAGGGTTTAGAATTTCTAGATCACGAAGAACTCGGATTTTGGGAGCGCAATGGCTACCATCGCCGGGGTGAGCCTTGGTGCGAAGAACGTTACTCCTCTTAACGATTCCCCCTAGGATCTTGAAATAAATAAAATCCAAAACTTATTTTGGAAAGCGCGGCTGAGCCGCGCTTTCCAAAATAAAATCCTGGTTTTAATTTATTTGCGATCCCTAGGGAGTTGGAGGGGCGAATCATTTTTGACTATGATGAACCCAGTGGATTCACTTCCACTGGGCTTTTTGGTTGCATAATCCCTACTTGAGTCAGGGTCGCCTTGATCTTGATCGCAATGGTCATAACAATATTGGCAAGCTCACAGCTATTGACAAGCTCTCAGCAGTCCTCCCTCTGCACCGCAATGACTCCCCACGAAGTCAAGTTGCGAAAAGGCGCGAATGAACCTTTGGACAAACTATCCGTCTGGTTGTTACTCGCCTGATGTTTGATTGGAGCCATTGCATGGGTTGTCGGATGCCCGTAAAGCCTATTCGTTTTCTTCAAATTGGCTCTACCCAGACCTATGAACGCTTCTCACACTCGCTTTCAGAGGGCTAATGCCTGCTTTCGTCGTTCTGATCACGCTCGCTGGCATCGGCAACAAAGCAAACGTCACATCTTGCGATCGCAACTGGGCTTCAGCAAAACAGAAACCTCTCGTCCTGAGGTTTGCACGGGCTGTACTCACTACCATGGCATTGCCTACGGCTACGGCGATCAGCGCAGTATCTTGATTTGTGGCTTCCATCCCCTAGGTTGGCTGGGAGATCTTTGTCCTGATTGGTGCGGCGAGCATTAACCCACTTTCGAGCTCGATGGCAATGCCTGAAGGTTAACTGAATACAGGAAAAAAGCGGGGTTAAAAAATCCAAGAAGGATTTTTAGCAAGAAAGGGCGTTTCATGCACCTTCTTACCAAAGCCAGCCACATCAAAAAAGCTCCCCTTGGAAGACGAGCTGAGCGGGAAGATGGGAAAATAAGACTGGCGTTATCGGACTTTTAGAATGTTGAAGCACATCGTTGCTCTACTGCTCGTCACCCTAACTGTTCTACTGCAAGGATGCTCAGTGGGTACATCTCTCCAGGTCTATGCAGACAGTTATGACGGCTACGAGTTTCTTTATCCCAATGGTTGGGTTCCCGTTAAAGTTCCTGGCGGCCCTGATATCGTGCTGCATGATTTGGTTGAAGAAACCGAGAACGTCAGTGTCATCATCAGCAATGTTCCAGAAAGCAAAACGCTAGAAGATTTGGGTACCCCCAGCGAAGTTGGCTACCGCTTGTCGAAAAATGCGATCGCTCCTCCTAACTCTGGACGCACAGCAGAATTGGTCAGTGCCGAGCGCAAGGAAGTCGATGGCAAAACTTACTATTTGCTGGAATATGAAGTCCAGTTCCCCAACCAAATCCGCCATAATCTGGCCAGTGTGATTGTGCGGCGCAATCGCCTGTTCACCTTCAACCTTTCCACAACCGATCGGCGCTGGCAGAAGGTGGAAGACCAGTTCCGGACAGTGGTAGATTCATTCTCGGTCTACTAGATTTTCGTCCTTACTGAAAAGCCGATGCTCGAAACGTCATTTCGATGCATACGGCTTTTCAGTAACAGTTATATTTTGCGTAAGGCTTATAGGGGCTACCAGTAGGCTACTGGCAGTAATCGGCGGAGTATCCCTGAGGAGGTAGTACGCGCTCTTCCTGCGTTTGATGTTGCCGCAAGCGGCCGCGCCATTTGCGAATCTGTTCGGCCGTGCGGCTGAAGGGCGAGTGGTAAGACGATTGCTCTTCATCGTCCACGGATTCCGAGAGCCGTCGCTTTGTATTCATGCAATCCGAGAGATTGTCGATATAAGATTCTAGCTCTAACGCGCGTAGTACTTGTTCGACAGATTGGTAGCGATCGCCCACCGAAACCTTAAGCATTCGGTCGAGAACGCGAGCGAAATATTCACTCACATCCACATCTTCCTGCCAACACACCTCGCCGGAATAGGGATCGTAGGAAAAATCCATCGGCGGCTTGCCCGTTAGTAGATAGAGACATGTCACGCCAACAGCGTAAATGTCGCTAGCGTAGGTTGGGCGCATTGCCAACTGTTCAGGGGGGGAGAAGCCTAGGGTCCCAACAAATTGGGTGGTAGCTCCCCGGTTGGTGTTCTCCAGCTCAACAATCTCTTCCTTCACGGCACCAAAATCAATGAGCACCAAGCGATTATCATCTTCGCAGCGAATGATATTGGGTGGCTTGACATCACGATGGATAACCTGCTGTCGATGAACAAAGTCGAGGATGGGGAGGATTTCACGCAAAAACTGCTTTACGCCTTGTTCAGAATAGGTTCCATGGCGCTTTACTTGCCGTGCCAGCGTTTTGCCACGAATGTATTCTTGCACGAGATAAAACTCATCTTCAATCTGGAAATAGTCCAGAAGGCGAGGAATATGGGCATGACTTCCCAGATGGCTTAATGTTTTAGCTTCGCGTTCAAACCGCTCACATGCCCGCTTGATTGCCGCTGGATTATCGACTTTAGGGCATAGCTGCTTGATGACACACTGAGGCTCTCCGGGCAGTTGCATGTCCTGCGCCAAAAAGGTAACCCCAAAACCTCCACGGCCTAGGGCACGGATAACCTGATAGCGGTCGTTCAAACGCTCTGAGGACCCACAAGCTGCATTGAGGCGACTGGGGTTCTGCTTCTTTGAGGCGCGACGTGGGGTAGCAGTAGAGGTGGAAAATTCCATGTCTGCGTGGCTATAGGATCAGACGAGGTATAGAAGACTGAGTATAGCGAAACCCTTAAGGTGAAATGCCCTGAAAAGGTTTCTCTGAAATAGTAGCGAGCGCACCGGGGATAGCGTCCAGCCATCAGTAGTGTCTAGCCATTGGCCGCGTCCCGCAGTCAAGAGGGAATTTGATAAGCAGTTCTAGAAAATGAGGGGGAACAAGATTCCTCAAGTCAACACCTAAAACCGCGATCGCTCCAACAAAGCTGAGCCAACTACGGACTACCCTTAAGCAAGATCTTAACAGACTATTAAGTAGAAGTTCGGAGATGCCACTGCATGGCGCAGAAGCTTCAATTTAATAAAGACTTAATGAAAATTTTCCCAGGGGCTTTGCCCAAAGGCGTCCGTAAATTTGTCGAAATATGGAAGTGGACTTAACGGGGACTTATAACCTGCATATAGTCTATTTGACATTTGACCAAAATGGGGTGTCGTTTCTTACGTTTATGTAAGTCCGCTCTCGATACAGAATAAAATCAGAAACTTCTTGATTTTAGGAGGTTGGTCACGAAGCTGTTGCCTTTTAAAGCCAGAAATCGATGATATTGTAGCCCACTTGTTCAATAAGCGATCGCAGCAACGGCAAACTCAGCCCAATCACATTGCTATGACAGCCTACTAGCTTCTCTACAAACAGCCCTCCTCGGCCTTCTAGGGCAAAGCATCCGGCGCAGTTCAGGGGTTCCCCTGTTACCACATAGGCTTCGATCTGGCGATCGCTCACCATCGCAAAGTGCACCTCCGTTATGCCACACCCCGTCGCCACTTTGCCCTGGCGCGTATCAATCAGGACATGGCCGGTATAGAGTATTCCAACCTTGCCGCGCATCGTTTTCCAGCGGGCGATCGCCACCTCCGCTGTCTCAGGTTTACCGTAGATCTCACCATCCAGAGCTAGGACAGAGTCGCACCCCAAAACCAGCGCATTGGGAAACCGCTGCGCCACAACTTCGGCTTTGCCTTTTGCCAGCGCTTCTACCAAGGCTTGGGGATTGGCTAGTTGAATCTGGGACTCATCAAACTGGCTCGGACAAACCGTTGGCTCAATGCCAATACTTTGGAGGAGCCGCAGGCGAGCAGGGGACGCCGATGCCAAGACAAAGGGGGGCAATTCTAGGTTTATTTGTGCCATGCTGCTTTCGTTTTCTCAGAGGCAACCCTACGAGTAAGCAATCGAACCGTGACATATTGCAGAAAGGCTCGAATCCGCCTCGTCAGAACGACGGCTCCTATCTCTCTGCCGTTTCCCCATTCACTGCCGCCACTATACCGATTTGGTGACTTGCTGTGCCGTCGGCTGAGCTTGGGGCTGGAATTGGAACAGAGAGTACACAACATTCCGACGAATGTCCGTCATCATGTTGAGGAAGAGCTCATAGCCTTCGCTCTTGTATTCCACGAGCGGGTCGCGCTGTCCATAACCACGCCAGCCAACCGATTCCCGCAGAGCATCCATCTGCTGCAAGTGCTCCCGCCACAGGGTATCGATCTGTTGCAGGATGAAGAAGCGCTCTGCATCTCGCATCAATCCGGGCTTAATGGTGTCGATTTCAGCTTCTTTGCGATCGTAGGCAATGCGCACCTGCTCATGCAGGAACGTCTTGATCTCACCGGGAGACAGATCATCCAATTGCACTGGTTCGAGATCAGACAGGAGCTGAACGAACTCCTTCACCTTGGCGACAACCTTGTCGAGAGCCCATTCTTCGGGAGGCAGATCCGGGTTGATGTAGGAATTGACAATGTCATCCATCGTCATTTCTGCATACTTCACAACCTGTTCTTTCAGATCTTGTCCTTCCAGCACCCGACGACGCTCGGCGTAGATAGCACGACGCTGGTTGTTCATCACCTCGTCGTACTCAAAGACCTGCTTCCGCATGTCGTAGTAATGGGTTTCGACCTTCTTCTGCGCCCCTTCCAAGGAGCGGGTGAGGATGCCTGACTCGATGGGCATGTCTTCTTCAACACGGAAAGCATTCATCAGCCCCGCGACGCGATCGCCCCCAAAAATCCGCAGCAGATTGTCTTGTAAGCTCAAGAAGAAGTGGGTTGAACCGGGGTCTCCCTGACGCCCAGCACGACCCCGCAACTGGTTGTCAATCCGGCGTGACTCGTGACGCTCCGTCCCAATCACATGCAGACCGCCGAGGCCGATGACATCGTTATGCTCAGCCGATGTGAACTGATCATACTCATCCTTGATTCGGTTGTAGGCTAACCGTAACTTCAAAATCACCTGGTCATCCGTCGGTGCTTTTTCCGCCGCAGTCGCCACAATATCTTCGGCTTTCAGCTCCGGCAACGATTGCTCACCGTATTGCCCTACAGCAAGGGACACGGCTTCCTTCAGCATGGTTTCGGCCTCTGCCGTCAGCTCGACCGGATAAATCTGAGGTGAGGCTTTCCAGGTTTTCACTTTCTTCTGGTCGGGGGAAAATCCCTGAGCGCTCTTTTGAGCATTGCCAGACATGGGTTTGGCAACGGAAAAACCATTCTCATCGTCGGGCTGCACCAGCGGCGGCATGAAATATTCCCGGACTTTGAGGCGCGCCATGTAGTCGGCGTTTCCGCCAAGAATGATGTCCGTTCCCCGCCCCGCCATATTTGTGGCGATAGTCACGGCACCCCGACGTCCAGCCTGGGCTACAATCTCAGATTCCCGCTCCACATTTTCTGGCTTTGCATTCAGCAGCTCGTGGGACACATTCAATTCCTGGAGCAGGTGCGAAAGCACTTCGGATTTTTCAACACTCGTTGTACCGACCAAAACGGGGCGACCCAGTTCGTGCATCTCCGCACATTCCTTCGCCACAGCTTTCCATTTCGCTTCCTCGGTCTTGTAGACCACATCCGCGTAGTCTTCCCGCACATTTTTCCGGTTAGTGGGAATGACGGTTACTTCTAGGTCGTAAATCTTTTCGAATTCGGGCTCTTCGGTTTTCGCCGTCCCTGTCATACCAGCCAGTTTGGGATAAATGCGGAAGAAATTCTGATAGGTGATGGTCGCCATCGTTTGAGTTTCCGGCTGGATGTCAGCCCCTTCCTTCGCCTCGACCGCTTGGTGCAAGCCATCACTCCAACGACGACCGGGCATCACCCGCCCGGTGAACTCATCCACAATCACCACTTCCCCATTCCGCACGATGTAGCTCACATCTTTGATGAACAGCTCTTTGGCTTTAATCGCGCCAAAAACATAGTGCGCCCAGGGATCTGCGGGATCAAACAGATCTTTTACGCCCAAAACCTGTTCTGCAGCAATGAAGCCCTCGTCGGTTAGCAGCACGTTGCGCTGCTTTTCATCCACTTCGTAATGTTCTTCCTTGTTGAGTTGGGCCGCTACTTGTGCCGCACGAATGTACTTTTCGCTAGGGCGATCGACCTGCCCCGAAATAATGAGGGGGGTACGGGCTTCGTCAATCAGGACAGAGTCAACCTCGTCAATGACGCAGTAGTTGAAGGGGCGCTGCACCACCTCATCCATGGTCGGAGCCATGTTGTCTCGGAGGTAGTCAAACCCCAGCTCACTGTTGGTGCCATAGGTAATGTCGGCATTGTAGTTGCGCCGCCGCTCGGCGGGAGGCATCCCTTGCTGAATCAGGCCAACAGTTAAGCCCAAAAAGCGATGTACCTGCCCCATCCACTCAGCGTCCCGTCGAGCCAGGTAGTCGTTCACGGTGACCACATGAACCCCTTTACCGGTCAGAGCATTGAGGTAGGCGGGCAGCGTGGCGACCAGGGTTTTTCCTTCCCCTGTTCTCATTTCGGCAATCTGCCCGTCGTGGAGAACCATGCCCCCAACCAACTGCACATCGAAGTGGCGCATCCCTAGGACCCGACGAGCCGCTTCCCGCACGACCGCAAACGCTTCGGGCAGCAAATCGTCCAAGGTTTCGTCTTTGTCTAACCGCGCCTTAAATTCTGCTGTTTTACCGCGCAAATCTTCATCTGAGAGCGCTTCTATTTCAGGCTCTAAAGACTTAATGAGCGCAACATCGGGATTGTACTTTTTGAGTTTGCGCGTGTTGGGATCGCCCAGCAGAGTTTTCAGCATAGTTGCGAACAGTTGATAATCTCAGCGTGTGTGGGGTTGGAATAGCAGTTGTGGAACAGGACAAGCACAGGTAGATCAGACATTCAGCGCGATCGCCCCCCGCAAGCCATAGTCCTCGCTCACCTTATAGCAAGGGTGCCCGACGATCGCATCTTTCCTCAAGCGGGCGATCGCCCCAGAATTTACCCCATTGTGCCGAACTCTCGCGAGTTGCGCAGGGCAAAGTCCTGTCAAATTCCACACAGCTTTAATCCTATCATCTGGCTCTTATATCCAGATTGTTCCCAAATGGAGGGATGTCCGGCCTTAAGATTTCGGTCGTGGAGCCTTCAGCTATGGGAGAGCGATTGTAATAATCTGGCCACGCCAGCAAACGGTTGCCCCATCTGCAGAGAGACTCATTTGGCCTTGGTAAGCATTACGTCTCTTGGCTAGGGTGCATCAATCCAGTCTTGGCTAAGGGTGCGATAGTCGTAGTCCCAGGCATTGGGGTGGCACCCAGCACAGCTAGCCAGGTCAACCCGCTCGATTTCAACGCGGGGATGTAGGGCTCGGAAAAAGCGGGAATTCCGGATGCGATCGGGCGCTGTCTCATTTGCCAAAATCGGTCGCGAGGCAAACTGGATATAATCCCAAACCAAGTCGATTGCCGGACGACCCATGACTTCAATTTGCGTACTGTAGTGCTGAGCCGATACCAGCAACCTCGCCCAGGTTTGGGTTGGCAGCACAGCAGGAGAAGGAGCAACATGGCAGCTCGCACATTCGCGCAGATAGACGCTTTGCCCAAGTTGAAGATCCTCAGGTATGACATCCAGAGATGCCAAAGTGATATCTGGCTCAATACCCGAAGAGCGCTCCAGGTTATCCCCCGACATGTCCAATGCAGCGGCAACTGATAGTGGCTCTTGGGGGCGTTGTGCCCAGGCTTGCTCCAATCCCGTGCCTAGAATTCCGCTGAATAGCAGGATAGGCAGGAATACGGCAAAGACCCGTAGCAAAGGGCGCGATCGCCACTTCTGCCGAGACCTTAGTTCATGCGCCATGGATGTATTGACCGAGGAATCAGGCTGCATTTGCTGTTTGCAGTCGTGCGATAGTCTCCAACCAAGTTTCAAACCGTTATGTCCCTCAAAAATGATAGTGAATGGATTTGGATGATCGAACGCTCTCCGGAGCGGAGCATCATCTTGCATCGTAAGTCATCAACCCTTGACGATTTTTTCACTTTCTCCACTGTTCAGTTTAGGAAGAAACCGTTATCTTTTTGTACTGAAACGATTGTGCAGAAAGGAGGAAAGTATTCCCTAATTTGTCTGTCACATCTCATACCGTTTCAGGAATTCCTGAATTTTAGATCCGGATTGGTTGCTGAGATGGTGCCGATGGGTGAAGGTTTACCTCCAACCCTTCCAGTAGATTCAGCAGAAGTCATGACGAGATTTGGCATTCTGATGTTGCATCCGTTTTCATGGCATAGCAGTTCTTGCGATCGCTCAATCTCACAACCACTTAATCTCACAATCGTTCGGTCTCACAATCGCTTAAAGGACAGCGTCCACTTCGTTGTCTGCATAGGTTCATAGAGCCGACGGCTTGCAGTGCATCTTTCCAACATCCTTACCCTAGATATCCATCTCGATCCAGATATTTTTTGAGAGCCCCTATCTGGATCGCCTTGAATGTGAAAGTAAGGGCTGAGGGGGATTGGAGGAATGGCAGCAATTACACGGGTTACAGGATGGTTACTTACGTCGTTTTGGAGGGGAGTTAGTCATGGATTTTCGGCATGTTCAGTTCTGTTTACATGAGGGGCTAGCCGCTGACAACAACGGTCGCCTGATCGATATTCCTCAGGTTCAAGCGCTGTTCCGGGTCGCGGCGTTTTGGGCTAAAGATCGACGGGCAGAAGATTTGGCGATCGCCATTCGCAACAGCAACCCTGTCGTCACCGCATGGGATGGCGAGCACCTCATCGGGTTTGCGCGGGCAACCTCCGACGGCATTTTCCGTGCCACCATCTGGGACGTCGTGATTCATCCTGACTATCAGGGTGCAGGGCTAGGGCGCAAGCTCGTGGAAACCGTGCTGATGCATCCCCATGTAAATCGGGCGGAGCGGGTCTATCTCATGACGACAAACCAGCAGCAATTCTACAAACGTATTGGCTTTGAGGAGAATCAGACGACCACTATGGTGCTGTTCAACAAACCTATAACCCTCACCCAAGAAGATTGGGCGATCGCCAAATCAGATCCATACCCGTAGAAAAGACAGTGCCTACGAGCTTTTCTCTTTCCTGGAAGATCGTGCGATCGCAACAGGCTATCCGCACCTCATCCGAATATCCATGCCCTCAAGCAACAATCTCTGGGGCTGTACGCCATAGGGATTGTTACGTTACCACAGCATTCTTTAAATTAGGCGTTTTTTGGGACATTCTTGTAGGGTCTCTTTTTGTACAACTCTTCTACTGCAAGGGTTACACCCAATTTCTGGAAACCCGCGTAACTGAATGAGAAGGCTAATTTCAAGCAACGTGCAATCTGTCTTAAACGTTACTTTTTCCCTAATCGTTGATAATTCTAGGAAAAGGTGGCGATCGCGCCCCATCTTTCAGCCGACGGCTAGCCGAGTAGCTTATTGAGTACTGGATTTTCCTGGTGGTTTATCAGGGCGGCTCAAACAGAACTTGTTGGGGCGATCGCTGGGTCTGAAGACAGAAAATCCATCGGGGCAGAATGTGCGTATCTTTCACGCGTGGAACAACCACAAGAAGCCATTTGCATTCTCTCCAGTTGCCCATTCACGACGAAACATCAAGGGGGTCACTACCAATGGAAACCACAATAGAAAAAGATAAACTAAATGCCTATCGTCAGCTTGGTCTGGATCGGCTAGAGCAACTTCTCCTGCAACTACCCGCTGAGCCTCACGAGGCTGACTATTTTGTTGATCGTGCCATTCGCCAGCTCTCAAACTTACCCCCCGCTAAAGAAGGCGCTCCGCCTTATCACGGCATTTATAGCGACGCCTTTACCTTTGAGCAATATCGCGATGGCGCGACCGATCGCCTAGAAGACTTAATGATGGCACTTCCAGAACTCGATGAGTTGGATGGCGAAGTCGACAATTGGATTCGTCAGCTATCGGACTTGCCTCTCCGGGCGGCTGTGAGTGCCCCTTATACTCGCTTATTCATCTTGCGAGAAGAAGCGCCTCCCGAGCCCAACATGATGATTGCCCCAGCCACCTATGGTGCCCCGGCCCAAACTTACGTCACCCTAGAGCAAATGCTGGATATCGTCGGATCTAAACAGCACAAAGACCGGATTCAAGCGATGATGCCCGGTATCAATGAGACTTGCCATCGATTCCAGATCAACACACCTCTGCGCATTTCCCACTTCTTTGGCCAGATTCTGCATGAAAGTGGCGGATTCCGTTGGTTACGGGAAATTTGGGGTCCAACGGATGCCCAACGTCGCTACGAACCCCAATCCCGGTTAGCACGCAACTTGGGCAATGTGAGTAGTGGGGATGGTCGGCGCTACATGGGACGCGGGGTCATTCAGTTGACAGGACGCTACAACTACAAGCAATTCTCCGATGCTATGGGCATGGATTTCGTTTCCAACCCCGACTTGGTGGCATCACCACAATACGCCGTACTGGTTGGGGGTTGGTACTGGGATACGCGCAAAATCAATGGTGCTGCCGACCGAGATGACTTGCTGCGAGTCACACGGCTTGTCAATGGCGGCAAGAATGGGCTAGCCGATCGCCGACGCTACCTCGATCGCTCCAAAAGAGTATTGGGAGCCTAAAGTTTCATCAGGCTTACTGAATGGGAGATGAGCCGGAACGAAGTTCTGGTTCATCCATGTCTGAAGCCAGAAGCTGAATATAGACCCGGTTCTAACAACACCTTGCTGACATCAGACCGGATTAGAAAAGAAACCTACTCATCGATCGCATGTTCCTTCAGTACTTCTAAGGGCATGTACTTAAGCGTAGCTTCGTGGGTAGACGCCAGCACAATGGGTGGGGCTGTGCCTGCATCCAAGGCTTCCTTCCACCGTGCCGCACATAGACACCAGCGATCGCCCGGTTTCAAACCGGGAAAATTGAACATGGGCATCGGGGTACTCAGGTCATTACCTTGCTGGCGGGTAAAAGCCAGGAACTCCTCTGTTACCTCAGCACAAACTACATGAACGCCTGTATCCTGAGGCCCCGTCTCGCATTTCCCCGTGCGGAAAAAGCCCGTCATTGGATTGGTACAACAGGCTTGAAGCGGCTCTCCCAAAACGTTTTTGGCCTGTGTTTGGTATTCTGCAACCACACCCTTATCTCCTGTATAAACATTGCCCCCAGCATTGCTTCAAGGCTTGGGTTTCATTGTAAACGCCCACCACAAACCCCTCACTTGGCGTATTGAGCATCAACGACTCCAGAACCAGAAATTCAATTGCGCTGAAATGCGGCGATCGCCATTCACAAGAGGACTGGACTGGGATATATCTGTACATATCAGCTAACTGACTTATCAGCTCATTGTCCTATTAGCTTATTGGTCAGGACTTACGCAAAACTTGCGTCATCCTGAATACATTCGTTGATGAGTGGGGCACGTCGCGTCCACCCATCAACGAAATGCCTAAGTCCTCTTGGTTTTGGCTGCAGGTTCATCGACCGCTGTCCGCACGGCTCGATCGCGGTGGCGAACCTAATTTCTGTACGATTTGAGTCCGCCTAGCCTGCCTGAATCGATGTTTCTGGTGAACCTTCAACCGTACTTCTTCTATGTCACTCACTAATCAGATTCACTCCCGCAACCTCCGTGCCGACTTATTTGGAGGCGTGACAACTGCTATTATCTCGTTGCCCCTGGCGCTAGCCTTTGGCGTCGCCTCGGGAGCAGGGGCAACTGCCGGGCTCTATGGAGCTGTCTGCGTCGGCTTTTTCGCTGCGCTATTTGGCGGCACACCAACGCTCATTTCGGAACCCACTGGCCCGATGACTGTGGTGATGACCGCAGTCATCAGCGCGGCGATTGCTAGCGACCCCGACAATGGTTTAGCGATCGCCTTTACCGTCGTCATGCTGGCGGGTATTTTCCAGATTCTGTTCGGCGCGTTGCGGCTGGGCAAATATGTCACGCTGATGCCCTACAGTGTGATTTCTGGCTTCATGTCCGGCATTGGGGTAATTTTGATCATTCTGCAAATTGCGCCATTACTGGGACAGAACAGCCCTCCTGGCGGTGTCATGGGAACGCTGAGTCATCTCCCTGATTTGATTGCGAACCTACAGCCCATCGAGTTGCTGCTAGCCCTGGTCACCATTGCCGTCCTCTTCTTAACCCCGCGCCAGCTCACACGCTATGCGCCCCCCCAACTGCTCGCGTTGCTGATAGGTACCGCGCTTTCACTTACCTTGATTGGAGAGGTCGACATCCGTCGCATTGGCGAAATCCCGATGGGACTGCCCACTTTGATCGTTCCATCCTTCACTCCCGGTCAGATAACCGGCATGGTGATTGATGCGGCGGTGTTGGGGATGCTGGGCTGCATCGACACGCTACTCACTGCTGTCATCGCCGATAGTCTTACCCGCACAGAGCATGATTCCAACAAAGAGCTCATCGGGCAGGGGATTGGGAATTTGGTATCTGGACTTTGTGGAGGCTTACCTGGTGCTGGAGCCACAATGGGCACCGTCGTTAATATTCAGACAGGGGCACGCTCCGCTGTTTCCGGGCTAACCCGGGCTGGCATTTTGCTGGTGGTAGTCTTGGGAGCCGCCCAACTCACCCAAGTTATTCCCATGGCAGTGCTGGCTGGTATTGCCTTCAAGGTCGGAATCGACATTCTGGATTGGAGTTTCCTGAAGCGGGCGCACAAAGTTTCGACCCGTGGCACGGTCATCATGTATGGGGTGTTGTTCCTAACGGTGTTTGTCGATTTGATTGCTGCCGTTGGGATTGGCGTGTTTATTGCTAACATCTTGACTATCGATCGCCTAAGCGAACTGCAAGCTCAAGGGGTCAAGGTGGTGAGCGATTCTGACGACGACATTCCCCTCGCCCCCGAAGAGCAGATGTGGTTGGATCAGGGCATGGGCAAGGTGCTGCTATTCTACCTAAGCGGTCCGATGATTTTTGGCGTCGCAAAGGCGATCGCCCGCGAACATGCGGCTCTCCAAGATAGCCACGCTGTTATATTCGACCTCAGCAATGTCTCACACATGGGCGTCACCGCATCCTTGGCCATCGAGAACATGATTCAAGATGCCCTGGATATGAACTGTCAGGTTTATGTGGTGGGTGCCAACAAAAAGACGCAGACCCGTTTAGAAAGCATGGGGTTAGCGGCCTTGCTGCCCAACAGTCACTGGCTCATCGATCGCAAAGATGCCTTACAACGCGCTGTTCGTTCTCTTCAGCCCAATGTATCTATCCCGGTAAACCCTGAGGTTTCGCCCTCAGTTCCTTCAGAAAAGCTCTAGGGTTTGAGCGTTACGGCAATAAGTTCCTGAAATGATCCGAGTCTTTGTTTACGGCACCTTAAAACCTGGAGAGATAAATTACCAGCGGTTCTGTGAAGGTAAAGTGCATCGAGCGATTGCCGCGATCGCCCAGGGTAACCTCTACGCATTACCCGCTGGTTATCCTGCCGTAACGCCTGGTACGGGGGATGTTTACGGTTATGTGCTGGAATTTGATAACCCAACGTTACTGAATAAATTGGATGAGCTAGAAGACTATGAACCCCAACGCCCCGCCGAAGCGAACGATTACAATCGCATCGAAATTGACGTGGTGGATGAAAATCGGCAGCCGATAGGGCGCGTGTGGTTTTACCAAATGACTGCGGAACGGGCGCAAGCAATGGGCGGCATCCAGATCGAGGATGGACTATGGCGATCGCACCAAACGCCACTCTCCTGAAGTCCCAAAGCACATTCTCACAAAAGCTTTTGGGGTGTAGGCACTGTATGCCTACACCCCAAGATTTAGGCACGCTGAATCAGGAAGACATGAGTTCTGCCTAAGCCCTGAGAGTTTTGCTTACTGCGTCACATTAGAAAAAGAATCAACATTGGGAATGTCAATCACTGGGGAATCCAGAGCGATTTGCAACCCCGCTGCAGATGTGTCGGAAGCAGGTGTCTCAGCAAACTGCCCGACAGGCGATCGACCTATCGGTGAAACCATCAGTGTGACAGCACCGATTAGTGTTGCGGCGATCGCGGCCCCACCCCAACGCACCACCCGCCGGGGGCGGCGATCTAAGCGCTGCATTACATTCGCCACTGTCTCATCCGCTGACACACTTGCGGGAGGTTGCATGGTTCCAAAGGTTTGTAGCTCTTGGCGCAGCGCCAACAATCGTGCGTGCAGTTGCTGCATCTGAGGATCTGTCGCGAGCCAGGTTTCGACCTGATGCCGTTCGGCGGCCGTCACCTCACCATCCAGGTAGGCACTCAGCAGTTCAAAGCGATCGCCCCGGCAGCCGATCTCGCTCGTTTCTGCATCACTGGCATAAGAAGAGCCCAAACCTGCATCGTTCTGAAACGGGTACGATGCTGTTGGCGGTTCTTCGGGTGTTTGCCATTGGTTCTTAAACTCAGCACTCATCATGCGCCTCACATTGCAAATAGAGAGTAAATCTCAAATCGTCAAGAATCAAAATCGAAAACTCAAGGTAGAAGATCTACCTGTCATTACCCAGTCCAACTCTCACTGATTGGCCTTGTGCCGTACCTGCGAACACTATAATCCCAATCCCCTTGCCCTTCAAACCCTTTGCCTTACATTCGATCAAAAGACTGTACCGCCTATTGT
This sequence comes from Cyanobacteria bacterium J06638_20, assembly GCA_039819245.1. Lineage (GTDB taxonomy): Bacteria > Cyanobacteriota > Cyanobacteriia > Elainellales > Elainellaceae > Vacuolonema. The sequence continues at coordinate 29,646 of JBCBSJ010000039.1, forward strand.
TCCCACCCTGCTGACCGGACTCTCTTGCTTCAGAAGGATCACATGCCAGCTTCATCAAAGCCTAAAACGATCCGATCGAGGGACTCAGCTATGCCGTTAAAACCTAACGGCGATCAACCCATACCTTGCTGCCCAACTTACCGTAGATCTCTAAAATGCGCGGACTCTTTTTGGGTAAGTCGAGCAATCGCCTGTCGCCAGCAGTCTGATCTCCGCGTTGGTCATCAGAGCCGCTGACGCAGCCAGGACACCATTAGCCATTCAGATACGCTTGCAACTGTTGCTGTAACCGTTGCCGCGCTCGGGCAATCCGAGACTTGACCGTCCCCAAAGACGCCCCAGTGATTTCAGCGATTTCCTCGTAAGCCATGCCTTCTATTTCCCGCAGCACAATGGTCGTGCGGAAAACTTC
>JBCBSJ010000040.1:0-29330 GCA_039819245.1 Cyanobacteria bacterium J06638_20
AGCGGCAATTTGGGCTTCTTTGGCACTATCCATCGACAGACTCCTTCGGGCTGGTTGAATGAATCAACCTTAGCGCGTCTCTTTTCGACCGTTCACTGAGTACTTTTGCTCACTGCATAACTGAGATGCACTCCTTAAGTGAGACCCATCATCTCCTGAAAGTTCTGAGACGCGTATCTTTCAAAAGATGATTAGGTCTTGTCTGGGTGCATAACGCGACAACAAATTTCGCTAGCGAGGGTGGAACTCCACCACATCCTCGCGGATCAAAATATCAAAGTAGCGATAGAAATCATGCCCCAAAAGACCCACTTCCAGATCTGCTAATCCTACGGCTACAGGGACATTGGCCACCTTTGCGCCATCGATTTCGATTTTGCGGACATAGCCCACGTCAAATACAGCAACTCCATTCGCGGTCGAGGACGTGACTTGCCCAATTGGGCGCACCCCCAGATCTGACGCCATTTGCGGAGTAATCAATGTTCCACTCGCCCCGGTGTCCACCATCATGGGAAAGACCTGATCGTTAAAGATGACGTCTACCACTGGGATGCCATGAATACGCTCGACGATTGGAGCTTCATAGAAGCCATCTGAGCCTGCCGAGCGGGCAATGAGAACGGGAGTGCCCGTCAGCATACTCATGATGCTGCGAATGTTTGCGCCAACCAGCATGAAGATCACGGCGGCGATCGCCCCAAACGCGATTTGCAACTGCCGTGAGGTTGAAGCAGCAGCAGTTGAAGTGGATCTCGGTTGACGGGCTGGGGCTGAATTGGGACGCAGGGGCACAACCTGAGGCTGAGGACGGCTTGTCGGTACAGCGTCTACAGCAGCACTAGCAGGGGGATTGAGGGTAAATTGCTGCATCCAAGCGGGTTTCGCTGCAAAGGCTTGCCGTCCATAAACCTGCGCCGCACGAATCTCCGCTGCGCCTAACCGGGTCAGGCTGTTGCGTAGATAGGTAACCATTTCCCCCTGATCCGGAACCGTTGCCCCTTCCAGCATGATTTTGAGGCGATCGCCCCCCCGCGTTACCTTAGCCTGTATCGCTTTGGGCTTCAGGGCACGATTGATCAACTGGGCGATCGCTCCTGGATCACCTGTTCGTGCGAGACGCAGGGTGGCCTGTCGAAACTCCTCATTCAATTCCATGAAAAATTGGGCTTTAGGGTGAAAGACAAACGGTGAGAAATGGAGAGACTTGCACCGTCTATCCATCCTATTCCAACGGATTGGGATTGGCGACAGAGGAAACAATGAGACCTTTCAGCATGAGCCTGACGGCTCTCATACACCGATCGCCACAACCCACTCACGTCGTCAAATTAGTTACCAGAGAATCAGTATAAATATTGATAGATATAAATAAAATCATCTACAAGCTAAAAATCTTCTAAAGTCTCATACTCCTTGGAGGATAGGCGTCATAGCATAGGCATGTTTTTGCTTTCAGAGTGAGTCTTATGACACAAACACCATCTGTGAATCAACGGCGTGTAAACCAACGTACATTTGCACGGCAGATGAATGCCCTCCTACCTTCTTCCACTCCAATTCCATCAACGGCTGACTTGGACTGGACTCCACCCTCTCTGCAAGGGCGTAGTTCCGCCGCCGCCCCCACTATTCCCCAACGCATTCGCCGTTTGTTTGGCATCTATCGCGGGCGATCGCGCATTCGCATTGGCTTTCGTAATGTGCTGACGGGGCGAATCGAGAGGGTGTCGAACCACCAGACAGGCGCTGTCGTGCAGATAGGACGCCCTAAAGCCGCAGCGGGTATTCGGGAGCGCAATCCTTTCAACTTCAGTATTGGATCCAGACCCTCAGAAATCGCGGCGAATCGCCTCGGGGCATTTTCAACCTTCTCCGCTATTCCCTATAACTTCCGAGGCGGCTACTTAGCGCAATATTGGAGCTTTCGACAAAATGGCAGACGGATTACGGGACGGCTGAGCAACACACATCAAGCAGAAGCGTTGGCGGTCAACAGCATTACGTCTTTGCGTGACATTGGACTCGGCATTGTAACGCCTTGGCCCTACACGATGCGCCAGAACACACGCATTACAGGCACCATTACTCGAAGTCGCATTCGGGTGCAGATACGCGGCTGGGATACCGGTCTGAGTCGAGCTTTCCTGATTCGCGTCAACGCTCGTCGGCGTCGCTGAGGCATAGCTTTGGCCTAACACCACTTCTTTAGAGCCGCTTATCCCAGCTCAAAGGTTGTGACACCGAAAATCTTGTGGGTTGGGAGTTGTGGGATGGTTGGTCGATACATCCTGGCAGTTTCGAACATGCTGGTCATGCTGTACTTTTGGGCGATCGCCACCGCTTCAGGATTCACTTCCGGCACATCGAGATAAAACGGTTGATCCGGCTCAACTTGAGCGATCAAAGCGTTCAGCAATGCTTCTGCAATCTCTGCATTTTCAGCGAATAGTGGACCAACCTTATAGCCCTGAACGCAAGGACGAAGGACACCATAGCCTAAGAGCGTCTGGTTTTCGACAACACCAAGGGCGGTGCTACCGGGCTGGGTTATCCAAGCTTGCAAGAAGGTTTGGCGATCGTCAGGGAAAAAGGAGCGATCGTAGGCAACGATGCTGGCCAGTGGTAAAGAGGATAATGGCACAGCCGGAATCGTGGCGGCTTGATGCGGGGTATTTTGCCTAAAGCCTTCGTAGCGGATGTTGCGATAGGCAAGTTGAAACCCCGATTTGAGGTAGTTGGGTTGCTGGGAAACCACACCATCCAGCCCGATCATTCGGCCTTTCAAGTAGGCCAGACCCGCTTGCCAAATTTGGAAGCCATAGCCCTGTCCCCGAAATTCTGATCTAACAATGTAGAAACCAAGAAAGCCAAAAGACTCGCCGTATTTGACAACAGAAATCGATGCGATAGGCTCATTATCTAGCCATCCCATCAAAAAACCGCTTGGATCTGTCGCGTAAAAGCTGCCCGCATCATGCTGCCCCGGATTCCAGCCTTCTGCGGCTGCCCAGCGCACCGCCAAATCGAGTTCGTGGCGCGTCATCGTGCGGATGGCGTAGTTTGGCATTGGATGAAGTCCTGGTGACTCAAGTTGCAATTACAGGAACAACGTCTGTTGCGACAACCTCTGTTGCGTCGATTGGGTAGAACGAAGTGACACCAAACGAAACCTTTCCGCTTTTTGGGTTTCGCGTTCGTTCTACCCGACCTAACAATTATGGGTTTGATGGGCGTTTAAGAGTTTGTGCTGCCAAATTTGCGGCTCACCCAGCCGGAAATACCACTAACCAGAGAGCCAAGAATCAGCAGTCCGATCGCCGGATTGAAGACGGGTTGCCAGAGTTTGTAAAACAGATCGAGTCCTAGGTTGAGGTCGAGCGATCGCCCCACGACAGCCGCAGCAAACCACCCGGCTCCGGCCATCACAAAAAACAGGTTGAACATTAAAGCGGTATTTAACCAGCGTAAAACTTTGTCTTTCATGGGTTTTGATTGGCGATTCGTAGGGGAGCAGCAACGGCTCCACTGCTTGAATGTACGGTATGGGCGGGGGTCTCCACAACCCTGATGTAAGGGCAGTTGTCGGGAGAATTTCGCTGCCCAAAGTCAAGGGGCTAAGATGGTAGCGGTTCTGATGATTGCGCCATCCTGCCGCCTGCCATCTTTACATTTGTTGTCAAGGAGTCGTCCGTGGATTTCCGAAAAATTGTTGGGTTCCGTCAGGTCAAAGACGAAGCAAAGCTCCTCCACAAGACTCTGCAACCCATTCTGGCCCTGGATCCGCGCTACGTTGACCTAGTGCTGCTAGATCTGGCCAAGGTCGTTAAAATCTGTGGGCGCAGTACTCAGGAAATCAGCTCCAGTGAGTTGCTAGCCTATCTCACCATCTATGGCTTGATTAAGCAGGATGAGGGCATGCTGAGAGCGTCGGAGAAGTGGGAATTTTCCACAAACGATCGTCTCAAGTATCAGAAGGAAATCCTGAAGATTCTGCTGGAGCTAGCGAAGCGCCAACCAGGGGATGAACTCAACCTGCCAACGCTCCTCAACAAGCTCGATGACGAGCGGGGAACTAACTACCTGGATGCCGCAACCAATGGAATCCACAAATTTGCGCAGGTGCTGGTGAAGGCCGATGGGGTCATCAGCATGGCGGGCATGGAAGCTGTATCGGAGATTTGGAAGCAGTTGCACCATTTCCAGCCAGTGGAAAGCTATGAGCAAGAGTTGGCCACACGGGCACGGGCGATCGCTCCAACTCCGGCCAAATCGGCTCCGACAAAGTCCCCGACCGAATCCAAGGCCAACTCAGAAACGCCACCGCCACCGCCACCACCTGCGGCTCCCGAAGACCTGGAAAAAACCCTGCAGCAAGCTCTAGAACACCTCAACAGCCTGGTAGGGCTAGACAACATTAAGACCGAAGTGCAAACCCTGACCAACTTCCTGAAAGTCCAGAAAATTCGTCAGGAGCGCGGTTTGGGCGCTACCCCTGTGTCGCTGCACGCTGTTTTCGGCGGACCGCCTGGAACCGGCAAAACCACGGTCGCTCGGTTGATGAGCCGCATCTACAAAGGGCTAGGCTTCTTGAAAAAAGGCCATTTGGTGGAAACGGATCGATCGGGGTTGGTGGCTGGCTATATCGGTCAGACCGCTAAGAAAGTCGATGAGATGGTGGAAAAAGCCCTGGATGGGGTGCTGTTCATCGACGAAGCCTACGCGTTGGTTCCCCGCGAGAGTGGAGGGCGCGACTTTGGGCAAGAGGCGGTGGATACGCTGCTGAAGCGGATGGAAGACTATCGCGATCGCCTGGTTGTCATTGTGGCGGGCTACACCGACGAAATGCGCAACTTCATCGAGTCAAACCCCGGCCTCAAGTCCCGCTTCAATCGCTATTTCTATTTCAATGACTATAAACCCGACGAACTGGTCGCGATTTATAAAATGATGGCGAAAAAGAGCCACTTTAACCTCACCGAAGCCGCAGAGGATCGCTTGCAAGGGGAGTTTACGCAATTGTATAAGCAGCGCGATGGCTCCTTCGGCAATGGGCGACTGGTGCGGAACCTGTTCGAGAAAACCTTGGAAAACCAGGCAAATCGACTGGCGGTGATGCCCAACCTAGAAAATGAAAAGCTGACAACCTTGGTGGCGGACGACATGCCCACCCAGACCCGACGCAGCAGTCCCATCCACTGGCAAACCCCGCCCCCCGCCCCGCCCGTGGCTCCGACCGCTCCCGGCAACAGCAATTTGGCCGAGGCGATCGCCTCTCAACTCCGCAGTAACCTGAATCAACCGGGGTTACAAGTTAAAATTCGCCAGCGCGATGCTCTCTTGGATGTGCTGCTGATTGGAGACAATGTGGAGGGCGATCGCACTACCGCCGTCACAATCCTCCAAGCGCTACTCCCGGAAATCGCTCCCGACCTCACAACGGTTGCCCTCTACGCCCGCCGCCCTACCGAGGACATTCCCCTCTGGTCAGAAATAATAAGTCGGTAGGTGCAATTAAAACTCAAATCCTAGAACCCTATGCCGCCCCCGCTGCTCGGGTGGCATAGGGTTCTAGGATTTGAGTTTTAACTATACCGAGGCACTTAACCTTTATCCTAAAAACTACCCATGCGTTGTTGGAGTTGGATGCCGTCTTATGAACCGCCTGGATCAATCTGCACTGAACGCTCGCAGGAACTTGCTGGTCATGTTCGTATTGCTGTGCGTGATAGATTTCTCGCTGGTCATCCCGATACAAGATCGTTGGGCGATCGGGCGCATTCTAATCACCATCGTCGTGATGTACTTCACGCTGCAAGGGAAAAAATGGGCAAAATGGTTACTGGTCACTCTTTGTAGCCTGATGGTCGTAGCACTCATACTGGTGGTTGTGGCACTGAGTTCACAACTAAACTTTGTCATGATCATTGGGAGTTTAATTCTGGCGCTGCTCAATGCTTTGATTGCCAATTACATGATTCGGAGTAAGGAGTTAAATCGTTACTTTTCCTACAGAAGGAGGGAATCTTCTTAAGCTTTTTGGAAATCGTACACGCGCAATCGACAAGGTATTCGGTACATTGCTAGACCCATCAGTTTAGTTCGGGTTCAAGCGCCATTCACTATAAACTATTTAAGGCTTGCTGAGAAAAGCCAGAGTTGTTGAAATACAAGGGTTTCTCTAGCCAATCAGCGATAAGCTGTGCATGAAAAATCGCTCAAAGTCCTCTTGATGGAAGCTGGGGCTGCGTTGGGGCGATTGCCGAAGTATCACTATAAAAATGGAGCGCTGTCAAAGCCTCCATCCACCCATAGGGTGTGATACCAATTCTACGAAAACCAAAACCAGATTATTTTTTGAAAGCCGCGCAGTGCGCGGCTTTCAAAAAATAATCTGTAGTGGGTTCTTAGCGAATTAGTATGAAATCGTTTAAGCTGCTTTCCCATCTGTGGTTTGGCTCGTTGGAGGACCTGCTTTCCCCCTTTGTGCTCCCCCGCATTCGCGGCCATCACCTGTACTCGCAAAATGAGACCTAAGGTATCGACCAGCGCAAAGCGTTTACGCCCCTTGATCCGCTTCACACTGTCATAGCCCACTGCCTGCTGAAGATCGGACTTGATATTACTATTATTGAGCAAATCCTCTAACAATGTCCTGTCTAGGTTTGTGACATTTTGGGAGTGATATTCGACGAGTGGGTGATGCCCCAACCTGTTACATTGGTTGTCGCTCTAGGTGGGCTTCCATTGTGCTTTGGAGATAATGTCCGGCCATGATGCTGCTCGACAGGTAGTAGCGGTCGCGGTCGAGGGAGTAGAGCGTCTCGAACCCGGTGCGGCGTTGGCGATCGCCCAGTACCCAATAGCGCTGAACGATGGATTCGGGTGCCAGCCAGCCTTCGCCTTCGACGCGCCCCAAGGTGCTGTGCTGTAGAACAAAGTTGTATTGGCGATCGCCCGCATTCAGTCGTCCCCGGTACTGCAATGCAATTTCCTCCCGTTCTGAATCGGGAAAGGCAAGCTTGGTCACCATCGTGAACCAGTTATCTCGACTCCAGGCAATGAGGGTCTTTCCCTTAACGACCACGGGTAGGCCGTCCCGCTCCAGCCAACTACCTTCAATCGTCCAACGTCCCGCTTCAACTAAAAACCTGTGAGACACGGTAACTATTCCTAAGAGTGTCCGATTCGGTGCCTGTTTCGCCCCGGATGGCTACTCATCCTAACATGGGCGCTTTTAACCGGAAGATGAATCTCGCCCAGCAAAGCAGGGTGTTCTGCGCCCGTTACCGTCGGTAGATTCCCCGGATGCTGATGCCTTCTCCAGTATGCCAGTACCGCAAAGGCGATCGCCTCCTTGAAATCCGCATCTAGCCCTTCCTCACTCGTGGTTTTTACGGTAGACATCGGCAAAGCAATCTGGAGGCGACCGCACAAATACGGATTGCGACTCCCGCCTCCACACACGAGAACCTCATCCGGCAATTGGGGTAAAAACCGCTGATAGCTATCGGCAATGGAGAGCGCCGTTAGTTCTGTCAGGGTGGCCAGAAAATCAACAGAGGTCAGGGAATAGTCATCGGCATCCCGCTGGCATTGGTTCAAGAAATCTTGACCGAACAGCTCACGCCCTGTGGATTTGGGGGGAGTTTGGTGGAAGTAGGGATGGTCGAGCCAGCGCTGCACAAGTTCCAGATAGGGGGTTCCCTGGGCTGCCCATGCACCATCCTGGTCATAGCGCTGGGTGCCATCGGTGAGCTGCTGCACGGCCAGGTCGAGTAAGGCATTACCAGGACCCGTATCCCACCCCACAATGTCGGTGTCTTCCTTGGACTGAGCTGGGAGGTAGGTCAAATTGCCGATGCCGCCAATATTTTGAACGCAGCGGTTGAACTTAGGATGGCGCAGCAAGACCGCATCTACTGCGGGAGCTAAGGGCGCTCCTTCCCCGCCCGCTGCGATATCGCCTTGGCGAAAGTTGTTGATGGTTGGCAGACCTGTGCGCTGGGCGATCGCCAATCCTCGCCCCAGTTGGAGGCTATAGGCGGAGCGATTGTCCTGACGCGGTCGATGGAACACCGTTTGGCCGTGGGAGCCGATGAGATCGATCCGATCGTCTCCCTGCACCTCTAAGGCTGCTTCGGCAAAGCAGTGGGCGATCGCCTCATCAATGTCGGCGAGTTCCTCTAGCGGAAGGCTAGCACCGTGGCACAGGTCGAGGATGCGCGATTGCAGCTCCACGGGATAGGCATGCGTTTCTCCCCGTACCAGCCGCACTGCCAGGTCATCGGGGGCACCCGTAATCTCAACCAACGCGGCGTCAATGCCATCGACCGATGTTCCACTAATCAACCCAATCACATACATGGTTAAACCGTTAAACCGGAAGTTGGTTAATTCCTTTATTCGATCCAATCACAACAAGAATCATGTCCTTTTGCAGAACTGTTGCAGGGCTGGGATTGATTTGCGACGAAGAATCTTCATGCCCGACAGCGATCACGTTGAGGCCGTAGCGCGATCGCAACCCCAGATCCAGAATAGTTTTGCCGTCAAACTCTTTGGGAACGACAATTTCAACGATGCTGTGGTCTGGATCCACCTCAAACCGATCGAGGATGCCAGGGCGGGTGAGCGATCGCGCCAGCTCACACCCCATCTCATGCTCTGGGAAAACCACATGATCGGCTCCGACCCGTTCTAGCAGCTTGCCGTGGATTTCTGTGGAGGCTTTGGCTACGATGTGGGGAACACCACCCTCCTTCAAATTGAGGGTGGTGATGATGCTCTCTTGAATGTAGTTGCCGATGGCGACGATTACCGTGTCGAACTCGAACACCCCGGCTTCCTTCAGTGCCATTGGTTGCATGGCATCTAACTGCAAGACATGGGAGGCAATTTCATCGCAAAGGGCTTGATCGACCCGCTTCTCTTCGCTGTCGATGCCCAGAACCTCATAGCCCATGGTATGCAGGGTAGAAGAAACCGCTCGACCAAATCGACCCAGACCGATGACTGCAAATTGACGATTGTTTGGTCGTAGACTCTTTAAAAAATTCAGGGCATTCAGGTTCACAGGCGCATCCGAACCCTTTGGGTGGAAGACTAACTCCCTCAGCCTATCAGCAAATTGGGCGATCGCGTTGGTATCGAAAGCCAGGCATTCAAGGCTGAGGCGGTAAGGCATTCGGCGCTATACATTAGGCGCTGTCGCCAGAATCACCCGAGTTGATTGCTGGCGTAACCGTTTCGCTGAGCCGCAACCTGCGCCAGAGCCACCAGGGTGCCACAACAAAGATAAATAAGTAGGGACTGTAGACCGCGATCCATGTCAAGAGCTTGAGCAGGCTCACCGTGAGGTTGCCCAGGCTGCGGGTCGAGGCCGTCCAGGTATCGCGCAGTTCTTGGCTAACAGGACGCCCTTCGGCAGCGGCGGCGGAGAAGGATTGCAGGTTGATGGTGACAGTGGAAAAGGCAACGCGCGATCGCAAATTGGCTAACTGGGCATCCAATTGCTCGATGGACTGCCGCACCTGGCTCACTTCCTGGGCGACGCGCAACACATCGGCCATTTCGCCAGCCCGGTCCATGATTTCGAGCAGCATGGCTTCCGTCTGCCGCAGATTGTTGAGGCGAGCTTCAAAGTCAACCAGTTGATTAGACACATCTTCGGCGGTGATGCGCTGGTCGCGCAGGGTTCCTAGTTCTTCCAACTCCGCTAACGTGGCATCCAAGTTGGCCTGGGGAACTCGCAGTTCGACCCAAGCCGTATGCAAACTGCCATTTTCGGGGACACTTTCATTCAGCCCCGTCACATCGCCCTGCTGTTGGCGGGTGAGGGTGGCGATCGCATCCAAGGTTTCAGAAACAGACTCTACCTCAAGGTCGATAGCGGCTGTTTTCACCAGTTGCGGCATGGCTTCGGGGACATCTGCCACGTCTTCCGCAACATTTCTCGCTCCACCTCCGTCAGGAGCATCGGAAGGTGCCGTTTCTTGAACGGCTTCTGGAGCTGTCGAAAAGGCTTCGTCACTCGCCACAGATTCCGTGGGCGCATAGGAGCTACCACAACCAACCACAGCGATACCAACGCAAGTACTCAGTAGTGCAGACGCAAACGCACGGGAAGGACGACGCATCGGGATGACTCCTTAAGTTCGACGGTTACTGCCAGTATGCTGGGTAGCGTTTGGCTGGCAGGGAAGGTTTCACTTTTAGAAACAACGAGAGGGTCAACGACTTCCGGAGGTTGGTTTTGATTAGCACTGGGTCGTGTTGAGCAGAATGAAACCCAATGCGATCGCCCAAACCCCCATCCCGTAGGGTGAATGCTACTTACTAGCCGCTAAATCTAGAAATCAGCAGGGTTTCAAGGAGCATATTAAGGAGCATATATTTAATAAAGAATGCTCTCGATCGCCTGCTCTTTGATAAACCCTTGTATCGATCGCCCGCCTATCACGTCCCTCACAATTGAGCGGGGCGCAGAGTTTGATCCCTCTGGACTGTATCGCTATCGGCTCTGGCGGCGTTGGGATCCGCAGGCACCGACGATCGCCTTTGTCATGCTCAACCCCAGCACAGCCAATGCAGAGCGCGATGATCCCACTATTCGTCGCTGTATGGGGTTTGCGCGGGATTGGGGTTATGGCTCCCTGGATGTGGTCAACCTCTTTGCGTTTCGAGCCACTCATCCCCAAGAGCTATTCAGCGCAGATGATCCGGTCGGGCGCGACAACGATCGCTATCTCCGCGTCACCCTACAGCAAGCGGATCGGTTGATTCTGGCCTGGGGCAACCGGGGAACCTGGCGAGGGCATCACCATTGGGTTCTCCAAACACTAGAGGAGATGGGGCGATCGCCCGAATGCCTCGGCATCACCAAGCAAGGACAACCTTGCCATCCCCTCTATCAACGACGATCTTGCACACCCATGCCCTACGAGGTTTGAACGCTAGATCTCATAGAGCAGTACCCACCACAGCCTTACTCCTCAGCCTTGACCATCACCGTATTCAGCACCCAATCCCGCAACAAACTATCTACCTGACCCGGCACCTCATCGTGAGGACAGTGACCCGCTTGCAGGTAATGCTCGGTCAACGTGGGGTAATGCTCTCGGAACTTTGCGCCCCGGCTGCGCGAATTCATCCAGGGGTCGCCTTCGCCCCAGAGCATCAGTAGAGGACAGGTCATTTGCTGGAGCAGCGTATCATTGCGCTCACCCTGGGGAGATTTGAACACCGAGGCAAACACCTTTGGGGCACCCGGATCGCAGGACGGACGATAGATGTCTTCCACTAGTTGATCGGTGATAGCCGTTTGGTCGAGATAAACCTTCTCCAGGGTGCGGCGAATGGTTTGCTTGCGGCGCACATATTGGAAGAGGAGGAAGCTAGGGAGGGGTTGTAGGAGGAGCGATCGCATCACTTTCCCCACCACCTCTTGCACTGGATTCTTGGGCGCTGGCTCTCCCACATCGCTGAATGGCCCTGCGCAGTTGAGCAGCACAAGTCCAGCCGCCCATTCGGGGCATTGAGCCGCGACACACAGCGAGGCATATCCGCCCAGGGAGTTGCCCGCCAGTACTACGGGGACGCCAATGGTTTCGGCAATGAAATCGCGCAACTGATCCCGCCACAAATTGCCGCTATAAACCCGATCGGGTTTGGCCGATCGCCCAAACCCCAACAGGTCGATCGCCCACACTTCAAAGTCTTGCTGCAGTTCGGCGATGTTCTTGCGCCAGTGATCAGTAGAGGCTCCAAACCCATGCACCAGCAGCAAGGGTGGACGCCCATACCGACGCTCTCCGGCCTGCACATAGTAGATGGAATGCCCGTTCCAGTTCCAGGTTTGTCCTTGAGTGGGTGCGATCGCCGTTTGCATAATACTGAATCGTAAAGACGAGATGTAAAGGATTGTTAACTAGATTAACCTAAGCTGCCAATGCTTTCATCTGCCGCACGTATTGGGTTTTCAGGAATGATGCATCGACTTCTACAAAATCCTTTTTGAAAAGAGCGATCGTGGTGTAAAGAAATACGCGCACACTATAAAGCTTTTCCAAACTCTGATGCAAAGCATAACGTAGCAGAGACATATCCGATTCGACTGATATATAAGTGAAGAAGAAGGGAAAGATGAAAGTGAAATACGCTACCTGGAATCACTTTTAATACCTTCTGAGTCCGTAGGTTTGAATAGGCTTCTACAAGGCAGTTCAATCTTTGTTTCACTCTCTATGTCTGTCTGCTTGTTAATACAAAACATCTACCTGTTTGTTGATGCAAGCTAGCTAGAAAAACCGCAACCTCTTCGATCAATCTTGATAGATGAGAACTAGGCTTAAGGTGGAAAATGACCTTGAGACAAGTTTCTTCGCTGTCAATTTAATGAAAAGATATCCCTGCTTTTCATTCATTCTCTCTAAACCGAATAAGGAGACACTATGCAATATCTTCTGATGGATGTTCACCGTCGTTTCGTGGGAACCTTTCATTCTGCAACTGAATTGGTAATCGGTGATACTGTCCAGGGTGAATCGGCACAAAACTATGCTGTGATTGGAATTGACTGGGAAGGCCAAAATCGTGAATCTCGGCATTCGGCCACGGTTATCCCAACAGCGAAGTCCGCAACAGTCAGTAGCATGTAATTTTTCATCCGCAGACTGAATTGATTCAATCCTTTATTATGCGTTTGGCTTTGTCCGACGCATATTTTTATGAAAGTTTTTGGTCAACGGACTTTAGATTAGCTTGAATTTGAATAAAGAAAGTGGAGCTTTTGAAATCCTACCTAGATGAAGCAAGCCTATCGGTTCAGATGGTTGGAGTCTTGAGCTCCTGGTCTTACTCATAGTGACGTTCCTCTTAATATTTCCTCGTTATTTTTTTGCTTTGTTTGTCAAGGATGTCAAGCTAATTTTGGGTGCCTCAAAGCATGAGAATAAATGCATTATTGAAAGGGTAATGCATCCTACGAAAAGGTGAAAACTGAGGTTAATCTGTTGGATTTGGTTGGGATTCTTGATCGTGCGATCGCCGCCAAGCTGCTCGTACAAGTTTTAATTCGTCGTAGTCAAATTGCTCGTTGAGATGGGCACGCACTTCCTTCAGGAAGCGATCGCCCAACGCATCAAAGGCATCCCAAATCTGTGTTTGGCGTTCGGGTGGCACCAGGGAATCTAAATCCACCCGACGCCCAGATTCGATCAGATCACTAAGGTGGCTAATGACAGTGCGAACACTCAGGTTGCGTTTTTGGGCGATCGCCTCTGGATCCAGCCCTTCCAGATGCAGATCCAGGGTGTGAAACTGCGTGCGCTTGAGGAGCGGTGCCTTGTAGCCCGTATCCGTTTCCTCCCCGTCCGTAGATGGCGGCGGGTCTGGGAGGTGGATATCCTCGCGGCTGGCGCAGAAGTCGCGAATGACTTGGAGGAAGCGATCGCCATACAGCTCCAATTTTTGTCGCCCCACCCCAGATACCTTGAGCAGGGTTGCCGGGTCGCGGGGCAGCAGCTTTGTCATGTGGCGCAGGCTGGCATCGGAAAACACCATGTAGGGCGCAATATTGCGGCTATCCGCGAGCTGCTTCCGCAGGCGGCGCAGGTCATCGAACAACGCATCAGCCACTTCCCGGGAGGTGCTGACTTCGGCCTCTTCAGGGACGCTGGGTGCAGCCGGAATGGCGACCTCAACCGTGCGTTGCCCCCGCATCACTTCCCAGCTCAGGGCGTTGAGCCGCAGGATGCTGTAGCCGTCGGTGGTTTCGTCCAGCAACCCTTGATGCCGAAGCGATCGCCCTAGTTGCTTCCATTGGTCGGCGGTGCGATCGCGCCCAATGCCATAGGTCGAAAGCTTGTCGTGGCGATTCTCTAGGATGCGCTTTTCCTTCGAGCCGCGCAGCACATTGACGATGTAGACCAGGCCAAACCGTTGGTCGCAGCGGGCAACGCAAGACAGAAACTTTTGTGCCTCCACCGTCCAGTCTTCTAGGGGAATGGGGTTGAGGCAGCGATCGCAGTTCCCGCAGTTCCCAGGAAAGGATTCGCCAAAGTAACCGAGCTGAATGGTTCGCCGACAATCTTGGCCTTCGGCATAGTCCACAATTTGCCGCAGCTGCTGTCGGGCAATCTTCTGCTCCGCTTCCAGGGGATCCCCCGTTTTGGGGTCGATCTTGTTGCCGATCATGAATTCGACGGTGCGGATATCGCCGTAGCTGAAGAACAGGATGCATTGGGCCGGTTCCCCATCCCGTCCGGCGCGCCCCGACTCCTGGTAATAGCCCTCAATGTTTTGCGGCAGGTCGTAATGCACCACAAACCGTACATCGGGCTTGTTGATACCCATGCCGAAGGCCGTCGTTGCCACAATGATCCGCGCATCATCCCGCGTGAAGCGCTCCTGGTGGTCGGCGCGGGTCGCGGCATTTAAGCCCGCATGGTAAGGCAGTGCCTCGATGTTGTCCTGTTGCAACTGGAAGGCCAGCTCATCCACCCGTTTGCGGCTGAGGCAATAGATAATACCTGCACCGGGGGTGCGTTTGACAAAGTGGCGCAGTACTTCGTAGGAGCGTTTGGCCTTCGATTGCACTTCATAGTAAAGGTTGGGGCGATTGAAGCTGGCGATATGAACTAGCGGATCGCGCAAGTCAAGTTGCTGCTGGATATCCTGGCGTACCCGCTCCGTAGCTGTGGCGGTCAGCGCCGTCATAGATACCTGGGGAAACCACTGCCGCAATTGCCGTAACTGCCGATATTCCGGGCGGAAGTCGTGGCCCCATTGAGATACGCAGTGGGCTTCGTCGATGGCGATGGCCGACACGTCCAGCGTCACCAGAAATTCCAGAAATCCTTCCCCCAGCAACCGTTCGGGCGCGACGTACAACAGCTTGATGGCACCCGCCCGCAATGCCTGATAGCGATCGCGCACTTCCCCGCCACTCAAACTGCTGTTGAGGTAGGTGGCCGCAATCCCGTTGGCTTCGAGCGATCGCACCTGATCTTGCATCAACGAGATCAGCGGCGACACCACTACCGTCAACCCCGATTGCAGCAGCGCTGGGAGCTGATAGCACAGGGACTTGCCACCCCCCGTAGGCATCACCACTAGCCCATCGCGGTTGGACAGGGTTGCCTCAATCACTTCGGCCTGCCCCTGCCGAAACTGGTCGTAGCCAAAATAATGCTGGAGCGCAGCGAGGGGCGTCATCGACGCAGCCTGCGACAAAGGTGTAGAAGTCATAGATTAACTATACGGAGATGCCCTATCTCTGTTCAAGGAAACATTGAGTTCGAGAAAATCCCAAAACCCGATCATGTTCTGAATTCCCTGCGCTGCGACAGCTTCAAAGGATGATCGGTCGGTCGCAGTGGGGTCTTAGTGGATGAGTATAGCTAGGGCGATCGCCCTCATCGCTTTTATTTAGTGATATCAGTCATGGAATGCAATCACAGGAAGTTGGCGAACTAGAAGCGCAAACCTCACTGCACCGACGCTAGCAAACCTTCCCATTCATGAACCTTATTAGGAACATCTGCTTGTCGATATCGCTCGATAATCTTCTCGGCTCCTCTCCTGGCTCTTTCCTTTTGCCCCAAACCGCGTAAGGCAAAAAAGGCAAATTCTCCGGCAATCAGTTGTAGATAGAAGCTGCGATTGTTGCTGCCAAATTGATAGGCGATGTGACTTTGTTCCAGTAAGTAGGGCCAAGCCTGATTCTCTTTTCCATGGATGAGCGACAGCTTAAAGGCCCGCTCACAGCGTTTGAGATCCTCTAAGTGTTCTACTGCAATGTTGATTGCGACGACAATCTGCTCATTCATCTCAGCTACCTGGCCAAGTGTTCCAAGGATATTCGCATAAGCAAAACAATATTCGTAAAGGCTGGGTGTGGATAATTGATCGGCATAGACATCCCGCATCTGAGAGCTTTCACACAGCGTCTTTGCCTCCTCAAACCGTTGTAAATCGATCAAGCAATAAATTTTGCCTAACTCGACCTTGCCTAAAAACTCCAACGTCATTTCTCTGGGTTCAGAGGCATCGTCAAACGGTGCAAGGATAGCCTCGTAGGCGGATAGGGCTTGTTCAGGATGGCCCGCATCCCCAAGACGAGCAGCCACCTCAAACCGTTTGATGAAGGTGGGGCTAATCTCAGAAGCAACCTCATCCTGGCTGACCCTTCGAATCGAGCCATCGGGGTGAAACTCAACGAGATAGTCATCTTGCGGATTGGCAGAATTCGGAGACATGCGGTCTGTCATAGATTCTTTCCTGCTTGTGGAGTAAAAGGAAGCGTCAGTGGGCGGAAGCGAAATCTAATGAGGTTATCCCGGAGGCAGGGTTCGCACCTTGCCACGCCAAATGGAAAGTCTTTTCCGACGCCCGGGTAGATTCAGATACGGACAGCCCTCGACTTGTTGCTGGAGGGTCAAAGACTCATCGCCGGGGGCAATCCAAAGGACACGCCCCTGCTCAATCCATGGAGCCAAATCGAAATCATCAGCGGCACGAGACAGATAGGAAGATCTGGCATCAGCCAGTGGATAGTAAAGGTTATCTGTGCCACCGTAGTCCACAACACCAGTTTTGCTCTGAGCTATAAGCGCACAATTTTTGGCCCATTCCTTGAAGTAAGGTCTGACCGCCTCCCTAGGGACAGGCTTGACATCACTAAAGTAAGCAATCGGATACGCTGTATGGGCTCCTACACTGAACTGCGAAATTACGACCTTGATGGATGGCGCGTTGAGAGTATGCGTAAAGACAAAAGGGATTTCAGGCCCAGGTTGGACTCTAATAGGTGAAGGAGAGACTGTTCCCCTTATGGTGACCGCTCCTGAAAGCGCCCAAAAATGGGGACAGGGTCGATGGCGTTTTCGGGGCCGACAGCCGTTATCTACCGTTCTACCCCAACCCTCTTCACTCCACCACCACAGTCCATCTAGATCGTAGAAGTCAAAGGAGTGGTAATTAATTGCTTGGCAAAAGGGACATCGGCTCAGAGGAACGATAGGAACTTGATTGTTGTAGCACTGGATGATTTCCCGTATCCGTTCGTCACCCTTGCGGAGTCTATCTTTCAAAGCAGTCAACTCTGCATCAGAGATCGTTGGCACCTGGCCGCGTTGCCGACTCCAGATTGTATCGTCATCCATGTACCGATCGTAGAGTTCAAAGAATTCATCCAGCAGGGCTCGGCGTTGCTCAGCGGTGAAATACGAGGTTGCTTCAGGCATAGACATTGTCCTGGGAAACGGTGCTTGCACCCGTATCAAGAGTAGCCCAACGTATAAGAGTAACCGTGAGTGTAAAGCGGCGGCCAAATCCTATGCCAGCAGGGTTCTGAGGGCTTCGACGAGCTGATCGATTTCCGATTCCAGGGTGAGGTAATGGACAGAGGCGCGGATGCAGTCGGGGTCGCGCAGGGTGCGAAGGAAGATGTTTTGGGCTTCGAGCGATCGCACCACATCTCCATGTGTTTTGTTGGCGATCGTGAAGGACACCAGCCCAGCCTCGGGTGGTGCGTCTCGCAGGCAATGCACTCCGGGCAGGGTTTGCAACTGTTCCCACAAGCGCTGGCTCAGGTGGCGGATGCGGGTGTAGCGATCGGTGGCGGTACCCCATGCCTGGTGTAGTTTCAGGGCTTCTTGCATTGCCGCAAACAAGGTGAAGTCGGAGGAGGCTACTTCAAAGCGCCGACAATCGGGTTTCCAGCCTGTTGGGTTGCCCGTCGCATCTTGTTCGATGCCGCGCCAGCCGATGTAGGTGGGGCGAATCGACTCTAGTGCCGTGGGATGCACATATAAGCCGCCAAACCCCGACGCGCCGCACAGCCACTTGTGCCCGGTAAAGGCGTAGTAGTCGGCTCCCAAGTCATCTAAGTGCAAGGGCAACACCCCAACCGATTGGGCGGCATCGACCAGCACCCGGATGGGAGCACGGTCTGCTGCAAAGCTATGGCATAGCTCCACCATTTCTTTGAGCGGCAAAACTTGTCCGGTGTTCCACAAAATATGGCTGAGTGCGACAAGCCGGGTGTTGGGCTGTAGGTAGGCGCGCAACCGCTCCACCGGGTCGCCGCCATTGAGAGTGTCTTGCAGAGGAAAGGTCGTAGCCTCGACGCCAAACCGCTGGCCAATTTCCTGAATGGTGGCAATCACGCTGGGGTGTTCGCAGTCGGACAGCACGATATGGTCGCCTGCCTGCCAATCCAGCCCCCACAGTGGAATATTGCAGCCCCAAGAAACATTTTCGGTAAAGGTGATGGAGCTAGGGGCGACGTTGAGTTCCTGGGCAATCGCCCGTCGAGTCTCCTCGGCCAATTGCTCAATCCACGCATTCACCGCCATCCCAAACGGCCCCTGCTCCTGCATTTTGAGATGCGCCGTCTGAATCGCAGCGATCGCCTCCTGCGGCATCGGGCCTTGCCCGCCATAATTGAAATAAGCTTTGTTCTGCAACGCCGGGAAGTGCTGACGTTGAACAGTCACAGCATCGGGCTGAAGAATGGTAGAGGTCATAGGTGCGAAGAACCCTTATATAAGCGCGGATGGTTGGCAGAACAGTGGGCCTAGACGCTGGCACAGAAGCCATTCCGAGTCTCTGCCCGATGCACTAACGCAACTCCTCCTTAGCGTAACCCTAGTTTGTGCGTTGACTGGGGATGTTGTTCGGGGATATGGAAGGCGATCGCTCCCTTTTCCCACCAGGGGACATCAGGGGTTACAATATCCGTAAACTAGGGTAGATCTGTTAAGACAAGGTAGTAGAAAGCCAAACAACCGGATTGCTCCCTCCCCCAATTCGCTTATGGGCATTTGAATCCAAGTCAACGGATCTTCGATATCTGATTTTTTACGTTGTAATGGTGCATGGTTTTCCTCCACAGACACTTTTGCGTCTGCATCTGAGGCAGATGTGGCTTAGTGCTGCGCTGCCCAGTTGCCGCCGAAAGGAGGTCTGTGTCTGCTAGCCCCTACCCGATGGAACGTCGGTGGGGTGAGGCAAATGACTCAGCCCACTCGGTTACCCTGCCCATTCCTATGCGATCGTGCCCTCCTGCCGAGGTTAATCCACCGATTCCGCTACATCCCCATCCCAACGGTGTACCTCCGATTCCCCAGGGCAGTGACCAAGATTTATGGGTAACCGACGAGCTGCTGTTTGACTATCAGCGCTGCAATCGGCGCGCCTTTTTGGATGTGTATGGCGATAACGAGCGCCGCGATCCGCCCAGCGACTATCTCAAGAAGTTGCGGCAGGATAGTGTTGCTCATCAGTTGGATGTGTTGGGCGAAGGGCAGGTGCATCGTCCGCACTATCCACCGAAAGATTGGCAGGCTGGGGCGATCGCCACGCTGGAGCTGATGCAGCAAGGCGCTGAGCGCATCAGTAAAGGGGTTGTGGTCATTCAGCATGAGCCGGGCATTTGGCTGGTCAGTTGCCCAAACCTGTTGGTGAAGCAGTCCGGTGTGTCGGCTTTCGGCGATTGGTACTATGTCCCGGTTGATGTACGTTTGGGCAAGCGCCCCAAGCTGGACTATCAGATTACTGCCGCCTTTCATGCCTATGTGCTGGCGCAGGTGCAAAATGCCTGGTCAGCGGAAAGCTGGTTGATGCTGCGACAACGGGGAGCCTATGCGGTGTATGTGGCCGAGTTGCTGCCAAGAATGCGCGACATCCTCAACGAATGCGTGGACATGTTGCGCTTGCAGCAGGAACCCGAAGTTTTCATTGCCCACAACCGCTGCGACCTTTGCCATTGGTTTAGCCATTGCTACGAGCTGGCGCAACAGGACGACCATCTCTCGCTGCTGCCCGGTGTAACGCCCAATCGTTACCACTACCTGCGCAACCTCGACCTCCTTACCCTGGAGGCGCTGACCCAAACCAACCCGCGATCGCTCGAATACCTCCCTGGCTTTGGTAGCCCCGTCGCCTATCGCTTGGTACAACAAGCGCGCGCCACCCTCGCCAATCGTGCCCTACCCCGCCCGCTGCTGCCAGAGGAATTGCCCCACCCCCTCCTGCATCCCCAAGAACTTCCCACTGCCCCCGTTGAGCTTTACTTCGATATCGAAGCGGCTCCTGAGCAAAACCTGGTCTACCTCCACGGGGTGTTGTTAGTAGATCGCCAGGCTCAGAGCGAAACCTTCTACCCCTTCCTCGCGGATGATCCAAAGGATGAAGCTGCTGTTTGGGATGAGTTCCTCGACCTGGTCACGCAGTTTCCCGACGCTCCGGTCTACCATTTCTGTCCCTTCGAGGTGCAAACCGTGCGTCGCCTGGGCCAAAAGTTTAATTCCCCCGATGCCGTGGTTGAGTCCCTGCTCGAACGCTTTGTCGATCTCCATGAACGGGTGACCCGTGTAGCGGTGCTGCCCGTCGAAAGCTATGCGCTGAAAGCGATTGCCCGGTGGATGGGATTCAGCTGGCGGGATGCCGATGCCAACGGCGCACAATCTATCTTCTGGTATGCGGAATGGCGGCGGACGAGCGATCGCACTTACCTCGACACCATCCTCCGTTACAACGAAGACGACTGCCGCGCAACCTACCATGTGAAGGAATGGCTCACCGAGTTTCTTGAGGAAAATCCCTATCCAGCATTCGAAGTGGCTGAAAAGGGCTAAGATAAGGGAACGCAATTTTGTGGGCTCGTCTTATGAAGCGTAAGCCGTTCTAGTCAAAGATACTTAGATTCAAGAAGTGTTTGACAAGACATCCCCTCGTTGCACATAATAGAGATTGCGCGTTTTGCGCAGTTCATACTTGGGACCGTAGTTCAACTGGTTAGAGCACCGCCCTGTCACGGCGGAAGTTGCGGGTTCGAGCCCCGTCGGTCCCGTCCTAAACTATAAGCTTTTTCAAAGAAAATAATCTTCTGTTGGGTGGAATGTTTCTGCACACTAGAAACTTTATGGATTAGCTTTAACCCCTGCCAGCACAAAGGCGATCGCCGACTCAGTAACTTGTTCGATCGCTTCGGGGGTAAACCATTCAAAATCGGGACGAACATTCCGCATATTCGGCTGCGCGTTGAAGTAAAACGTACAGGTGCCCATGATGTGATTCATCACCAACCAGGGATCCAGCGGGCGGAAAACGCCATCTTTAACGCCCCGCTCCAAAACCGAAATCATCCGATTGATGGGATTATCCCAACCTGTTAGGTGAAAGTATTTGCCCTGATTCTCCATCGCTTCGTGGAGCAGCACGCGGCCATAGTGGGGATGGCTTTGCTCATGGGCGATCGCCACCCGAATCACAGCCTTCAGAGCCTCTTCAGGCGGCATTTGCTCCAGGTCTAGATCCCCAAAAGCATTGACAAAATCCAGTGTGGGTCGCTCCAGTACCGCTTTGTAAAGCTCATCTTTACTACCGAAATAGTAATAGATCATGGCCTTGGTGACGCCAGTTCGAGCGGCGATCGCATCCGTCTTGGCTCCGGTGAAACCGAAGCGAGCAAACTCTTCCTCTGCTGCAACCAAGATTTCTGCTCGGGTGGCTTCTGCATCACGAGTTTGCCGACTTGAAGATCGCGTTTTGGCTGCCAATGTTGTTTTATCCTGCCCGGTTACCCACTCAGGATACAGCGCAGGACTGAACTATGGCCACTAGCTAACTCTGAGACACAAGGTCTAGGTTAGACTTTCAACTAACTTGTTAGTTAATTGTTGACATTAGAAATGCCCTGCGCTATGTTAACTAACAAGTTAGTTAGTGAAGTTAAGCCACTTCACTGATGGCTTATCTGTCTTAGCAAAGTGATGTTTTCTGCTGCCAGATTTAGTGAGCAGTCGGCTTTTGCTGTTTACTTTGCAGGAAGGCAATCTTTAGTCTAAGCAGACTGTTTTTGCTGTTTTTTAACGACTATCCATATGACTACTATCTTGCAGCAGCGCGGTCGCGCGAGTCTGTGGGAGCAGTTTTGCCGTTGGGTCGTCAGCACCGAAAATCGCCTCTATGTAGGCTGGTTCGGCGTGTTGATGATTCCCACACTGCTAACTGCGACCACCTGTTTTGTCATCGCATTTATTGCCGCGCCCCCCGTGGATATTGACGGCATTCGCGAGCCCGTAGCGGGTTCGTTGATGTACGGCAACAACATTATTTCGGGTGCTGTGGTGCCCTCCTCCAATGCCATTGGCTTGCACTTTTACCCCATCTGGGAAGCCGCTTCTCTGGATGAGTGGCTGTACAACGGTGGGCCTTACCAGCTTGTTGTCTTCCACTTCCTCATTGGTGTGTTTACCTACCTAGGTCGGGAATGGGAACTCAGCTACCGCCTGGGTATGCGCCCCTGGATTTGCGTGGCTTACTCGGCTCCCGTAGCCGCCGCGACCGCCGTGTTCTTGATCTACCCCATCGGCCAAGGTTCCTTCTCCGACGGTATGCCGTTGGGGATTTCCGGCACCTTCAACTTTATGTTTGTGTTCCAAGCCGAACACAATATCCTGATGCACCCCTTCCATATGATGGGTGTGGCTGGGGTGTTTGGCGGTAGCTTGTTCTCGGCGATGCATGGTTCGCTGGTGACTTCGTCTCTAGTGCGCGAAACCACCGAAATCGAGTCGCAAAACAATGGCTACCGCTTTGGTCAGGAAGAAGAAACCTACAACATCGTTGCTGCCCACGGCTACTTTGGCCGCTTGATCGGACGCACCAACGAGATCATTCTCGGCGTCGATGCCAATAGCCGTAGCTTGCACTTTCTCCTAGCAGCCTGGCCAGTGGTGGGCATCTGGTTTACCGCTCTGGGCATTAGCACCATGGCGTTTAACTTGAATGGGTTCAACTTCAACCAATCGGTGCTCGATTCCCAAGGACGTGTGATTAATACCTGGGCCGATGTGCTCAATCGAGCCAATCTGGGTATGGAAGTGATGCATGAGCGCAACGCCCATAACTTCCCACTAGACCTAGCCTCGGGGGAAGCGACCCCCATCGCTTTGAGCCAGATTGATGTGATTCGTTAGGTTGTGCTCTCGATAGATTGACGATACCCTGTGCGCCTGCGATCGCAGGCGCACTTCTTTGAATTAATATTCTGCGGCAGCACGACACATATTAGCGGTGCTACGCATCAGCACCATCATGAGCGCGAAAACAACAACCGCCAGAGGAAGTCCCACCATTATTACGGGAAGGATAAATGCTGGAAAGGCAAATAACATCAGGACAACAATGAAAGCAGATAGGTAGAAGGCTATATAGAGTTTTCTACGGAAATTAGCCTGCCGCCAGATTGTACGACTCCCCACTGCATTTGCCATCGCCATGATGAGTCCGCATAGCTTCCAGATAAATACAATCTCCAATATTGCCAAGATGATGCTGATGAAGAAGATTGGAGAAATCGATGCTGTGAAATTAGCAGATTGCATGATGGGTATGCGAAATTCAACAATATCAAACAGCGAAATGACTATCAGCAAATAGGCGAATTGTCGTAATGCCGACACAGTTGAGGATAGATCTCGGATGGTCGTTAATGCGGATGCCATCACAATCCAGCCTAT
This sequence comes from Cyanobacteria bacterium J06638_20, assembly GCA_039819245.1. GTDB lineage: Bacteria > Cyanobacteriota > Cyanobacteriia > Elainellales > Elainellaceae > Vacuolonema. Next base: position 23,532 of record JBCBSJ010000040.1, read on the forward strand.
AAAGTCGGGCAAGATGTCCATATGAATATTGCCGAAGCCCAGTCGGAAATCGATGAAGAAGATGAAGGCCCAGAACATTTGTTGAAAGGCCTTAGCACAGCGCTTTGTTCGGACAATGGAGCTGTTCACTTCAATCATGAGTGGTTGTCTCGAAACAACTCTTAGAAATTTTGTTGCGACTCTCCCGATTACTATGTTGTACCCATTTTTACCGCTACCTTACTCTCTTAAGAGGCAAGCTCATATCGGCCAATCGGTCGTATTCGAATCTTGAATAATGTGACGACGTCCATCACAGTAGCGATGACGCCCATCTAATCTGATGGAAAACCCCAAATAGCGTTTGCGCCCGCTGCCAAGTAGCAGGCGCAAACGCTATTTGAGGCTCAATGGTTGTTGAACTGGATTTCTGTAAAGACTTTCAGGTCTGGTCAGACAACCCTTCCACCATCAACGCTGCATGATCTTGATAACATTTCCGTCTGGGTCGCGGACATCCATAAATGTGGAGCCATCATTACCCGTGTGAATTTTATCCTCAACGAGGTGCCCTTTCTCGAGAAGGCTGGCAGCGAGACTCTGAAACGTTGTGTCGGGAAGGGATAGATGGAAATCCACACTGCCACCCAGTTGCCCATCACCGCCGCCCATGCCAGGCTTGTAGAGAGCCAGAGACAGACCAGCGGCAGCAAGCTGCGCCCACCCATATTCCTCAGCCGCAAACTGGATTTCAAATCCTAAATGTGTTGCGTAGAACTGACTGGATACTTCGATCTCCGAAACCGGAATCTTGAGCATCTGGACTTCGTAGCTTGGTTCGTTCATGGTCTGCCCTCCTGAGCGATCGCCGAGCGATTAACCATTGCGGTAGCTTTCAAAGAGTAATGGATTTTTGGGTGTACGGACACTTCGATTGCAGAAGTTGGTGGTTAGGCAGATGCAGTTGGATGAGCTGTGGAATTTTGTGGTACGCAAGCATGCCAAGGAAGCCTAAGCGGATGACGAATCGACAACAAGGATAAGTTGGTGTCCGTAATGAAAGTAACTTTAGAAAGCGTTCTAACTAAACTTAGTCACTGTCGTTTTCATTCACCGCTTTAATATGTGAGGCTTTCCAATCATTGACTTTTCTGAATCCTGGTAAGTCCTTGATTCTATTTTCGGTGAACTCAAAGAGCTCTTCGTTTGAAAGTTCAAAATCAATATCAAATCTGCAGGGTTGATTTACATACCATGGGGTATCTGTGAAAAGTTCTAAGCGATTCCCTTCTGGATCTCGAAAATAGATTGACCATGTTGTGCCATGAGATACTGTCTGTAAATCGGTTGAGCTAGCTAGCAAAGCTTTGTAGAACACTCTCAAATTAGTGACAGAATCAATGCGAAAGGAGATGTGATCAACAGGGCTTTCAATTGGCTTATGCGTTTGCCGTGGATTCAAGACCAATTGATGATGCTCGTTGGGATTCCGGCTTAAAAATATCATTGCATTGTCCCCTTCACCTCGGTCAGTTACAACGAATCCAAGGTGGCGAGTATAGAAAGCTTCCATACTCGGGATATCCTCGACGTAAAGTTCGAAGTGACTGAGAGCGATGCTAGGGAAAGAGACTGGTTGTATTTTAGTCATACGGATAAAGTCTGATGACCTGACAAAAGTTATGACGTAAGTTAGTTCATCATCACAGCTTAATCTTAGGCTAGACCGAGGTAAGTTTACTGCGAGCATCATCAGTTCGAATGTGCCAATCTACGCTTCGTAGAGTGGTATTTCTATCGGTTACCCAAGCAGCTGTCATCTCGTAGAATTGTGCGCCTTCTCAGAAAAAGTCATCCCCTCTATTGGGAATGCCGGAAGCTTAGCTTGGCAGTGTATCAAGTAATATGAGCATAAACGCTTCAAAATTATTCCAGATCGTATGTGTAGAGATATAGTTCGACTCGGTTTAAGACTTCCCAGATCCCATAGAAACTACCAGCCACCTTGAGATTTGATGACAGCTGTGAAGTTGACCTGTTACTCCTTTAGAGCTTTAACTAATCGTCTTCCTTCATGTTTTGAAAGGTCGATGCTATTTCCCCAAGTGTATGAAGCCAAGATTTCTTGAAGAATTTTCATTATCGAAAATTTAACATAGACAATCAATAGGTTTAGTTATATAAACGTGGAAGTATTTCAGATATTTCAATCAGTTTCTAAAAAAACTCATTCTTCTCATCAGAAGAGAATAGCACATTACAGCTTAGTAGTGAAAATGTGAGGTGTTGAGATGCCCTTTATCACATTGTCGAGGTCTGAAATGCACCCTTGTAAATACAATAATTTAGACGGTTCTGAATCCCTCCAGCTATACTATTTGGCGATTTTAGGATAGGGCTGAAAATGAGCTTGATAATAGTATTTCTTGAAGTTTCTTGTCAGAAGACAGAAAGAGGTTGAATATCCGCTAGCTTAGCTTGGCAGTTGCAATTAACCACATCGGCAGCTACTATGGCAAAGGAAAAGATGTGCAATACAGAAAGCCATGTGATGTATTCTGCCTTACAAGCTAAAGGCAAGACGACATTACTAAAGACGTGAAGTCGATAGGCTCGAAACCTTTCTGAATCAAATACTGAAAATCTTGATCTATCTCTCATAAGTCGATAGAGAGGTGATTGGCAGAGCATATTTATAGTGGCTCTGCTTGAGGCTGCTTGAGATCTTTTCAAGCAGATCTTGTCGAGCAATGTTTGTAACTGATAGAAGTCAGTTTTATAGAGGAGTATGCTGACTTATTGTGTCACTCATTAAGGATTAATGATGAGTTGAATGATTGAATTTCTAACGTGTTCCTCAGATTTTCGTTCCCTAAACGATGCTCGTAATCGATGTATGTATAGAAACGCTGAATTCTTAAAAGCGGCTTGAATGCGCATTTGGGAAATTAGGTTTCGCCTCTTTCGTTAATCGAACGAAAGATAGTGGATATCGCGACCTCGAAAACTGAACAAATTTACTGAATTGGTGGCAGTAACTATGCAACAGCAACTTCAGTGGCAAGACAGTCTTGTGCAAGATTATGGTGACGATCCGATTGCGGTTCGAGACACATCAAAGTACCAGACGGAGTACATTCAAGGATTTGTTGAGAAGTGGGATTCTCTTATTGGTTGGCAAATGCGGGCTGAGGGTGAAGGTGACTTTTTTATCCAAGCCCTTCGAGAGAGAGGCGTTAAGCGTGTCTTAGATGTTGCCACGGGTACAGGCTTCCATTCCATTCGCTTGTTGAAAGCGGGGTTTGATGTTGTGAGCGCTGATGGTAGTCCCGAAATGTTGGCTAAAGCGTTTGAAAATGGGCGTCAACATGGCCTTATCTTGCACACTGTGCAAAGTGATTGGCGGTGGCTTAATCGGGCTATTCATGGAGAGTTTGACGCGGTTATTTGTTTGGGAAATTCGTTTACCCATTTGTTTACTGAGCGCGATCGCCGCAAAACCTTGGCCGAGTTTTATGCTGTCTTGAAGCATGATGGTGTGCTGGTCATCGACCAGCGCAACTACGACATGATTCTCGACCAAGGTTTCAAGACCAAGCATACCTATTACTACTGTGGCGATAACGTGAAGGCTGAACCCGAGCATGTGGATGAAGGATTGGCACGGTTCCGTTATGAATTCCCTGACCAATCGGTTTACTACCTCAACATGTTTCCCATTCGCCAAAGTCACCTGTGTCGATTGATGACGGAAGTTGGTTTTCAACGCATCAGCAGCTATGGCGACTTTCAGGAAACCTATCGCCATGACGAACCAGACTTTTTCGTTCACATTGCTGAGAAGAGTTATGAGTCGGGGAATAATGTGCCGCAAGAAGGGGAAAAATCTGTGAGTTATGCGTCTGCGGTTGTGAATACGGCTCGGGATTACTACAACAGTGAGGGCGCAGATCGCTTCTATGCCCAGGTTTGGGGCGGTGAGGACATTCACATTGGTCTCTATGAAACGCAAAATGACGATATTTTTACGGCGAGCCACCGCACCGTGGTCAAAATTGCGTCGCTCTTGGATTTGACTGCACAGGATAGGGTGCTAGATATTGGCTCTGGATATGGTGGAGCGGCTCGCTATCTCGCAAAGACCATTGGCTGCCATGTTACCTGCCTCAACTTGAGTGAAGTCCAAAATGAGCGTAATCGGCAGCTAAACCAGGAGCAGGGAGTCGAAGACAAAATTACAGTGATTGATGGCAATTTCGAGGATATCCCTGCCGAAGCCGATTCATGTTCTGTTGTCTGGTCTCAGGACGCCATTTTACATAGCGGGAACCGTCGCCGCGTGGTGCAAGAAGTCGCACGGGTTTTGCAGGGTGGGGGTCATTTTACGTTCACCGACATTATGCAGCAGGATGATTGTCCGGCGGGTGTGCTAGCGCCAGTCCTGGCTAGAATTCATCTAGATTCTCTGGGGTCTCTTTCGTTTTATCGTCAGGCTGCAACCCAAGCGGGACTTGAAGAGGTACGATTCGTGGATCTTACTCACCAACTTGTGAATCACTACAGTGCGGTGTTGGCAGAAGTCAATCGGCGCTATGATGAGGTGAGCGTCTCTTGTGGCCAAGATTATATCGATCGCATGAAAGTAGGACTACAACACTGGATTGATGCAGGACAGCAGAAGTATCTACAGTGGGGCATCCTCCAGTTTCGCAAGACGGTATAGCCTAGCTGTTTCTCCGCTGTGGTTCATTGTTATGCCCCTAGCGGTGTAGGCATTCATCCCTCCGTTCATGCGACTTACCGGGCTCAAGCTAAAGATATGAAGGTCAGCTTGAGCCCCCTTTCATGGCAAGCTGATCGGGCTTGAGCCTGGGCTGAAGCTTAGAACTTACGTGTTTTGTTGGATACGTTGAGTCGCTATGCCCACAGTATCCAACCAATTTAGAATCGACAGGTGACGATCGCCATCTACTTATCAAAGCAGCGATCGCATGACCTAATAAATCACGCATTCCTCGGGAATGCCATCGCCGTCATAGTCCATCCGGGCATCATCGGCGTCGCCGTCGAGATCGCAATCTATGGCGGGACCAATTTGTTGCATGGCTGTCGGGCTTTGCGGTGCGACTTCCTCAACGGAAAGATCGGGTTCACCATGATATTCATCGACGCCTGCATCAGGATCGACGTCGCCATGATACTGGTCGAGTCCGGCATCAGGATCGACCTCACCGTGGTAATCATCCTGCAAGCTCATCGAGGGATAGGCTAATCAGGATAATAGCCAAACCCTTCTTCCGAATGATACCAATAGCTGATATTGGCATTGTCCATAAAATAGGAAAGCCGATAGCCATCTCCTTCGACACTGTAGGAAATGTGCTTTTCAGTCCATCCTCGCTGGAAATCATAGTTTGATAGGTTGTCTGGATAGTCTCCAAACGTATTCTGCTCTGTCTCAGCAAACTGGATGATTCCGGTCACTTCTTCATGAATTTGTGCCCATTTGCGATTTTCTGCGGTTTGCCACGGCAGTAATAGTGCCCCTAACAGGATGCCACCCCAAAGTGCCCATCTAGGTTTCCATATAGCGATCGCAAAGAGCGGAAGATTGAGCAGAACCAGGAACCAGTATACTCCCTGCATTACTTCACCTTCCGTATAGAGGGCGTTGTAAGCTAACGTCAGTACGGGTTAAGCAGCAGGCGGCAACGCCCACTCCAAGTTGAGTGTAGGCTTCTTCGGCTGATGACAGGAAGCAATCAAACCGCACATTAAGTTGACCATGAAATTGACCGGACTACGATGGCGAGAATGCTC
>JBCBSJ010000041.1:0-28989 GCA_039819245.1 Cyanobacteria bacterium J06638_20
ATCGCGATCTGCCCAACTGGTTTAGATGTTCAGTTCAGCCTACCAGCTCTGGCAAAAAACTCTAGTTCTCAAGATGGACGAGGTTTAGAAAAAGATCTGTTCTTTTAGAAAAAGACACATGGCAACGCAACAACTAAGCCAGTTGTCATCAAGTTGAGTGTGACTCGATCCAAACGCGTCGCGCTATGAGCGCGTTCTTGAGGAATTGATGTTATCCCTTGGCTTGCAGATGTTGGGCGTCGTTGATGCGGCGGATTTGCCAGAGGTCGGTATTGAAGCGGTTATCGTCAGTCCGATGCCAGCGCGATCGCTCGATCCAAAACTCAAACAAACCCGTGTTGCTTGACTTAATGCGCCAGGCGCGATCGCTCCCCAACAAGGCTGCGATCAAGTGCTGCAAGAGCCAACTATGGGTGACAACCAGCACATGGTCACCATTCTGATGGCGGTCAATCAATTGCTGGGCAAAGTGCTGGGTGCGATCGCGGGCTTCTTGCAGGGTTTCGGCGTTGGGAATCGGAATCCAATCCAGCGAGGTTTCTAGCTGATGGCACAGCTCGGGATACTGGGCTTGTGCTTCGGCCCAGGTGAGTCCCTGGAAGACGCCGTTCTTATGCTCCACCAAATCTTCCGAAAACATCAGCGGAATCGGTGGCTGCTCGTCCCCAGCTAATCCTGTCAGGGGTAAATCCTGCTCCGGAATAGTAACGTCGTTGACTCCCAGTTCATCCCGGACGCTGGTGGGCAGCAAGTCTGTGAGGAAATGGGACAGTAAAATCTCCGCCGTTTGAGCGGCGCGTTTGAGCGGACTGCTGTAGATGTGCGTGGGATGCCAGCCCTCCTGCCGCAGCCGTTCGGCTAGCTTCGCGGCCTGGCGCTTGCCCTCCTCGGTCAATGGATAGTCGGCACACCCTTGCATGCGGCGTTCAACATTGCCCACCGACTGGGCATGGCGCACAAACATCAGCTTCAAAGGGTTCATCGCTGGTGCCTACAACAGAACCCTCTCAGCCTACCATTGAGCCGTAGAGCCTTTACCAGCGCTGAGACCGAGACGCCTGAGTAGCTCCAGCTTCATTACGCAGGCGGGCAATTTCTGCGGATACTTCCCGCGGGCTCATGCCGAAGGTAATGGTCGGTTGATAGAGGAGCTGAATGACTTCGCGGTCAATCGCCGCGTACTCAGTCACATCCGTCCAGCGCTGATAGAAGATGCTATCGGCGTAGTCGTAGGAGTCGCGCATCAGCCCCATCACCTGGGTCAACTCTTCGCGGATGAGGTGCGATCGCTCCTGCTGCGTTACCCCCGTCGTCGAAATCAGAATCCGGGCGTTGGAGATACTCTGGCTGTTCCATTCCAGCCAGAAAAATCCCAGGTTGCGCGGTCGGTAGTTTGGCTCAATGCTGCGGAACTGCGACTCCGGCACAAAGCGGATGACCACGTTAGGATTCCGGTTATCCAATGTAAGGGTGACGCGGTCATCCTCAATTAGGCGGTTTAATTCCGAGATAACCGCATTGAGGGTTTGCTCGTCCTCATAGGTGGGGTTGCCTTGTACCCCAATCCGCACGGGACCTGTCCACTTGCGGACAACACCGCCACTGCTGCCCCACTCACTGCCCATAGCAATTTGCAGGAAATAATCCACGGCATCGGATGATACGGAAAGGGGCGCTGGGCTGGGCGTTGAGGGATTGGTTACATCAGGGTTATAGCTGATGCGATCGTCGCTCGTGGTTTCAAATTCGAGGAGTTGCCCACTGGGTGCGACAGCAACCGAATGCTCAGTGAGGCGATCGCTCGGCACCCAACCCCAGAGACCTCTCTCCGGGATGCGGATGATCGAAAATGGCACCCCTTCCACCGTTGCTTCGGAGAAAACAACGGCGCGATCGCCCGCTTCGCCCCGGCGATTAGCTGCCTGATTGGGGCCAGGTTGAAGTTCGATAGCTGACTGCAGGGTAATAGATGAGCCGGGAGATGGATTGCCCAGGGATGCGGAGGGGTTTAGAAGCGCCAGCCCAGCACTCGCAACCATGCTGGCGAAAAACAAGCCCTTGAGGCGGAGAATAAAGGGAACGGGCTTCGTTTTGCGACGACGTGAGTCAGATTGGCGGGAAGCTCGTGAACGAAGTGACTGAGAACGAGAAGAATGCATCATAGTGTGTCGCTCATGCTCTGGAGTGCGTGACGAAATCAACCCAATGAAAAACGCTGAGGTTCCTCAAGGGCGCTCCCACACATTCCGGAAATCTCACAAATTTATCCGGGAAATTCCGACATAAAGTCTTTTATCAGAATAGTACATAAGTATTGATTTGCGATCGCTTCATTCATCGGAAAATCTTATAAAAACTGGCCTTCCATCAATCTAGAAATTGGTGGCACACCCGCTCCTGAAAACCACTTGCCTTTTGTGGAAGGATGAGGGGATGCAATTAGGATGAAATTCTACGTGCCTCGTTTGTTCAAAACCTGTGATTGCTGAACCCATGTCTTCTTCGCCTCAGATTAGCCTATGTATGATTGTCCGCAATGAGGCCGAGCGCCTATCCCGTTGTCTGGATAGTGTTCGTGATCTCGTTGATGAGATGGTGGTGTTGGATACGGGGTCGACGGATGAGACGGTGGCGATCGCCCAATCCCATGGCGCAACGGTGCCCTTCTATGCCTGGAATGATGATTTCGCGGCTGCCCGCAATGTCGCACTGGAGCATGTGACAGGCGACTGGGTACTGGTATTGGATGCTGACGAAACCCTCTGTGAAGCGGTCATTCCTCCTATCCGTCAAAGCATTGCCAACGATAATCTAATCGTTATTAATCTCGTTCGCCAGGAAATTGGTGCCGACCAATCTCCCTATTCCCTGGTGTCACGTCTGTTTCGTCGTCACCCAGCGGTGCACTTCGATCGCCCCTACCATGCTCTCATTGACGATAGCGTGCTGGCGCTGAAAGACCGAGAACCCCACTGGCAGATCACTGACCTACCGATGGTGGCGATCGCCCACGCGGGTTACGAGCCCGGTACCATTGCCCAGCAAAACAAATCCGCACGGGCACAAGCCGCCCTCGAACGCTACCTGGCAGAGCATCCCGAGGATGTCTACGCCCATAGCAAGCTGGGCGCGATCTATGTCCAGGCGGGAGATTTTGCTCAGGGACTGGACATTCTTAAGCGGGGGCTAAAGCTTCAGGAGCAGCAGACTGCACCCAATCCCCATCTCGCCTACGAGTTGCATTATCATCTCGGCATAGCCCGCGCCCGCCAGGCGCTCCCAGAGTTGGCGCTGTCGCACTACCGCGTCGCTCTCAAGCAACCCATTAGCGATCGCCTCAAACTTGGCTCTGCCATCAATTTAGGCAATCTGCTCAAGACCACAGGCAACCTGGATGCCGCCCGCCAAATGTACGAAACCTGCATTGGCATTGACTCAGACTTTCCCCTTGCTCACTTCAATCTGGGTACCGTGTTACGAGCAATGGGCAACCCCCAACAGGCAATCGCGCACTACGAACGGGCGATTCAACTCGCACCAGACTACGCTGAAGCGCATCAAAACCTTGGCGTTGCGCTTCTCAAACTGGGGCGTGTCCGCGATAGCCTCAAGGCCTTTGAACGGGCGATCGCCCTGCACGAGACCACGAATCCTCAGGAAGCCCAGCGCATCCGCCAAGAACTCGAAAAACTCCAATTCCAGGTCTAAGGTGATTGTTCAAAAGACTGTGCCCGCTGGCTTCGACTGCGCTCAGCCAGCCAACCGTTTGCGCCCTGAGCGCAGTCGAAGGGCACTATCTTGACAGAAGAAATTCTTTCAGGACTTACGCATTTTGATGATTTTTGGGGCGCAGAGCGCCCCAAAAATCATCAAAATGCGTAAGTCCTATCTTTCTTGAAAATCTCCTAATGCTTGCAGCTCCGGCCTCAGCAATGACCAGTCGTATCAGTACCTGCTCTTGCAGAAGTCAACTTTTGTAACGAAAGGTGGTGGCTATGAGCAGGCGATCGCTTGCGTGATCGGACGATGCACAGAAGATGACCAAGCAGATTGCCTTTGTTCGTCGGCATCCTAGGCGAAGACTGGGAGATGAGTGTTGCTTGCAAGCGCGTTGTCGAGCAGGGATTATCTCGGGTGATCCGGATATTTTTAGGTGAGAGTCGGGAGAGTGCAGGGTGAACTTTTGTGACGAATCACTGGGGGTGGTAGCCGAGGGGGCGATCGCTGAATGGTAAGCTAGCGAATGCATTTATAAATTTCTTTGGTTTAGTAAACGCGGGAGTCGAGATGACAGAATCCACCCAGATTCCTTACTTGTTGAGAGCGGCCAGAGGCGAGAAGCTAGATCGCCCTCCAGTATGGATGATGCGTCAGGCCGGGCGCTACATGAAGGCCTATCGCGCTCTCCGGGAGAAGTATCCGTCTTTCCGCGAGCGATCGGAAACGGTCGACATCGCTGTAGAAATCTCGCTGCAACCCTGGCGCGCGTTTCGTCCGGATGGGGTGATTCTGTTTTCCGATATCTTGACGCCGCTACCAGGGCTGGGCATTCCTTTCGACATTGTGGAAAGCAAAGGCCCCATCATCGACCCGCCGATTCGCACCCAAGAGCAGGTAGACAAGCTCCATCCCCTCGACCCTGAAGAAAGTGTCCCGTTTGTGGGCGAGATTTTGCGGACGCTGAAGCAGGAAGTGGGCAACGAAGCCGCTTTGCTGGGCTTTGTGGGTGCGCCCTGGACATTGGCTGCCTATGCGGTTGAAGGCAAAGGTTCGAAGGACTACAGCACCATTAAGAGCATGGCGTTTTCGGAGCCTGCGATGCTGCACCAGTTCCTCAGCCTAATTGCAGATTCGATCGCCACCTATGTGGGCTACCAGATTGAGAATGGCGCACAGGTGGTGCAGATGTTTGACTCCTGGGCCGGCCACCTGAGCCCGATGGATTACGACATGTTCGCGTTGCCTTACCAGCAGCAAGTTGTGCGCCAGGTGAAGGCGAAGTACCCCGATGTGCCTCTCATTCTTTACATCAGTGGCAGTGCGGGCATCCTGGAGCGCATGGGCCAGTCTGGCGTTGATATTGTAAGTGTAGACTGGACAGTTGATATGGCGGATGCACGGCGACGGCTTGGATCTTCCGTTGGGGTGCAGGGGAACATTGACCCTGGCATTCTGTTTGGCTCCAAGGCGTTGATTCGCGATCGCATTATCGACACCATCCGCAAGGCTGGAAATCAGGGGCATATCCTCAATCTGGGGCATGGCATTTTGCCCAAAACCCCTGAAGACAACGCAGCGTTTTTCTTTGAGACGGCAAAACAGGCGGATCAATTGCTAGCGGTTGCGTAAAGCATGAAATAGCACGCCTGAAGCGCCGAGTGGACAACTTCGCCGGGGAAATTTCTAGGCTCCTGCAAACACGCCCAGCACGTATAATACGGGTTCGGCTGAAAGTTGTGTCCCAGGTTACGTGCCCGCTGAATGGATGGTTTGTGCAACAACTCCAGTGGAGTTGTTCCGTTCGGTTGGGTTGGTTTTGGTGCCAACCCACTGCATTTCCTCCATTGCATCAATGGTATGTTGCGTGCTGATTCATAATCGAACTTTGAGTGCTCTCGCCATGGACAACTGTGGGGAGAACCTTCCGCATCGCTAATTTGTCAGACTTTTCATCTGCTCATGACTGCTAAACGGATTTTCGTGACCGGAGCCAGTGGTTGCATTGGTCATTACATTACGGATGCGCTGATTCAGCAAACATCCCACGAATTGTTCCTGCTAGTGCGGAATCCGGACAAGCTGAAGATTAACTTGGAGGCGCGATCGGGTATTCACCTCTTGCAGGGGGATATGTACCAGATCGAGCGCTTCAGCAATTTGTTAAAGACAATGGATGCGGCGGTTCTAGCGGCGGCGGCTTGGGGTGGCGTTCAGGAAACCTACGATATCAATGTCACCAAGACTGTCCGGTTAATGAATTTGCTCGATCCGGAGGTGTGTCAGCAGGTCATCTATTTTTCTACCGCCAGCATTCTCGATCGCCAGAATCAGCCATTACAGGAAGCCGGGCAGCTAGGGACAGACTACATTCGCTCCAAGTTCACCTGCCACCAACGGCTCAAGAAGCTGGCGATCGCCCCCCACATTACGACCGTCTTTCCCACCCTTGTCTTTGGCGGCGATGGGGAGAAGCCCGCCTCCCATCTCAACCAGGGCTTGCCGGAAGTGTTGCGTTGGCTGGGATTGATCCGCTTTTTCAAGCTGGAGGGCAGTTTCCATTACATTCACAGTCGCGACATCGCCCAGGTGGTGGCGCATTTGCTTGATCATCCCCCAGAGGAAGATGCATCGCGAGAACTGGTGTTGGGGAACCCGGCAATGACCGTCAATCAGGCGATCGAAGAAATGTGCAAGTATCTGAAAAAACGAATTTATTTGCGTCTTCCTCTGACACTGCCCTTGGCAAATTTCTTTATCCGCGTGTTTCGGATTCAGATGGCGGCGTGGGATCGATTCTGCATGTCCTATCGCCATTTCACCCACCAAAACCCCGTCAATCCTGCGACTTATGGCGCTGTGCCCTATTGCTCTAGCCTTAGCGATGTGTTGCGAGTGAGCAGCATTGCACCCAAAAAGCCTGCGGCGATCGCCCGCCCGGTTTCTTCCCGACAGGCAATTCAACCCTCCAAAGCGGATCAACCAACGCTGAAGTAACGTATCGGTTAGTTCATTGCTGCCAGAAATTGAGTTTTACGCATTGAGATTAAGGCGATTTCTCGGAAAGGATATACCCGCTGGCTTCGGCTACGCTCAGCCAGCTCGTTGTTGCGTGTCCTGAGCGCAGTCGAAGGACAAAAGCTTAAAAGGTAACTTCTTTTCCAGAATTCTCCTAAGAGAATTCCTTTGAAAGTCATGCACATTGGGGCACCAATGCCTGGGTTTTGGTATCCATAGAAACGGCATGCAAACGAGCACTACTCTTTGTCCTGATTGAGGCGATCGAGCTCCGCCAGCAGCAACGCTTCTGCCTCCGCCTCGGAGAGCTCGTCAACGTCAGAGTTGAGAAGGGAAGAGGATGCGCTGTCGCCTGCAATAGTGGCTTCCTCCGTTGCTGGTTCCTCCGCTTCTGGGCAAAGGCGCTGGGTTAGGTAGCGGGTAAGGTCAGCAGGGGTTGGGTAGTCGAACAGCAGCGTAATAGGCAGCGGTTGTCCTACATCGGTTTGCAGACGGTTTCGCAGCTCGACAGCCGTGAGAGAATCCAAGCCTAGTTCGGTGAGGCCCTGGTCAAGGTCGAGGGTGTCGGTGGCCGTGCCCAGGACTCTAGCGACTTGTGTTTTGACATAGGTGGCAAGGATTTGTGGTCGTTGCTCGACAGGGTTTTGCTCTAGCGTTTCTATCAGGAAGCGAACAGTTGGTGCAGGGCTAGACGTGATAGACCGCACCTGTGTTAGTAGGTCTTGCACCAAAGAGGGTGAACCTCCCGATCGCACCCATTTTTCCCAGTCCATTGCCATGACACCGACCTGCGGTGTGGAACTGACGAGAAGGGTGTCAAGACGCTCCAGAGCAGCGTCCGGAGGCAAGAATGTAATGCCTCTATCGGTCAGATTTTGGCGTACTGTGGGGTCGATCGCCATCCCCGTCTCATCCCAGGCTCCCCAGTTGATGCTGAGGGCAGGCAAACCGAGGCTGTGGCGGTGATGAGCGATCGCATCCAGATAGGCGTTGGCAGCGGCATAGTTCACCTGACCTGCCGAACCAAGTAGGGATGCAGCAGATGAGAAGAGAACGAAGCAATCCAGATCGATAGGGGCTTGTGCGTTTTGGGTGAGTTGATGGAGATTCCAGGCTCCCTGAACTTTAGGGGAAAGGACGCGATCGCATTGTTCAGGAGTTTGGTGGATAAGTGCGCCATCCTCCAGCGTGCCAGCCGCGTGGAAGATGCCGCGCAGGGATGGATATGGTGCAGTGGTATCGGTGTGGAGGTAGGGGGCGAGGATGTTAGCGAGGGCAGGGCGATCGCTAACATCAGCTTGCAGGATTTCGATCGTGATGCCCTTGTCTTTTAATTCCGCCAAGGTGGCTTGTGCTGCGTTGGAAGGGGTGGAGCGTCCCAACAAAAGCAAATGCTTGGCACCCTGCTGAGCCACCCATTCTGCCAAGCGCCGTCCCAACGCTCCGAGTCCACCGGTAATCAGATACGCGCCATCGGGTCGGGGCGAAAAGCTGGGGGTGACGACGAGTTTGCCGATATGCTTGGCCTGTTGCATGGTGCGGAAGGCGGCGATCGCCTCATCCTTAACGAACACCTCATGTGGCAAAGGTTCCAGGGTTCCGCTAGCGAACTGGGGCATCAGCGCTTGCAGCATGACCTGGATCAAATCCGGCTGGTTCTGGGTTAACTCCATCAAGTCCACGACCGCATAGGTGGCGTGGGGACGCACTTCGGCCACCTGGCTCGAATGCCAAATGCCGGATTTCCCGATCTCCAGGAAGCGGCCTTTGGATTTCAGCACAGATAAGCTCTTGGGAATAAAGTCGCCGTTGAGGGAGTTGAGGACGAGATCCATCCCTTCGCCGTTAGTCGCTGCCAGGATTTCGTCGGCAAAGTTGAGGGTGCGGGAGTTGTGGATATGGGAAATCTGGCGGGATTTCAGAACCTCCCATTTCCCCGGAGAGGCTGTAGCGAAGATTTCTGCACCCGCCTGCTGTGCAAGCTGAATGGCGGCTAACCCAACGCCGCCTGTTGCTGCATGGATGAGGACACGTTCGCCCGCCTTCATCCCCCCAACGTTGCATAACATGTAATACGCCGTCAGAAACACGACGGGAATTGTTGCAGCGGCAGCAAAGCTAATGTTCTCCGGCTTAGGCGCAACCAGTCGAACATCGGTGGTGACATAGTCCCCAAAGCTTCCGGCGGCAATGGCTACGACCGCATCCCCAGGCTGAAACGCAGAAACTCCTTCCCCAGCGCGCACAATTTCCCCAGCGCATTCCAGCCCCAATGCTCCGGCCTCACCGGGATATAGCCCCAGCGCATTCAGCACATCCCGGAAGTTCAAGCCCGTCGCTCGCACCCGAATCTCCACTTCCCCCGGCTGAGGCGCGGTTCGGGACACAGATTGCCAGGTCAGCGCTTCCAGGGTGCCGCGTTGCTGGATCTGCAATTGCTGTCCAGTATCTGCGCTGGGCAGTTGGTGACGGATGGTAGAACGCTCCAATCGGGCGACATAGCGTTTTCCATCGCGATAGGCAATCTGAGTCTCAGTCGGCGAGGTGAGATCTGCCAGGAGCGTCTCGATAGGTGTTCGGGTATCCCAGTCGATGTGGGTGCAATGAAGCTCGGGATGTTCCAGGGCGATCGCCCGTATCATTCCTACTAAAGGTGCTTGCTCCAAGGCCATTTCCGTCAGCCCATTCCCAATAGGCTGCACACCCTGAGTAATCAACCAAACGCGCGGTGGCTGTGGCTGCTTCACTAAGGATTGAACTCCACGCAAGAGCCAATGACATTGCTCTGTTGCTGTCAACTCTTCATCGGCGAGGAAAATGACGTTCTGTACCCCAGTCGGCAGTGCTGCAGATACTTCCGCCTTTTGAATGACGGCGTGCCCATGGGATTTCAGAGCTTGTGGGATGGGGTGGACAAATGTATCGATGGCTGAGGGAGTAACCAGGAGCCAGTGGCGAGATGGTGGTGTGGGAACCTTGGCTGGTAGTGCGGTGGTGTGCCACTGGAGTTCGTAGAGCCAATCGGCGATCGCAGATGCGGCAGCAGAGGCGGTGCGTTGGGCGGTCAGTCCTTTGACTTGCACCAGGATGTTTCCGGTTTCGTCGAGCAGGTGAACATCCGCTGTGACCCATTTTCTGCCTTCTTTCAGGGGATGCAGTTTGATGATGCTCCAGACGCGATCGCCAACCGGACGAAATTGAGTAAGCTGCTCCAATCCGATGGGCAAATAGGGAGCAATAGCTTCCTCAGGCAATGCCGCCAGGATGATTTGGAAGCAGGCATCCAGTAGTGCCGGATGGATATGGTAGTCCTGGTTGGTGGCGGGAATTTCGATGTGTCCGAGGGCGGCTCCATCTTTGCGCCAGAGTTGTTGGATGCCCTGGAAGTACTGTCCATAGTCGAGTCCGTGAGATCGCAACACCTCGTAGTGAGCGGCGACATCAACAGCCTCTCCACATTGCTGCTGCCAAAGGTGCAGATCGATCGGATCCAGTGCAGGGGTGTCCTGATGCAACTCACCCGTGCAGTGAAGGAGCCATTGGGGTGGCTGGGTAGATGAGGGGATGGGTGGATGGGTTGCGGAGTGGCTGAGGATTTTGAGGGTGGTGCTGGTTTCGTTGGGAGTAACGACAGTTTGGAGGAGGGTTGGTGTCTCGGAGAGCGGCAAGCGTTGGGGCAGGCTGAGGCTGCGGACAGAGAAGGGCGTGTTTGCCCAGAGGGCATTGCCTGCGGCGATCGCCATTTCCAGATAAGCGGCACCCGGAAAAACGGCTTGTCCGAAAACCTGATGATCGTTGAGCCAAGTGGGTTCCTGAATAGTGAGTTCTGACTGGAAGAGGCGATCGCTCACGGCAAGCATGAGTGGTGTGCCGAGCAGTGGGTGGATTGCTGAGCTGTTGGCAGTGGAGGGCGATCGCCTAGGTTTGGGCGCATCCAGCCAGTAGCGTTGGCGCTGGAAGGGATAGGTGGGCAGCGGGATGCGTCCTACGCCTTGCCCTGCAAAGCCCGATTGCCAGTCGATGGGATAGCCCTGAGTGTAAAGCTTGGCGAGGCTATGGAGAAATGTGGTGGGACGCTTGGCGTGGAGAGTTGGGAGATGAATGGGCGATGGATTTTGAACCAGAAGGCTGCTCTCTGCCGCAAGGTTGAGCAGGATTGGCTTTGGCCCACATTCCAGGAGAATCGAGGGCTGAGTGGTGTGGAGCGTATCAAGGCTTTGGGCAAAGCGGACGGGTTGGCAGATATGGCGACACCAATAATCCGGGGTGGCGATCGCCTCATCCACAAAATCCCCGGTGAGGTTGGAGATGAGCGGCAGCTTAGGGGGATGGTAGTCGATAGTCTGCGCGACTTCCAGAAAGTCGGCGACCATTGGCTGCATGAGGGCGGAGTGGAAAGCGTGGGAAACTGCCAGCCGTGTCGTTTTGATGCCCGCAGCCTGTAATTGAGTGTCCAAATTTTTCAGAACTTCATTGGAGCCGGAGAGAACCGTGTTTTCCGGGCTGTTGAGGGCAGCAATGTCGATAGTGGGATGTTGGGCGATCGCCCCTGTTTCCTTGAAAACCTGTTTCTGATAAGTCTCCAAAATTGGCTGAATCGTCGCTTCATCAGCCATGACTGCCAGCATTCCACCTGTTTTTGGCAATGCCTGGATTAGACGACCTCGGGCGGCCACGAGCTTCAGCGCATCCTTTAGGGAGAAGACTCCTGCGAGGCAGGCGGCGACATACTCCCCAATACTGTGTCCCAATACCACCGCAGGCTTGATACCCCAGGATTGCCAAAGCTGCGCCACGGCGTATTCCAGAGCAAAGAGCGCAGGTTGCGTGTAAGCCGTTTGGTGAATTTTGGATTTGTGGGATGTCTGGCCGTTTTGGGATTCGGATTCTGGGAAGAGTAAGTCGAATAGGGGAATGTCCAGGTGGGGGGTGAGGAGATCGGCGCATTGCTGGAGCGCATTGCGGAACGCTGGGAAAACCAACAGTTCTCGCCCCATATTGGGATACTGAGAACCCTGTCCGGTAAAGAGAAACGCTACCTTTTGGGACGCCGCACCTGCACTATCATCGGCATAGCTTTGGTAAAGCGCAGCAGCGTCTGTTGGTTCCTTGAGAGCAGCTTGGAGCTGGTGCTGCAAATCTGCCACCGACTCCGCCACGATCGCCAATCGATGAGCAAAGTGCGATCGCCCCACCGCTGCCGTGAAGCTCACATCTGCCAGCGACAGCTCAGGGTTCTCATCCAACAATGTGGCATACCGTTGCACCAACGCCTCTAACGCAGCCTGCGATCGCGCCGACAACGTCACCACCTGCGGCACATCCACCAAGCCTCTGTTTAGAGCTGCTTTGCCTTCTTCCTCAGGTCTTCCCTCCTGCCATCTGTGTCCATCCGGGTTCATCTGCGTTGAATATTCTTCCAACACAACATGGACATTGGTTCCGCCAATTCCCAGCGAGTTCACCCCCGCTCGCCGAGGATGATCACTCACGTCCCAATCCCGCGTTTCGGTATTGACGAAGAAAGGCGTCTGAGCAAAATCGATTTGGGGATTGGGCTTGTCGAAGTGGAGACTGGGCGGAAGGGTTTTGTGATGCAGAGAGAGAACGGTTTTGAGGAATCCCACAATCCCTGAAGCAATGTTCAGGTGACCGACATTGGTTTTGACCGACCCAAGGGCGCAGAACTGATTTTTCTGGGTGGCCGCGCGAAATGCTTGGGTGAGAGCCGCGACTTCGATAGGGTCGCCTAGCTCTGTTCCGGTGCCGTGGGCTTCCAAGTAAGTGATGGTTTCGGGGTCTACATCGGCCAGGGCGATCGCCTCCGCTGCAACCTGGGTTTGCCCTTCCCCACGGGGCGCGAGGTAGCCCACCTTCTGGCTGCCGTCGTTACCCATCGCTGCCCCTTTGACAACTGCATAGATGGTGTCCTGGTCGGCGATCGCCGCCTCCAACGGCTTTAGCACCACCAGCCCAACGCCGCTGCCAAACAGGGTTCCCCTCGCTTGGGCATCGAAGGCGCGACAATGCCCATCCGGTGTGAGAATCATCCCTTCCTGGAAGAGATGCCCGGCCCGTTGAGGCGTATGCACTGAAACACCCCCCGCTAGCGCCAGGTCGCATTCCCCGGATAGCAAGCTCTGGCAAGCCATATGAACCGCCACCAGCGAGGTGGAGCAAGCGGTCTGCACATTGACGCTGGGCCCACGCAGGTTGAGTTTGTAAGAAACGCGGGTGGTTAGATAGTCTTTGTCGTTTGCAACGGTGAGGTTGAAGCCTCCCAGAGAGCCAAGGGTGAGCACATCCAGGGATTCGTTTGGGTCGAGGCGATCGCGGTTGGGATACACCTGGTTTAGCAGGTAGGTGTTCATCGACGCCCCAGCATAGATGGCGATCGCTCCAGGATAGCTGAGGGGATCATATCCAGCGTTTTCCAGACTTTCCCAAGCACATTCCAGCAAAAGTCGCTGCTGTGGGTCGAGTAGCTCTGCCTCACGGGGATTAATGCCGAAAAACTCCGCATCAAAGGATTCCACGTCATCCAAAATCGGACTGGCTTTGACGTACTGAGGATGGGAAATCAGCTCTGGCGGCACCCCCGCTGCTAGCAATTCCTCATCACTAAAGAAGGTGACGGATTCGACCCCGTCGCACAGGTTTTGCCAGAATTCCTGCAAGTTCCGTGCGCCCGGAAACCGCCCCGCCATGCCCACGACAGCGACGTCGGTGCTGCGGGTAGAAGGGCGGCGGCGCTGGGCGCGGTGTTGTGCGGTCTGGATGGTGTCGGTTTCCGCTGCTGCCGTCGGGGACTCCTGCCCCAGCACTTTTTGATGGAAAAAGTCAGCGAGCGATCGCACGGTCGGGTGCTGAAACAAATCCACTGTCGTCAGGGATGTTCCGAAGCGCTCGGATAGCTGAGCCAACACCTGCATCAGCTTCAGGGAGGTGCCCCCCAACTCAAAGAAGGTTTCGTCTAGGCCGATGGTCGTCAGTCCCAGTACCCTTTGCCAGATATCGGCGATCGCCTGCTCCCGCTCCGACTGCGGCAGGGCTTGGGGTTGAGGGCGATCGCGCCATACCTGCTCCACCTGCTGTAAAACGGCGTCAAATTCCCCGGCGGCAAATCGCTGACTTAACTGGCTACGCTGGATCTTACCGATGCTGGTTTTAGGAATGGCTGCTTTTTCAACGGGAATTAAATAGTCGGGGTTGAGGGCGATCGCTTCTACCACTCGCCGCCGGATGGCTTGCAATAATTCGGCAGAAACGGCTTCGGTTCCAGCGATGGGATGAAAGAAGATGGCGAGTTGTTCGGTTTCAGCTTGCGATCGCCGTACTGCGCAGGCCGCCGTAAAGGCCACCTCTACCTCGGGCAATTCTTCGACAACCGCCTCAATTTCATGGTTGTGATAGTTTGCTCCGTTGATGATGATGACGTCCTTCTGCCGCCCCGTCAGCGTCAGCCGTCCATCCTGCAAAAAGCCTAGATCTCCCGTGTTAAACCAGCCATCGTCGGTGAACACATCCGCGTTTAAGTCGGGGCGGTTGATGTAACCTACTGTTACCGTCAAGCCCTGCACCTGAAGCGCACCCACGGTTCCCTCCGGAACGACCTGCTGGTTTTCGTCCACAATCCGCAGAGATACGCCCGGAATCGGATGACCCAAGGCTACCCCCGCATCGTCATCGCTAGTGGTTGCTAGGGAAAAGTCGCGGGAATGCACAATGCCGGAGCTGGTTTCGGACATGCCATAGCCAGGGCTGACGGCATCGGCGGCTAGTCCGTATTCCGCTAGCAATTGCAAGAAGCGCCGTGCGGTTTTGCCGACCACGGCTTCGGCTCCATTGCCCATCCAGCGAATAGATGACAAGTCCCAGCCCCGGAAGGAATTCAACGCAGATGAACGCGGATGAACGCGGATGGGCTGTGGATGAGTATCGGGAGGATTGGTTATTTCTGCCTTCTGCCTTTCGAGCAGAGCATCGCAGATTAGTCCGTAGGCAAAGTTAGGTGCCCAGGTGGTGGTGGCTTGGTGGCGTTCTAATAGATCCAGCCAATGCAGAGGATCTTGCAGCACCCACTCGTTGGCTGCTTGGACTTGGGAGCAGCCCAGCATTACGGGAGTGAGGTGGAACATGACGAGGCTGGCGACATGTTCTAGGGGCATCCAGTTGAGAAAGACGGACTCGGCGTTGAGTTGGTTGACGGTCGCCATGCCGTAGGTGCTGGCGAGTAGATTACGGCGGCTGAGTTGCACACCTTTGGGTTGCCCGGTGCTGCCAGAGGTGAGGAGCAAGAGGGTCAAGTCATCCAAGCCCGGGGGAACCGCCAGTTCTGTAGAGGCAGCGGCTGGCAAGTGCTCCAGGGTCAGGATGAGTCGATGGGCTTCGCTGTGAGTGCTGGGCTGGACGTTGGCTAGCGTTGTTGTGCTGGTGAGGACGGCGGCTTTGCCGAGAAGCTTTAGGGCACTGTCCAGAGCAGTGGGTTTTCCGGGTTCGGCGGTGCGGGCCGGAGCGATCGCTAGCGGAACAGGGACATAGCTGCCCAGAAAGCAGCCCCATAGCGCAGCGAGGAAGCTAGGGCGATCGCCAATCTGTAATAAAACGGGGGTTCCGGGTGCAAGCTGGCTGGCGACTAATCCTGTGGCGATGCGATGTGCCTGGGTGGAGAGGGCGGCGTAAGACTGCGATCGCTCTTCCCCATTCGCCAAAACATGGGTGATGCCGTTGGAGGTCTGGGCGGCGCAGCGGAGGATGTCTGCCCAGGTTTGTGCCCAGTCGAACCCTGAAGGGAATGGCGCTCCATGACTCACGCTAGGTGGCGGGACAATGCCATCCACTGTCGCTAATGTTTGAGGTTGATTCAGTTGTGAATGGGGGTGCGGCGCTTGGCTGTACCCATTCGGTTGGCTCAGGTTCTCCCTGGGAGAATCGCCAATGGTCATTCTGTTTCACTCCTCACCAACGAGCCAGAAGGCTTCGGTGTTGCCACTCACAGAAAGTAGTGTATAACACCCATTCCCCCCGACAATCACTCCGAACGCAGATTGCAACCTTTTCTTGGCAAAAGCGGAAAATACCTTGGACACTCACGTTGAGGCTATAGGATTCAACTCGGTTGTTGTGGACTCCGGAAAGGTGATGCGTAAACGGCTGTCAATGGTTGAGGCGTCAGGGTTTCACCCAAAGCTGATAGGCCGTCGTGGAATTTGAAGTGTTTGCACTGCGTATGCTTCCAGGATTTTTCCTGGGTTCCCATATCCCATAGGGACGATCGCCCAACCGAACAGTTCCATTGCTTCAGGGGGGCAATTGTCTGGTTGAATGATCGCAAGCTAAAGCAGTCCTTGTTGTCCATCGTTTACCACATTGCAAAGAAGGGCGATCGCGCTCCTTGCAACTCTAGTACACAAATACCGTCTATCTTCCTAGCGTTCAGAATTTTCTGAATCGGGGACTGTTGATTATACCGGCACCGTTTGCCTAGCTATCCGCATCCTGATTCCATTGCTTTCTGCCCCCCATGGAAACGATTAACCTCACTATTTCCGACGAAACCCTACGCGACGGCCAACAGCAGGTCGGTTTGTTTTTCGATACTGAGGTCGAGCATGAACTAGCGTTTCGTATTGCGCGCACTGGCGTCCAACAGATGGCGCTGATGCCTGCAGTACATACCAGCGAAGCCAGCCTGGTGCAGCGGCTCATTGCCGAAGGGCTGGGACATCAGGTAATTGCCTCGACCATGCTAAGCTGCGAGGCGATTGTCCAATCCCTAGCCTGTGGTGCCAAGCAGATTATCCTCTTTCATGCGGTGAGCGATCGCCTGCTAGCCTTGCGCGACCCTGATCTGCGCCGCCACCCCGACTACCGCCACAAAACCGTAGAGGATGGCATCCCCATTGCCCTACTCGACCAGGCACGTGAGACCATGCTCGACAAGGTATTGCAACACCTGCAATACGCCAAAGATCAAGGGTTGCAGATCTGCTTTGCTGCCGAAGATGCCAGCCGCACCGATACAGACTTTTTGGTGGATTGCATTCGCAAGTTCGAGCCTTACATCGACCATTTTTTGCTTTGCGACACCGTGGGCATTCTTACCCCTGAAACCACCCGGTGCTGGATTGCCGACCTGCTCGACCAAACCCACCACGCCCGCCTCGCCGTTCACTTTCACAACGACATGGGCATGGCATTGGAAAACACCATCCAGGCAGTTCGTGCTGGAGCTTGTGGCATTTCGGGCACTTTTGGGGGCATTGGCGAACGTGCCGGAAACGTCGCCCTGGAGCAGGTGTTGCACGGCTTGAAGTGGCGTTTTGGCTGGGAGGTCAATGGCATTGATTACGACGCTATCCATGCGGTGACCGATTATCTGGATACCCTAGGAGCCCGTGCCCATTCCCCTTACTCCCTCGCAGCCCAGCGCCATGAAAGTGGTGTTCATGTGAACTCTTTGCTGCGCGATCGCCAGAGCTACTGCATCTTCCCCTATGTGGAACCGGAGATTTGGTTTGGCAAATGCAGCGGGGTCAGCAACCTACAATCGCTGTTTGAAAACCAGCCCGATGGGGCGCAAACCCGCTTAAGTCGACAGCAATATGAGTCTCTGCGTGCCCAGTTAAAGGCATGGGCGATCGCCCAGAAGCGCTCTTTCTCCGCTGCTGAAGTCCTTACTCTCATAGACCAAGGCATCTTAAAGCTATAGAGTCTTCAAAATGCTTGCCATTCATCCGTGATTTTCAATGGTCAGGGGACGCTGAAAACTTGAAGAATCGCTGTCCTAGCGTCCGGATTCTATTCGTAACTTTTGTTAAATGGAACAACCCCTGTGACTCCGCTAAGTGACCTCTAACCATTACTCTCACCGCGCCCTAACCATGGTTGATGAACCGAAGTTGGTGTTGATGATCCAGCCAAATCGACTGCAAGGGCTGATCTGGAAAACCATTCTCAAGTCTCAGAAAATCTCTGCAATACAAGAATCGTCTGATAGCGACTTGTTCAGCAGTCTCACCGAACTCAAGCAAGCAGGACTAACGTTGCCGCATGTCCTCCTCATCGATATCAACCAGATTGAATTCAATCCCTATTCCTTCTGTCGTTGGTGTCGTGAGAAACACCCAGATGTGAAAGTCGTGCTGACGAATAGTTCCCAGATGAACATTCCCCTTCCGGAAAGGCAATGGGCGCAAAATCAAGGCGCTGCCGATCTGCTTCCTGGCTTCCAAATCGACAACTTGGTGAGTAGTGTTGCGTCTAGTACCAAACGCCTCCTGGAAGCGCTGCACTATACCCAGTTTGACAATGCGGCGCTGATTAGCACGTTGCTGAGGATGAAGCGCGAGTTGGATGCCCGCCGCATGAAAGAAGCGAACGGGGCGATCGCCGACCCAATTTCCTCGGTGACGGAAGAATCGGTCACACCTGCCACATTCTCCCTTAGAGAACCCAAAAAGCTGCAGCAAAACGGGCATGCTTCTGCCCAGCCGGCTAAGCCGTCTACGCCTCCGCAGTCCCCGACCCCAGAAGCAGAACCCGTAAAGCGCCGTTACCGGGGCGTAATTTATTAAGACCTATTCCACAAAAGTTAAAGCCAGACAAGTTTCTAAAGCCCTCACACTGTGAAGGCTTTAGAAACTTGCCTGTAGTGGTTTTTGGAGAATCGTAAGTCTGCCTTCAATCAGCTGTATCAGGTGTACTGGACTGACGGGAAGCAATTGTTTGATTGGTTGATATGATGTGTGCCTTATGAGCTTCGGCATAAATTCTCAACGCGATCGCCATTTGGTGTTTAGCGCTTTCTCCTTGAGCTTGAAACCAAGCAAATGTTTCTGGGTCAACTTGAATGGATACACTGATGGCCGATGTTGGTAGGCGCAGTTGTGCATTCGCAAAGAAAGCATCTGAGAGGGGGGGAATATCTGACGTGTCGATGTCTTCATCGCTCATCGCATCAATTCTCGCCCAGTCGGTTTTGGAGGTATTGCTCGTAGCGTCTGCGTTCATGTTGGTTTGATTTTTGCGTTCATCCCACTCAAATTTCATCGTCTCACCCTATCAATGAATGGACGATTGCCCCTAAAACTGCACGCGTTTACCGGATTCGATTTGTTCGGTGGGGTGGAGGATGACGGTGTCATTTTCGTTGAGGCCATCGAGGACTTGAGCTTGGTTGGGGTTGCGCTGGCCGATCACCACTTCGCGTTGTTGAGCCTGCCCCCCTTCAACCACGAAGACGCACCAGCCAGGACCATCGGATTGCTCGGATTCGCAGCGGAGGAGGGCACTGACGGGAACTTGTAACACATCTTCCTCTTGCCAAACGACGATTTGGGCTTCGACACGGTAGCCATCACCCAGGGGCATATCTTCTCCTTCCAAGGCGGCGATGATGTTGACCCGCTGTTCTTCTACGCCGAGGGCAGAGACTTCGGTGAAGGCGGAGGGTTCGATGGTGTTGACGGTGGCATAGAGCATGTCATCGCCGCCCCACTGGGTAATCCAAACGCGATCGCCCTCCTCCACCTGCACCGCATCGGTGGAGAGCACATCGATCACCAGTTCCAGATCATCGGGGTTGCCGATTTCCATCAAGGGCGTTCCGGCGGCAACGAAGCGGGCGCTTTCCTGCATGACGTTTAAGACGTTTCCGCCAGCGGGGGCATTGATGTCGGTGCGAGCGGCCTCATCGGCAAGGCGTACCAGCTCGGCTTCCAGGCTGGCGATCTGCGCTGTAAAGGCATCTTCCAAATAATCTGGATCCGATTGCTCTGCTTGCAGGATGGCGAGGGCATCCTGGGCGGCAGCGACTTCGGCGGCAGCGGCCTGGGCTTCCCGGCGAGCGACGTCTAACTCGCGGGCACGGGTGGTGGCTTGCAGAGCCGCATCTTCCTGGGCTTGTTGGGAAATCGCGCCCTCAGATTGCAGGGTTTCAGCGCGCTGGCGATCGCGCTCGGCCTGAGCCAAGGCGGCCTCAGCTTGCTGGATTCGAGCTTCGGCTCGTTGCTGAGCCGCCTCTGCAGCGCGGATGCGAGACTCGGCCTGTTGCAACGCCTCCGGTTTGGGGCGCTGGGTATCGACGCCACGCCGCTGGGCTTCCAGTTCGCGCAACTGTGCTTGGGTTGATTGCACTTCACTGGTAAGGGGCAGTGGATCAATACGGGCGACGAGCTGCCCCGCAGTCACGGTGTCCCCTGCATCCAGGTCAACCCGCAACAGCCGTCCATCAACGGGAGCGGCTACCACGTAGCGCGATTGCACTCGGGTTTTGCCTTCTTCTGTGACCGTGACGGCTAAGGCACCCCGCTCGATCGCCGCTACGGTGACCAACAATGGGGCAGGACGTAGCACCAGTGCTAGCAGGACGGCGATCGCCAATCCCGCCAAAAGATAGAGAATGCGTTTGACTGTGGGGGTAAATTTGAACTTCATGAGGGGTTACTCCCGTGTTTTGAGGACGGCGATCAGATCCAGATGGTTCAGTTGGCGGCGAATCATCCAACCAGAAATTAATGCGGCTACGATTACGACTCCAGTGGCAAACACATAGGTCGTGCGATCGACGAAGAGGGGAAAGCGATAGAGTTCGGAATCATAGGCGACAGCGAGGGCCGTTATCAGTCCCCAGCCGACCCCAATTCCTACAGGAATAGCCAGTAGGGTGAGAATTGCCTGTTCGCCCAGCAAAATGACAGCAATTTCGGCACGGCTGAAGCCAATAATGCGCAGGGTGGCTAGCTCGCGTCCCCGCTCGGATAGGGCAATGCGGGCAGCGTTGTAAACCACTCCAAAGGCGATAATGCAGGCAAAAATCACCAGGATGCTGGTAAAGACGCCGAGGCTGGTGGCGATGGTTTCTTCAAACTGGTCGATGGTGGTTTGACGGATGGCGATACCTGCGATCGCCGGGGTTTGCTTCACTTCGTCATAAAGCTCATTGATGGCATGGGAATCGACTGCCAGATAAGCCCCAGAGATGGTCTGCCCTTCCTGCATTAAGCGGTTGAGGGCATGGATATCCATGTAAGCGGACACGCCGATCAGTTCATCTACTAGCCCCATCACCTCGACGGTGAGGGTGGGTCGAGTCCCTTCCAGCACTTCCACTGTGAGGGAATCTCCCGGTTTTACCCCCAGCATGTCGCCCAGGGTACGGGTGAGCAGCACGCCATCGGGCGGCAAGGAGATAGTGCGCAATTGTTGATCGAGCAGATGGCGCAGATCGCTTTCCGGTTCCAGCCCTGTCAAGCCCGTGCGGTGGGTGCGATGCTCATAGCGCAGACGGGCGGCGACGCTGCGAAAGGGCTCGGCCTGCATCACGCCGGGGAGATGGGCGATCGCATAGCGGGCACGGGCGGGGCGGGGTTCGTTGAAGACCAGCGTTACATCTTCCCGCTGCGCCTGGCGAAACTGCACATCCATGATGTAATAAATCGCATCGCCCATGTAGCGCCCTACCATCAAAATGGCGATCGCAAGGGCAATCCCGATGATCGACAAGAAGCCTTGAATCGGCTTGCGTTCCAGGTTTCGCAGAATGATCCGTCCAGAGGCTGAGAAAAAGCGCTGCAAGCCCCAGCGCTCCACCAGAGTCGGGCGAAATTGGGGGGGCGCTTCGGGACGCATGGCTTCGGCGGGGGGCAGGGAAACCGCTCGGCGCACCGAGGAGAAGGCCCCCAACAGGGCTGCGCCGCTGCTGAAGGCGATCGCTGTGACAATCAACCCCGTCCCCGCCTCATACCGCAGCACAGGGAAATGGAAAAAGTTGGTGTAATACTGCGTAATGCTAGAGCCAAACCATAACCCCAGTCCGGTTCCGATTGCCCCGCCGACCAGGGTGATGAGCAACACCAGCTTGAAGTAATGCGTCCCCACGTCCCAATTGCTGTAGCCAAAGGCTTTGAGGACGGCAATTTGATCCCGCTGGGTGCTGATGATGCGCGACAGCACGATATTCAATAAGAAGGCAGCGATGCCGAGAAAGATAATCGGCATGAATACTGCTGTCACTTGGAGTGACGCGATCTCTTGAGTCAGGAAGAAGTTAGAGACCTGATCCTCTTGCCCATAGGCGACCAACCCGCCGTAGCGCTCTAGCTGCTGATCCAGTTGAAACAGCACTTCCGACAGATTGGCCTCACGGGATAGGGTCAGCGCGACATCGTTAAACGCCCCCTCCATATCAAACGCAGCAGCCAGAGCCTCGCGACCCATCCAGATGATGCCAAAGCGGCGATCGTCCGGCACAATGTCTGTCGGGCGAATGGCATAGACATACTCCGGCGACAGCGCCGTCCCCACAATCCGCAGTTCTTCCCAGCGGCCATTGATCACCGCCCCGATGGTATCGCCTAATGCCAGATTGTTGGCCGCAGCAAAGGCGTCGCTAACCAGCACCTCATCCCGTCGATTGGGTTCGATATAGCGCCCCTCGCGGATGAACAGGTCGTTCAGCATGGGTTGGGGTGTTGCTGGAATGGAAATGATGCGTCCTGTAGCTGGGACATCTAAGTCCGGTACATCCAGGGTGACATCCACTACCACGCGGGTTTGTACTTGACCTACGCCAGGAATTTCGGCTATGCGGGGAGCAAGGGATTCGGGTGCCCGTTTCAGAGAGGCAAACACATCCGCAAAGCGATATTCTGCATAGTAGGCGGATTGAGACAGCTTCAGGGAGTCGTAGGCGCTCATCATCGTCACCATGGCCATGATGCCACAGGCAACAATTAGCAGAATCGCTAACACTTGACCCCGCATGTGCAGCAAATCCCGCACCAGTTTTTGATCCAGTGCTCGCATGGCTTACCACTCCAACTCATCTGGGGATACTTTCGTGTCGTTCACCTGGATGTTGGAGATTTGCCCACTCCGCAGGAAAATGACCCGATCGGCCATCGCCGCAATCCCGGCGTTGTGGGTGATGACGGCGGTTGTTGTTCCCAATTCCTGATTCGCCCGCGCTAGCGCGTCGAGCACTAGCTTCCCCGTGAGAAAGTCCAGTGCTCCGGTGGGTTCGTCGCAGAGCAACACTTCGGGACGCTTGGCGATCGCCCGAGCAATGGCCACCCGCTGCTGCTCCCCACCGGAAAGCTGGGCCGGGAAATGGTCGAGGCGATCGCCCAACCCCACTAATTCTAGGGCTTCCTTCGGCGAAAAAGGATGGGATGCAATCTCCGTTACCAGCGCCACATTTTCCCGTGCCGTCAGACTGGGAATCAGGTTGTAGAACTGAAAAATGAACCCCACCGCCTCCCGCCGAAAACGGGTGAGAATGGCATCGTTGGCCTGGGACAGATTCCGATTACGAAACCAAACCTCGCCGCTGCTCGGGACATCTAATCCCCCCAAGATGTTGAGTAGAGTGGATTTGCCGCTCCCCGATGGTCCCAGCAACACCACAAATTCCCCTTCATACAATTCCAGATCCACATGACGTAGGGCATTCACGTCCACCTCGCCCATATGGTAGGTCTTGCCCACATCCCGGACTCGAAACACGACAGCGGGTGATGCGATCCCCGCCGCTCCGGAGGCATTATGTTCCTGGGCGCTCGACATCGGCGTTCCTCAGTTCGGACTAATCTCATCCTAGAAAACAAGATTTGAAAGTCCGAAAAGCTTATTCTTTTTTCGCAAATCCCTGTTACAAACAGATACACAATGCCAAATGGTTGGGTGCTTTGAAGGCACCCAACCATTTGGCAGGAGCCATAATAAACTCAGCTTTGAGAGGATGTTTTGACAAGATGTGGGAGCGAGTCAGAGGGTGGTGGAAACAGTCATCTAGTAAATGGTGGGTGATAGGTGCGATCGCCAGTCCATAAAGGTTAGTATTTCCACAACTTGGATCATCGAAAAATGTAGCTCGTTAGGTGATCAGGGCTTGAGTCAGTTACCACTTGGTCGTTTAGGATTCTCCCTGAGTAATCTTCGGCTTCTTGTGCTGGGTGGCAAGAATCTGGGTCTCCCGACAGAGTACTTGGAAGATCTGCGGGAGCTCAGTACAGGACAAAAAATTAAACCCCTGCTAAAACCCTTGATTTTATGTGGCGCGGGCGGTGCCCGCGCCACATAAAATCAAGGATTCTCTGGGTTTTGTCCTGTACTGATCTGCGGGAGAAGTACACTGAAACTTACGAGCTGAGAAAGGCGGCAAGGGAAATGACGGTTGCCAAACCTGCATCACTTACCCTCGATGAGTTTTTGGCATTGCCAGAAACCAAACCTGCTAGTGAATATATCGATGGTGAAATCATCCAAAAGCCCATGCCCAAAAGTCGCCACTCAAGACTTCAGGCAAAGCTAATCGATGCTATCAACGACGTCGCAGAGGCGGAGCAGATTGCCTATGCGTTTCCAGAATTACGCTGCACTTTTGGTGGACGCTCCATTGTGCCTGACATTGCTGTGTTCTATTGGTCGAACATCATGCTAGACGGGCATGGAGAACCCCTAGACGATGTTGTGAGCGCTCCAGATTGGGCGATCGAGATCCTCTCGCCGGATCAAAGCCCCAATCGGGTGACAGGAAACCTGTTGCATTGCCTGATACATGGTTGTCAGTTGGGATGGTTGGTGGATCCGGGCGATCGCTCCATCCTCGTGTTCAAACCCCAACAACAACCCCAACTCTTCAGCCGCGAAGACCTATTGCAAGTCCTCGATGGGATTGAGCTGTCTCTTTCTAACGACCAACTCTTTGGCTGGCTCCA
This sequence comes from Cyanobacteria bacterium J06638_20, assembly GCA_039819245.1. GTDB lineage: Bacteria > Cyanobacteriota > Cyanobacteriia > Elainellales > Elainellaceae > Vacuolonema. Next base: position 24,456 of record JBCBSJ010000041.1, read on the forward strand.
AATGAACGCATGATTGCTTGTGAACACATGATTGCTAGGTCTCAGAAGCTATGGCTTCGAGTAATCCCTGTGGTTAGAACGATGATCAGAGAATAGTGTCGGGAACCTGCGCGATCGCCCTCCTATAGCTACAGCTAGTCAGATGCCGTCTTCGCGCAGATGATAGAGTCGCACACCTCATTGCCTTTAAGTAAAACCAAATATTTTCTGAAAGCCTCGCAGCGCAAGGCTTTCAGAAAATATTGTCCCAATCTTAATGCGTAAGGCTATACACAGGGTTCTTCCGGCGCTGACAATAACCCATCACAGAATTCCAGCAAGCGGGACAGGCGATCGCTCACCTGTCCCAAGCGTTTTGCCTGGGTATCGGCCTGTTTGGCTGAGCGCAGAAAGGTCACATCGGTTCCCAGCAAGCGCATCAGACGGTTGACTTCGGTTTGCGCCGATTGCACAGCGGAAGGTAGCGCCAAGTCTGCGGATGGAGTCAGAATTTCTTGCTGAAACTGGGTTTGTGCGGTTTTGAATTGAGCCTGGAGCTGTATTGGATCGGGGGTAGAGGCGATCGCCCCTTGCATTTCTCCTAATGTTTCGCGCAGCGCAGCGTATCCCGGCTTCAACTCGGCTGGTAGCACGATTGAGTCTCCTAAATGCGGATGAGTTTGCTTCACCTTCCTGGATGATTTGATCCTGCAAAGTCATTGTTGTTCACCTAACTCGGCCATAGGTATCTATTTCTTTTCATTATCGCGAATCTCGATCGGCAGTTTTATTGGACTCAAGCTATCCCAAACGACAAATTGAATCACCTTGAATCACCAAATCAGATCCCCCAATCCAAAATCCAAAATCCAAAATCTAAAATCCAAAATTCCTACGCTTTGGCTCGGGTAAACTTCAACTTCATCCCGCCTGTATTGCCCAGCTTGCCGCCGTTGCCCACAATGCTGAGTTGCCCTTCGGCATTGATCTCCACCGATAGCTCCACTTCATCCAACCGCAACCCCGTCTGGGCATCTGCTTGGGTGAACACATCATTCATGATGGCGAGCATACTTTCCACTTGCGCTTTGAGTGCCTGAGCATCGAGGGAGACGCGCCTGCGCCGGGTGACCGTGCGAACCGCTTCGGTGATGTGCTCAGTGGTATTCGGCAACCCAAAGCCACCGCCAATGTCCCGCGTTCCGCCCCGCTCCCCTTCAATGTCAATCGCTTCTTCCACCATTTCCTCAGTTTCTGCCACCACCCACAGCACATTTGCCTCAACCACCGCTGTCTAGCCTCCTTAGCTAAATCGTCACAGCCTCAGAATACCTGCCAGAGCTTAGACGTTCGACTTCTTCAAGAAGTCGAACGTCTGGGGGCGACTCCTAAAAGAAATTTGAGAAAATTTGTGGTTACGGGGCAGGCGATCCAGAATTGGCACATACCACTTGATGAAGTCGTAGGTTTTTTGAATGATTGGCAGTTCTTCAGCCATAACAACACCTCGAAAATGCCAAATTTTAAATCGATCGCGCTGCGCGCGACAAAAAGAAAAGTGAAGAAGTGTAAAGAGCAAAAGTTAAAAATTGTAAAGGGTAAGGAAGAGTCACCGGGAAGCACACACAATCCGAAAACCGAGGTGGGCGAACCGATCATCGCGCGCGATCCAGCTGCGGAAGGCAGAGCGGCAGAACCTCGGGAAGTAGCTCCACGAACCGCCCCGCACCACTTTTATCTCGTCAGAGGATAACCTTGCGCTGCCATCCGTTGGTGCCCCTTCATAGTTCTCATGCCAGTCGTCGGCGCACCATTCCCACACGTTACCGTGCATGTCATACAAGCCAAACCCATTCACCGGAAAGCTGCCGACATCGGTTGTTTCTTGTCTATATTCCCCTTCTGGGGCATTGTCATAGGTCGCAGTTGCTCGAAAGTTGGCAACGCGATCAGTAATGGTTTCACCAAAATGGAAGGGGGTCGTGGTTCCGGCGCGGCAGGCATATTCCCATTCCGCTTCGCTGGGGAGACGATACTCCCGTCCGGTGTGCTGGGATAGTCGTTGGCAAAATTCCACCGCGTCCTCCCAACTCACTCGCTCCACGGGGCGATTCGCCCCTTTGAAGCGTGCCGGATCGGCATCCAAATCTCGCTCCACCCTCTCCATCGCCACCACCGCCCGCCACTGCGCCTGCGTCACTTCCATTATTCCCATCAGAAAACCAGGGACACTCACATCGCGTTGTGGCCCTTCGTCACTATCCCGTCCTGTTTCCGATTCAGGCGATCCCATCACAAACGTCCCACCAGGGATATTTACAAGATCAATGAAAATGTCCCCAATATGCTGGCGCAAAATATTGGCTTGTTTAGTTTCCCGCGCTGTAATTTCGCCTGTGTTGTTGACAGAAACGGTTTCAAACTCCCTCGTCAGGCTTTCCTCCCTTGTCAGGCTTTCATCCTCTTGAGGTTCAGTAGGCGATTGCATTATGCTCTGGCCTAACCAAATAACTCCAATGCCACCCCCTGCAAAGCCCAAGATTTGCAATGCACGACGACGGCTGATTGGGCTGGGTGTTGGGGGATTGGAAATAGTCCTAGTCGGGGGGCGATAGGTTGGTAGTGGTTGAGTCCGTGGTGATGTGGGAGAAACAGCTTGATCTGCGGGTTTGGGTTTGGCAGGTGGTGATGATAGTTTTCTTACGGGTTCTACCCGATGGGCTGGTGGGACTGGAGGTGGGGATGAGGATCGAGAACTCGGTGTTGGGGCTGGAGGTGCCTGGGGCGTCTGGATATCGTCTTCTGCAACATCCACAATCGAAACCGTTTCGGCTGTTGCCCCACCCCGCGCAGGTTGATCTGTCGGTTCTGAGGATGGGAAGGTGTCGCCGCTCTCGATCCGATTGATCACTTTGGCCAGAGCGGTGACAATTTCGAGATCTTTTCCTTGAGCCGCTGCATTGGCTCGAATAAACATCTGCTCAGCAAGTCGAAGTTGCTTGTTGAACGCAAACCGGAAGCCCTCAGCTTTTAGCTTTTCGATATCTTCCTGCCATGCAAACTGTGGCACCAGAATGAAGTGTTGCTTCTCTAGTGGGTCTACGCTGATGCGGGGCGTTTGGGCAGGCACTTTGCCATAGCGTTGGCAGAGAGCCGGAACTCGACGCTTCAGGTAGGCGCTCAACCGCCCGACCGTGGCACAACTTTTCTCTCCTGGCAATTTCAGGGCTTCTAGCAGTGCATAGGTGAACGCTCCATGCCCTAACTCGTTGATTTCCCAGGCTTTTTCTGAGGGGTTGCAAGACGACAGGGCAATGACGCCAGGGGGCTTGGCTGCCATGCCTGCGCCGCCCCGACTCCCCTCACTACGGCAGGCATCGAGCAGCAGAATCACGTTATCTGCGCCACTTTGGAGTAACCAGTCGCGGATCTCATCTACCTGCAAGGCAGAAATCACTTTGTCGCCACGGGCATTGGCATCTTTTGGCATCAGGTAATCCTTGCCGTTGTGCCGCTCACCATGCCCCGCAAAGAAAAACCAAACGTTGTCTCCGGTCGATAAAAACGGGCGGGCAAAGCGATCGCTCAAAAAGGTCACCAAATTGCCGTGGGTGGGTTCGGAGGGATAGGGCGGTCCCTGATCTGCTGGAATCGGCGATGACCCATCGGTAAAAAGATAAACCTTGTCGAAGTTCATCTCTTGAAAAAAGGCACTCACCCGCTCCGCATCCTGCCGCGCATACTTCAGCGGTGTGAAGTTGCGCGGATTATAGTCGTTGATGCCAATGCAAATTGCCCAGTTTCGTGCCATTCGCCGTATTACGTCTCAGCGAAAAATACTGCTCTCAGTATAGGCTTCCTGTTCGTTTGTATCGAATCCGAGAAGATGGAGGCTTTTGGCTGAGGTTGTAGCTTTTGTAGGGACTCTGCCTGAGAAAGATCTTCGACTTCTTTCTTAATCGCAGCCCTCACCTCTCCGCTGGAGGTCAAGAAGTCGAAGATCTGGGGAGGGTGCAAAGATCTTCGACTTCTTTCTCAATCGCAGCCCCCATCTCTTCGTAAGAGGTCAAGAAGTCGAAGATCTGGGAGCCTTGCTTAATCAAACTCTGGCGACCAGATACTCGACACCTCCATTTCCCAACCAGGGAGGAGTTCAGGGACAGTGAAGCGATCGCCATTCTGCAAAACCACAGGCTCTCCTTGCGGGCGATGCACCTCGATGGTCTGGGTGCGATAGTCCACCAATGCGCCAACTGTGGTGCCGAGGTCGAGGAACTGGCGGATTTTAGCCCGCAGGGTGTCGAGGTCATCGGTTTTGGAACGGACTTCGAAGATCAGATCTGGGACGAGGTTGGCAAAGTCTTCGGTGGTGCGCCGCATCCGTTCGGCTTTGATGAAGGAGGCATCGGGGGCACGGGTGTCGGAGGTGGCATTGGGCAGCACATAGCCTGCACTGGAGGCAGCAATGCGCCCCCGATGCCTCCTTCATCAAAGCCGAACGGATGCGGCGCACCACCGAAGACTTTGCCAACCTCGTCCCAGATCTGATCTTCGA
>JBCBSJ010000042.1:0-28900 GCA_039819245.1 Cyanobacteria bacterium J06638_20
GGCGCTGCTGCGGTTGGCGCGGCGGAGGTCGGCGCGGCTGATGTCGGCGCGGCTGAGGTCGGCGCTGCGGAGGTTGGCGCTGCTGAGGTTGGCGCTGAAGATGTAGGCGCTGAAGAGGTAGGCGCTACGGAGGTCGGCTCTGCTGAGGTCGGCTCTGCTGAGGTCGGCGCTGCTGAGGTCGGCGCTGCTGAGGTCGGCGCTGCGGAGGTAGGCGCGGCTGAGGTCGGCGCTGCGGAGGTAGGCGCGGCTGAGGTAGGCGCGGCTGAGGTTGGCACCGACCACACGAACAAAACCATTGACCTCTAAACATTCGCCGTACCCCATTATTCTGTAGAGGCGGACTTGATCAAAGTCATCTTGGTCGGGGTCACCACAGGGGTGAAAGGTCAGGGCTGCTTTCAGGTCGTCTCGCTGCTGCCCATAGCGGTGGAGTTCCAGCAGCAAAATCATCACGTTGAGCCCGGTGACCACATCCACTTGCCGCAGCCCCAGGTGGGTTTCTCGGTCGGGCATACGCTCCCGCAGGGCTAGCATCTTTTTCTGGGGCAAGTTATCGGGGGCCGAGTCCATAAACTCGCCGTTCCACCAGCGCCGATAGAAGTCGTGGAGTCGTTCAAACAGCACTACCGGGTCAAAATCGCTGTGGTGGGTGAGCAGTACCCGCAGGTAGTCCACTACTTCTCGCGTTAAGCCCCCATAGCCCAGCAGGTCGTATACTTCCCAGTGCATCACCTCCGGTGGCACCAGATACTTCCCCCGCCGCCGTTCGCCCTTGCGGGACCAGTCTTCTAGAGCGTCCTTCAAACGTTCGGCAAACAAAAATTCCCCAAAGCTTTTGTGGGCAAACTCCACCGAGCCTTCGCGATCGCCTGAGGCAGGTTTGATATAAAAAGAGGTCAGCAGATTATTCAGCAGCTTATCGTCCGCAACGCTCACTTCCTGCCGCGCCATTTGCAGCAACTCACAGACCGGGTTGTTGCTGTCCTGCTGTAGCCGCGCTTCTAAAAAGGTCACCTTAGCCACTTCATTCCCCGACTGCATCACACACACAGCCGCCTCCGTCAGTGCGCGCCGCAGGTCTTCTGGCTCTAGCCCCACCTGGCGCACGTTCTCATCCTGGCGTTGTTCTTCAATTACCCAGCGCACCGCTTCGTCATAAATCACCACTTTTGCTTCGGTGCCCTCGGTGCCTTCAAACATCGCGGCCCACAGCCGCTGCTCGCGGTGCATCCGGCCCAGCAGGTACAGCAGCAGCGGCTCCCGCGCCAGCCCATTCTGGATATCCTCAGGGCACACCGCTAAAAAGCGTTGCAGTGCCTCGGTTTCCGCTTCACCAAACTTAGCGGCCCACTGGCGATACCAGCGGTCCCGCAGGGCATCCCCCATAGGCTGCAATTCAGCCCGCTGCACATCCCGCGCCTGGGCAATGACCCGCTCAATCCCCTGGAGTGACAGGGGCCGTCCCGTAATCAAAAAGCGATGGTGGCTGCTTTTTTGAAACTGCACCACCTGGGGTAAAAATTCCTTCAGGCCACCGCTTTCCCGCCCCTCCAGCAGCAGCTCATCAAACCCGTCCAGCAAAAACAAAAAGCGGGTATGGTTATCCGTGAGCCAGCCCGGGTCACTCCTAACAAAGTCCAGGGTTTCCAACGCATTGCCCAAGGTATCCGTTAGCGAGTTTTCCAGAACTGTCAGGCTCCGCAAACGAATCAAAATCGGCACGTAGGCCGGATACAGTTCCCGCCGTACCCAGTCGGCAAACATGCGGCAAAACACGCTTTTACCCCGCCCCGCTTCCCCCTGAATAAACAAAATTTGGGGAACATCGCTGGGGGTGAGTAGGTGCTGCGTCACCCACGTTTCCAAGTCCTGTGGAGGTTTCTCCTCAATCGGCTCACCCTTTTGATTGAGCAGCTGCGCCTCCAGCGGCACGTAAATATCACCAAAGGTCAGGGCGGCCTCATTAAAGACAGCTTCCCGAGGGCCAGGGGTAATTTCCTTTTCCAGGTAGTCGGCAATGCTCTGATACTTGGCCTGCTCCTGCCGCCAATCAGCGAAGGTGGGCTGCCCCAAATGTTTGACCGCATCAGCCGAGGCCGCCCAGGCCTCATTCATATAGCGTGGTGTGTTCCAGGCCACCCGTTCTGCAAACCGTAGAGCGGCCTCGGCAGCCAGCCCCGCCTGCACCAAGCGCCCCTCCAGCACTTCCCGAAACCGCAGAGCCAGCTGCGATTCAGGGAAGTTCGTAACGGTGCGGCGGGCTTCGTCGTCGGTGATTTCCAGATTTCCCAGTTGCTTGGCTTTGAGCCTGATCGCGTCATCAGCAGGCACTTGCCCAATCCGTGCCAGCAGTGCTTCATCCTGCAAAAACCTTTGGCAACTTTCTAAATAGGCTGCCTGACTCACCAGCGCCACGCAGTTCGCCAACGTCAGCGGACGTTGGCTCTGTTCCAGATAAAACTTCAGTAGCCCAGTGGCAATGGGCAAAAAGGGGACGCTTTTTTCAACAATCTCGGCTAGAGGTGAGTTCAGGGCATCCAACAGCGTATCCAGTTGTCCCACCAGTGGCGCTAGCTGAGCTACCTTTGGGCCGTCTGTTTCCAATACCGCCGCCAGCTCAAAAACAGCGCCCGCCGCTTCAGCCGTGCTACTCACCGCTTCCCCAGACCACAGCTCCAGGATATCCGTGGTCAAAAACCGCCAAAGCCGACTCGCCATGTCACTGTTCTCAGGTATTCTGGCCCTATGCTAGCGCTGGTCTTAACTTTAGAAGTGTCCGTTTCTCCCCAGTTTTCAGGCCTCTCAAACCTGTCGCAAAGTGTCCACTTGGATTGGCTAATTGTCTTTGTGAAGCTTCACGATCGCAAGTAACTGGGCCAGTTGTGTCCGAACAGAGGCATGCGTGTATTCATCATCAGGATGAGGGGGCTGTCCCGGTTGTTCAAAATGGGGACGCTCATCGTAAATTTCACCCCATTGCATATCCACTCGCCGAACAAAGCTCCGAAGCAACGTCTCTTGGTCAAGCAAGCTCTGAAGAAATTTCGAACCCTCACCCTAAATCCCTCTCCCAAACTTGGGAGAGGGACTTCAAAATGCTTGCTCCCCTTCTCCCAATGTTGGGAGAAGGGGTTGGGGGATGAGGGCTATGCAGGCATTTGCAAACCTGACATGTTCTCGTAGCCAACGCACCAATTCTTATCAATGCATTGCAATCAGCTTGCTTGCAATTTTGTTCTTGTAAAGTAAAAGCTCTGGAAGTGGCTAAAAGCTCTTGCTGCCTGAGTCTGCATAGCTTGCTGTAGTTTTACAAGGACAATGAGCGAAGAAAACCGGACAATTGATGACCGATCGCACAGTCATCAGATGCTCACAAGCATCGTTGCCAACACCTTCAACTACGCCGTAAGCCGTGGTCTGGATATGGAGCAAATCAACGCGGCAACTGGACTAACACGCACCGATTTGATTAATCCAGAGACACGCCTACCAGAAGTTCTCGCCCCAACAATATGGAAGTTATTAGGGGAAGCCTATCCAGGACAAGTCCTTGCCCTTCATGCAGCAAGTGCAGTGCCTTTAACCTCCATGGGGCAATTGGCCCAAGCCGTTCAATACGCCGAGGATTTACGTTCAGCCCTACAGGAGTTTATAAAATATCGAGCAGTACTGTCAGATCAGCTGCACATGGAGCTGATTGAATCAGACTCAGAGGCAATGTTGCAACCATCCCATCCCATAGACGAGATTGATGGCGGCTACGGTGCTGAAGCCGGACTCGGTGTTGTGACCCGCCTGGTAAGAGAAACCCTGGTGGCAGAAGATCCCCTTGTAAGAGTAGAGTTTAGACATCAACCCTTTGGCTCACTGGAAACATATATAGACTTTTTCAAAGTTCCAGTCCGCTTTCAACAGAAAGACAATAAGCTTGTCTTTCGCCGCGATGCGTTGGATTTACCCACTCAAAAGCGCGATACCTACTTACTTGGCTACATTCAGAAAAATCTGGATCTCTTACAAGATCACTGGCGATTGCACAGTAACCCCTCGCAAGTATCGCAGCTTTATGATGCGATCGCTCGCAATGCAGAGTCTTCGGAATATAGCGCTGAAGCGTTAGCGCAACAGCTCAACATGAGTCTGCGGGCACTACAACGTCAGGCTCGCGATCGCGGGTTTACCGTCAGTCAATTGCTGGAAAATGCTCGTGAAGCCAAAGCAAAACAGTTACTTACCGACCCAAAACCCACAATTGAAGCCATATCGGATCAACTCGGGTATTCAGACGATCGCGCCTTTCGTAGAGCCTTCAAGCGTTGGACTGGGCAGACTCCTGCTGAGTTTCGACGAAAATTGCTTTAAACTTGCCTATGCTCTTAACTTGCTGAACTTATCGGTGGAATCGTTCCCGTCGATAGTCTTCAAAACCGGACATGAAAGTTCCCATCATCCGGCTCCTTAACAAATGGGTGAGTGACAATCAGACCTCTCCGGTGCCTACTAGATTCCGTTCCGAGGCGTACTTTGTATAGTGACAATGTCGATGCAGAAGTTGCTAAGTCGCTTTTGACACGCTCTAGATCCAGCATCTTGATATACGCTCAACAGGTCTATCGGTATAGTCAATTTCTGTCTGTTTCACGACAGGTCTATTTGGTTTAATCCGATAAAAGTAAACGCCCACCAAACGCTTTGCTCTACTTATGAATGCTTTGCTCATGACCGCGAATCATTCACAAGCAGAGCATTCACATAGGCACCTTGCCCTAGATCTGCAGCTTTGGATAGCAGCTACGGTAGTGTTCTTCCTGAACAAACAGCCACAGGATACGAGTACGACCATTTTGGGCTAGTTGGGGACAGGGCGCATAGCCATCGGTGTAAATGATCAAGCCATCGTAATCACGATGCTCATCCAGATAAGCTAAAACTGAGTCAAAATTTGTGCCGCCACGTCCCGTTATTTGAACTTTACGCTGGGCTCGGCATAGACTCATGACGTTGGTCGTAATCGCGGTATCAAATTGAATGACGTCAATCAAGGGAACCCCATAGTTGAAAAAGCGGTTGATTAATGAAAACCCTTGTTTGAGCTCTTCTGTGCCCATGGAGCCGCTGACATCGATTGCAAACAGCAGTCGCGTGGTGAAGTCACGACGACTTCCCATCTAGGTGAAGCCATAACGGCGATTAGGCTTCATGCGTGTCAAGTGTCGCTGCTGGCTGAGAATAGAGGTTCGAAACTTACGCAAGACGGCCCGATAGTCGAGTTTGGGGTGACGATGACGATAGTGAAAACAGTCATCATTTCGTTGTGCTCCAGGTAAAGACTCAATCCGTGCTAGCAAGTCTTCAGACAGTTCTCGGGCTTGTTTAAGGAAAACATTGAGTGGATGATGACCCGCAAGATTGTCACGCAGTAACTTTTGCAAACTCCGCCAAGCAATGGACATAAGCTAAAACTCTTACAAGATAGTTCCGACAATCTCTTGTCAGTCAAAACTGAAGATCTCTAAGCTAGTGAACAACAACTCTTGATGTACAGTGAAAAAACAAATGACGTTAGGGCGATTATTGTCTCTACCTAAAAGCTGGAATACAAAGAGTTAAAAGCGATTTTGAATTTATAACCTCATTGACTGTTGTATCCGCTCTAGGCAGCAAGTTAGTCAAATTAAGCTCGATGGGTTGACGACACTCAGTTGGTTCCGTGACAAATAGAAAGTTACTCTATACAAGCCTTCTGACAGTTTTGTCTAAACCTTCTTGGCAACGACTAAAAACAATTTTATTCAACTTCTTATCGCAGTTGCATGCTGCCGCCGTTTTAGTTCAACTTTCTTAGATATGGACTCTTTAGAATTATTGAAAGTATCGATGAGAAGCGCTTCTAGAGATGACAAGTTTGCCAGATAAAGATGGGGTTAAGGCACAGCAAAATGATCGATCTGGCAAGTTGGATGCGATGTATTGTGCGACGATGACGTTGTATAGGCACTACTGCTGAGTTCGCTGCGATGAACGACCATGCCACGCTCACTCAAAGCACGCAGGGATTACCTCAAAAGGTTACGACTCTCGATCGCGCGCAACGGCTTTCCGACTCAACGAGCACTGGCTGAAGAAGCTGGGTTTTCTCTCGCAACGGTTAAAAAATTCCTGGCGGGTAAGCCCGTCGATTTCGCCACTTTTGCGGAACTGTGCCAAGTCCTCAATCTAGATTGGCAAGCTATTGCCGATTTAGAAGAATCCCAGACAGCTGCAGCGAAGCAGCAGCCGGTAGAAGTGCCAGTTCCCTCAGCCTATCAAGACTGGGGAGAGGCCCCGGATGCCTCTGTTTTTTATGGTCGAGCTAACGAGCTGTCAATGTTGCAGTGTTGGATCAGCGTTGAACACTGCCGACTGGTAACCCTGCTCGGCATGGGCGGCATGGGCAAAACAATGTTGTCCGTAAAACTGGCGCACCAAATTCAAGGCGAGTTTGACTATCTGATTTGGCGAAGTTTAAGGAATGCCCCCGCGATTCACGACATACTCAATGACCTGCTGCAATTTTTTTCTCACCAGCCTGGCAGCGACAGTCCTCAAGATCTCCTACCCGATGATTTTGACAATCAGATTCGGCGTCTTGTTCGAGTCCTGCGGCATCATCGGTGCCTTGTCATCCTTGATAATGTGGAATCGATTTTGCCGCATCGCGATCGCACAACTCCAGCTAACGATGCCGCTTACCATCAGCTTTTTCAAACCATTGGCGAAACAATTCACAAGAGCTGCCTACTGCTGACCTCCCGTGAATTGCCCCGCAAATTAGCGGCTCTCGCAGGGGATGATTTACCCGTGCGCTGTTTGCATCTCACAGGTCTGCCGGTAGCCGCTAGTCGCGAACTGCTGCAAACCAAGGGGTTATTTACCGAGTCAGAAGCTGAGTGGTTGACCCTGGTCAACCACTATAGTGGCAACCCGCTGGCCTTAAAAATCATTGCACCTGTGGTCACGGACTATTTTGAAGGCAGTATTGCCCAGTTTTTGGCCCTGCGACAGCAAACGCCGTTTCTATTTGAAGATATTCGCCAACTATTGGCTCAGCAGCTTGAGCGCCTCACCGCCCTAGAACGCTCCCTCATGTATTGGCTGGCAATCAATCGCGAACCGATAGCCTGGCAAACGTTCCGCACTGACTTGGTGGATGCGACTGGGTTAGGGGAGATTTTACAGGCTGTTGATGCCTTAGCTCAGCGATCGCTGCTGGAAAGAGAGCAGGCCCGCATCACACAACAGCCTGTCATTATGGAATATTTGATTGGCGAACTGATTGAGCAGGTGTCTCATGAAATCACCCATCAGAAGCTGAATTTACTTCGTAGCCATGCACTCGTACAGGCAAATGCTAAAGATTACATTTACGAAGCCCAAACCCGGCTGATTTTGCAGCCCATTGCTGAGCGGTTACGCACTAAATGGCCTGTCGTGGCCGACTTGTCAGCTCATCTGAGCGCAATGTTGGCCAGCCTGAGGGGCAAATCAGCCTCAGAAACGGGGTATGCAGGCGGCAACCTCTTCAACCTGTTGCGTCATCTACAGGTTGACTTGCAGACCTATGACTTTTCTGAGTTGATTCTTTGGCAAGCCAACTGTCAGGGGCTGACGCTGCACAATACCCGCTTTGCTTACTCAGACCTCTCCAACGCATTGTTCAATCAGCCCTTTGGTAGTATTCGCACGCTAGCATTCAGCCCCGATGGGCAGTCTTTGGCGACAGGCGATACGAACAGTGAAATTTGGATCTGGCAAGTTGATTTAGACTCCGGCGCAATTGGCACTCACTTATTGACGTTTCGAGGGCATCAGAATTGGATTTGTTCCCTCGCCTTCAGTGCGGATGGGCGGCAACTCGTCAGCGGGAGTGCCGACGGTACGCTCAAACTGTGGGAAACCAACACAGGCAGCTGCCTGCAAACCCTAGAGGGGCACACCAATTGGGTCATGTCGGTCGCCTTCAGTGCCGATGGTCAGTATCTCGCGAGCGGCAGTGCTGACCACACGCTCAAACTCTGGGAGATGCAAATGGGCAAATGTTTGCAAACCTTTGAGGGACATGCTCGTGGGGTATGGTCAGTGGCTTTTAGTCCGCAGGGAGACAGGCTGGCCAGCGGCAGTGTTGATTGCACCCTCAAACTCTGGGACATCCCATCGGGGAAGTGTTTTCAGACCTTCTCAGACCATGAGCATATGGTGTGGTCGGTGGCCTTTAGCCCCCAAGGCGATAGGCTCGCCAGTGGCAGTGCTGATCGCACCCTCAAACTCTGGGAAGTGGAAACGGGCAAATGTCTGCACACGTTGACGGGCCATCGCAATTGGGTGTGGTCGGTCACCTTTAGCCCTCAGGAAGACACGCTCGCCAGTGGCAGTGCCGATCAGACGGTACGGATTTGGGATGCCAAGACGGGTCGGTGTTTGCGGGTCTTGCCAGGGCACCAAAACTGGGTATGGTCAGTGGCCTTTAGTCCTCAGGGCGATTACCTAGCTAGTGGCAGTGAAGATCGTACTATGCGCCTCTGGCGCATGAACAACGGTCAGTGTCTCAAGACGCTCCACGGAAGCAGCAACTGGGTATGGTCGGTGGCCTTTAGCCCCCAAGGTGACACCCTCGTGAGCGGCCATGGCGATCGCCGCGTGCAGGTGTGGGATGTGGCATCGGGCAATTGCCTCCAGACCTTGTCAGGCGCGGAGAAAGCAATTTGGTCAGTGGCGTTTAGTCCCCAGGGCAATTTGCTAGCCAGTGGGAATGAAGATGGCAACGTGCGCCTTTGGGAATGGCCCTCTGGAAAGCCTTACCAAACCCTGTCGGGGCATCTCCAGGCAGTTTGGTCAGTGGCGTTTGACATGAAGGGAACGTATCTGGCCAGTGGCAGCGCCGATCACAGCATTCGCCTGTGGGAGGTGCAAACGGGGCAATGCTGTCAAACCCTGAATGGGCATCGGCACTGGGTTTGTGGATTGGCTTTTCATCCTCAAAAGCCAATCCTGGCTAGCGGTTCCTACGATCGCACCCTCAAACTTTGGGATATCAACACAGGGGAGTGTCGACAAACATTAGCGGGTCATCTAAGTGGCGTGTGGGCGATCGCGTTTGCCCCCCAAGGCGACTACCTGGTGAGTAGCAGCATCGATCAAACGGCACGCCTCTGGGACATCAACACTGGGGAATGCCGACAAATCCTGCACGGTCATCGCAACTGGGTCATGTCTGTGGACGCAAGTCCTGATGGGCAACAGATTGCGACGGGCAGTGCTGATCACACGGTCAAACTTTGGGACGCCCAAACGGGGCACTGTGTGAACACACTGAAAGGTCACCGCAACAGTGTTTGGTCAGTGGCGTTTAGTCCCGATGGGCAATCCCTCGCGAGCGGCAGTGACGATAAAACGATCAAGCTGTGGTCAGTCGCAACGGGGGATTGCAGGCAAACCCTGAAGACTCAGGAACCCTACGAAAATATGGACATCATAGGGGTAGTGGGACTAACACCAGCTCAGATCGCAATCCTCAAACAGTTGGGTGCTGTAGAACGGTCAGGCAATAGGAAAGGGCACTTGCGCTAACTTGCAAGAGGTTTATGCAAAATTTCGACCCCAATCAATTCCGATTCTTCAGATGATGCCAAGATTACAAATGCCTGCCAAGAGTGCCATCCCGAATGCCACTGCCTCGATGCCAATCCCCCTATTCATCATGGCGCTGATTTCTAGTCTCCTATTGGTGCTGGTAGGTGGCAGTTTGTTTTTCTTTCCAGAGTTTGCTCGCCCCCGCTGGGTCTGGTCTTTAACCCCATTCAATACCCGATTTTTAGGGGCTATCTATCTCACATCATTAGTGGGGCTCTCGATTTTGTTGGTGACGCGCCGAGTGCTCTCCGTCCGCCTAATTGTGCCGATGATGTGGGTGTTTACGACCGTCGTTTTAGTCGTATCTTGTCTGCAAATCGAGCAGTTTGATCTAGCCCGACGGACGACCGCCATTTGGTTTGGCCTCTACGCGGCAGATTGCTTAGGGTCGAGCTATTACCTTTGGCACTACCGGCGACAAATATGCACGGTGGGCAGCCACTTGCTCCGTCACTGGCATCGGTATCTGCAACTACAGGCAGTGTGTATGGGGGTTTATGGCTTAGGGCTTTTGCTATTGCCGACCCAGTTTGGGCTGTTCTGGCCTTGGCCACTGGATGTTTTTCACTGTCAGCTCTACAGTGCCATCTTTCTGACGGGGGCCGTGGGGTCCGCCTTGCTGACGCGGCAAGTAACCCCGATGCAACTCTGGATATTGGGGTTACTTCAGACAACGTTGAGTGGTTTGGTACTGGTAGGTGTTGTGATTGTGGATATCGCTGTGCGCAAAATCAACTGGGTCAGCTTTAGCAATTGGGCCTGGATGGGGATGTTTGCGCTGCTGGGTAGCCTAGGCTTAGCCCTAATGTTGGAAGCGCGATCGATGAGCTCAAAATGATTCCCCAATCGTTAGGCAGGTGCCCCGACACGGTCCAATGACTGACTTGTATAGTCAGTGAGAGCAGGAGGTTCAGCGGTTGGCAGAGCGTGCAAGAAGTAGTTATTCACCAAGTCGGTGTAAGTTTGCAGATCATTTTGCCAATTGTCGAGACAACCCATTAACGCTTCTAGTCTTGCCGATGACTCGGTTTGATTCAGCACATGTTCAATCGTTCCCGTGAAAGACACAATGGGAAGTCCATCTTCAACTTGCTCGCGCTTGCGCAACACAGCTTCGCGGGCACTCAAACTCAACCGACCTTGGGGCAGATTGTAGGCAAATTCAAAGGCAGGATCTACAGATGCACCCTTGAAGTCTTGCCAGGGGCCAGGAGCCAGTAGGGTCTGATTAAGGTAGTGGTAGATAGCAGTTTTACCTTCTGGAAAAGGAACATAACCGATCGCATTAAAGCCAAAGGCACGATAGTTCACCTTGGGGAGAGCTGTTGCTAGCTTGCGGGCAATTTGGGTACCCACAAGGTCATCCGTGATTTGATCTTCGAGAGCCTGGGCCACCACAATGCGATTGGGTTGAACGGTCACGGTGACGTTGGTGTTGTAAGCAATTTGGGCTACTTCTTCAGTATAGATAGGCTGACGGACGAGTTCCCAATCATTCGGGATGATGCCACTGTACTTGAGGAATTCAGCGTTGATGACGCTAGGGGTCTGGCCTTGAGTCGCCAAAATAGCGACGATTTCTTGAACGGTTACGGTACGGGTCATGATTGTCATACTCCTCAAAATGGGGGAATTGGGGGTGTTGATGTGAGAGCAGGCGATGCTGAGCGTCTTTCTACTGTTGCCTGGGTGTTTTTTGACAAACCCAGCAGGTCACTCAGCTAATTTGATTAGACGTGACCAATGGCCACGTTCAGGGCTGCGAAAACCTGACTTAGGGCTGACTTGCGGCTAGCTTCTGAAGCGGCGATCCACCTCAGACATCCTCCGTGCCGCAGCACAGGCACCCCAGATCACGCCTGAAAATGTCTTTGTCATCGAGCAGACTGGGTAAAGATCTGCTTGCAGCCCTTGGTATCGACAGGAAACACCTCTACCCAGATTTGCGGTTGCACTCGAGCTAAGCAAAGGCTCCATTGGCTTCTGCTTGCATCAAAGCCTCTCGCTGTTCTTCAGTGAGCAAAGCGAGTAGGTCATCGCGGTTCACGGTAGTCGTTTCATCGGTCGTCTCGTTGTAGACCTCATAGTCCTGCGGCTGGTTATTATTACCAGCGTTAGTGGGTGGCTGGTTTCCACCCCCGGAACCGCCCCCGGCAACAACCGAATTGAACATAGGGACATCAATGATCCCTAACGACGCCTCATCGCTGTAGATTGTCCCCCAGAAGGATTGGAAGTTTTGGTATCCTCCCAGCATGTGAACTTGGTCTTGCCAGCTTTGTTGAGTTTGGGCGAGGGTTTGTTCTAGTTGGCTTCTCTCCGCTTCAGATACCTGATAGGTGTAGTTGGCATCGTAAGCCGTGGGATTGCCAAATTCCGCGTGACGCGCTTGCATCCATTGAGTCATCGCGTGCTCTAGGGCTGTAATGTCAGCATCAGTTTTGCCTTCAGCTTGCAGGTCTGCTCGTTGGTCGGCGCTGTAAGTAAAGGCATCGGTGGCTGGGCCAAAGGTATCGCCCATCTGGTTGCGAATTTGCCAGTATTGAGCGTACTCA
Source organism: Cyanobacteria bacterium J06638_20 (assembly GCA_039819245.1). Classification (GTDB taxonomy): domain Bacteria; phylum Cyanobacteriota; class Cyanobacteriia; order Elainellales; family Elainellaceae; genus Vacuolonema. Next base: position 12,225 of record JBCBSJ010000042.1, read on the forward strand.
GCTTGTTTAGCCGCTTCAATGGCCGCGAAATAGTCATCCATGGCCGCTGCGGAGGCAAACTCTGTGAAGTCACTCAACAGCGTTTCATACTCTGCCTCAACCGTGGTTTGCCCTTTCAGGAGCGTGCCCTTAAATTCACCATTGAGGTAGATGCCCGCTGACGAGGCGACTTGAGCAATCGCGGGCGTGCCCGTGAGATGAATTTCGTCTTTAGCGTTGGCGGTCAGACCAGCGGTGGCGCTGTCACCCGTATCCACCGTAGCTGTAATCCCTCCAGCAATGGCATCCAAGGTAATGTCGTTGCCCGTGAAAGTCCCGTTCTGGATGCCTGCATTTGCCGTGAAGGCAATGTCGCCATTTTGGGCCGTGAGGGTAGCCTCATTGACCACACTATTGAGGTAAGTCAGGTTGAGATCGCCGTTGGTCGTCGCTGCCTCAACGGTACCGCCATCCGCAGAGCCTTGAATATTCAGGCCAATATCGTCCTGGGCATTGAGGGTGACCCTGTCACTCCGCAGGATGCCTTCGTCAGTGGTGCTGATGGCCTTTGCCGCAATGATGGTGTCACCGCCGGTATTGCTGAGGATGCCGTCAAGTATGACGGTGCTTTGGTCAGACTGAACATTGACAATGCCTTCGTCATAGCCAATAAAGTTGATGGCAATGGCACGGTCAGCATCAATGCTGTGGCGATGGAGTTGATAGTATTCTCGAAATTCTTCCCAATCCCAGTGACGTCTGGTTGAAGCAGCATACACCCCACTATACCGTTGGTTAGAACTCCAAGAATCCACAGTTACTTGATTCAGCTGCTTAAATTTGTAGAACTGATCTTGAGTAACATTTGACACTAATTGTCCACTGCCAGCCCTTAGTTCTACGACATCCTCATTGGTTACTGTCAGATCATCGCGCTCGTAGGTTTCGTCTGACGTTACTATTCGGAAGAAACTATTCCCAAGCGCAGTTCCCTTTTGTTTTCTCCTCATATACTTTGTTTCCAGGCGTAGTTGCTCGGTTTCAAATCGGTAAACCTGGTTGGCTTTGGGGTCATAGGTGGTGTTACGCCCGGTGGTTTCTGCACTCGACGCCCCATTGACCGTGGTGTGAATGGTGTTGCCTAGGCGCTCAATTTCGGTCACATGGAACCCATAGGGGCTGTTGCCAGAGCGGCTGGCATCGGTAATCTTGATCTTGCCGGCAACCTCGTTGTTGGTGAGGGCATTGAGCTTGAGGTCATAATCCGTGTTGTTCTCAATCTCGATTTGGGCATACCCATCCAGTGCCTTCAATTGGCCATTGCCCGTACTAAAGATTTGACCGTGTAGTTCCAAATAGCCTCCGGTGGCATCCAGGTTATGGGCTTCAATTTGCTGGTCACGGGCATTCCACTGGAGCCGTACCTGCCTATGGTCATTACTAGCGGTGGTGATGCCGTGGCCGGATGGGTTGAAGTCAAACAGATGCTGACCGTTGTTACTGGCGTACTGCTGATTGAAGCTGGCAACAGCCTGCTGGAACTGGGTATTGTCGTTAATAACGACGCTGTGGTTAGCACGACCGGCCTGAATGGTGCCGTTGACGTTAATGTGTTTTCCGGCAATGAACACGTTATCGCCAATGATGGCAGAATTGCCGCTACTGCTACCTTGATAGTCTTTTGTGTCTGTCAGGGCTGAGGCTTCGGCCGTTTGCCACCATTGACTCTCGGGCGCACCGCCGAGGTGGCGGGTGCCAGAGAGGTAGCTTTGGATGACGCTACCGCCTGTGGCAATGTCAATGGTGTGGGCGCGGAGATTGCCGTTGATGATGGTATCGCCAACCGCATTGTCGGCCCGGATGGTGCCCAGCAGGTTATTGATGTCGCCATCAAGCTGAATCAGTGTGGGAGTGCCAGCGGTGTTTTGAATATTGACTTCAGGCCGACCATCCGTTGCCAGGGTGTTGACTGCGGCAAAGTTAGCCCCATTGCCGTCATTCGCTGAGTTAATCGCTGAGTTAATCGCGGCAGTAGTGTCGGTATCACTAGTACCCAGGGGGGCGTAGTTAAAGTAGAGGCCCCCGCCTGTGTCAGAGATATCAATGTCGTTGACTGTCAGTGATGCACTGCTGTTATTGAGAATCTCGATTTGACTATTCGCGGCGGCATCCAAGGTGCCGGTGCCGTTTAAGTATCCTCCGGTGACCAAAATCCGACCCAGGTTAAGCCCCGTATCCTCAATTTCGAGGATGGGGGTATTGCCAACCCCATCGGTGGTGAATTGTGCCCGGAAGCTCGCTTCAGCCTCTGATGCCTCTAGTGCAGCCTCTAGTAAAGCCTCGGAAAAACCGTGCATAATGCTGCCAGTGTCATTACCGCTGATGATTTGGAAGACGTCGGCATGGCCATCACCATTGAAATCGCCCGTGTGCAATGCACTTTGATTGCCGCCCAGAATATCCGCTATAGATTCAGAGCGATCGCGTTTGGTAAATGAGGCATCGCCATTGGACAAAAAGACATCAGCTTTGCCATTATTGCTTTTTGCTTGGCGCATAAAGTCGTCGTTTCCATCGCCATTGAAGTCGCCAACATAGAGATTGGTCAAATCCCCTTTGAGGTTGAAGTTCTCGGGCAGGTTGTGATTAGTAAATGAGCCATTGCCATTAGACAAAAAGACCCGAGCTGTTCCACTGCTGTCATTATCCCAACTGCCTTTTTCTTGACGGATAAAGTCGTCTTGACCATCCCCGTTAAAGTCACCGATGTAGAGGTTAGTGTTGTCCCCTTTGAGGGCAAAGCTTTCCGAGAGATTGTGCTTGCTAAATGAGCCATTTCCTTTGGACAAAAAGACATTAGCGGTGTTGTTGCTATCATCATCCCAGCTACCTCTTTCTTGGCGGATAAAGTCGTCTTTGCCGTCCCCATTAAAGTCGCCGATGTAGAGGTTGGTTAAGTCCCCTTTAAGCTCATTTGGCAAATTATGTTTACTGAATGAACCATTGCCATTGGACAAAAAGACACTAGCGGTATTTTTACTATCATTGTCCCAACTGCCTTTTTCTTGACGAATAAAGTCGTCTTTGCCATCGCCATTGAAGTCGCCAATGTAGAGGTTGGTTAAGCTACCTCTAACTTTGAAGTTGTTAGGAAGGTTGTATTTGTCGAATGAACCATTGCCATTAGACCAAAAGATCTGAGCCGTGTCGCTGCTGTTTGATTGACGCAGGAAGTCGTCGTTGCCATCGCCATCGAAGTCACCGATGTGAAGCTTAGTCTCGTCCCCTTTGAGGTCAAAGTTTTCAGGAAGATCATGTCGGCTAAATGAACCATCGCCCTGGGAGAGGAAAGCTTGGGCAGTGAGACTGTTGTCATTATCGCGCCAACCTTTTTCTTGGCGAATAAAGTCGTCTTTGCCATCGCCGTTGAAGTCGCCGACGTAAATGTTCGTCATATCGCTTCTCAGGCCAAAGGTGCCTGTAACCGTCACCATTTCGTCAAGGGTACTCTCAGGGGTGCTCCCTGGCCCTGGGGCATTGGTTTGATTTGCATGATTGGTTTCATTTCCATAGTGATAGCCAATGACCGCATCAGGGTCGTGCAAGATTTCCAGGCTGCTGACCTGATTGTTGAAACTGCCTAACTGGGCCAGATCGGTATCTGCCTTAATGACGAGGCGATCGCCCTGGAAGTTGGCCTCGGTGTAGAGTACGGCCTGGTAACCCGCAGCCACCTTGAGCGAACTGATGTCGTTGTTGAAGGCAGCCAGGTTGCTGTCGGCCAGGTTGGCATAGCGACCGACGCCCAGCACGGTGCGATCGTCCTGGTAAGCTCCCTGATAAAGGGTGACCCCGTTAGGTGGAGTGATACCCACGGTTTCGGTGCTACCTAGCTGCATCACCTCACCATCGATAACGGCCTCATTAACGGCTTGGATGGTGCCATCGGTCTGTTCCTCAAAGGTGAGGGTTTTGGCTTCTACCCGGCGGCTGCGTACTGTGCCATCCACCGTTACGCCAATGGTGTCGTTTTGGGAGACACCATCATCAAAATTCTTGGCTCCGTAGAGATGGTAGATTTTGCTGATTTCTGCCACGTCAGGCGTCCCTTCATGGGCAAACAGATGGGTATCCTTAGCGCTGGCAATTTCAGCTCCGTCGTTAACGGTAATGGTGTGGGTCCGGTTATAGATCGTCTCTACATTAGAGGCATTTCTAGACGTGACAGGAATCAGCGTGTACATGGTGACTTTAGCGTTGGCTTCGACGCGGGAGTGTTCGCTGCTGTCACTTTCCTCGGTGCCAGCAACGTCAGTGTCAGAAATGCCTGCGGTTAGGGCGACTTCGCCCTGGGAGAGCACTTTGGCATCGTTGCTAAGGGTAATGGTGTCATTGGGGGTGACTTGAGTTTTGGCATTGACTTTGCCGCCGCTGATGACTCCACTGGTGCTCACTTCGCTGACGGTACGTGCCTGATTGTAGCTGTGGCTATTGAGATTGATATCTCCCAAAGCGTCTAGCAATGACCCTTGGCCTAGCTTAATATCGGCATTGCTTTCGACGATAGTCTCAGCTTTGCTGCTCCCGCCGCCTGAAATCAGGTTGTAGCTCTCTGCTTTTACAATCTCCTGCACGTCAATGATGTTCTTGGCTTTGAAGTCAATACCATCGGTGGCCGTGGGGCTCGTTTGCCGCAGGGCCGCACCATTGCCCACCTGCACATCCGTATGGTGAGTAATGTCGGTATCACTCTCAAGTTTGGCTACACTCAGGCCAAGGGAACCCGTGGCGCTGCGGAGACTGGTTTCATCTTTGTTGAGTTTGCGGCTGGTGTTGAGGGCATCGACCTGTATATCGCCCGCTTCGAGCTGGAGGTTTTCGCCAAATGTGGCCTCGACGGTGGAGTCAATGGTGTGTGTAGCATTGGCTCCGCTACCCGCAAAAAAGATTGCTCCCGTACCGACGACTAAACGCTTGTCAAAGGTATTGGTGTAGTTGGCATCGAGGTCGAGGGTATCAAACACCTTCAGGCGATCCGACGCATTACCATTCCCGATGTAGGCACGGGTATTGGTGCCAGTACTCTGGGTCTCGGCGTGGCCTGCACGACCGGCGATCAGTCCGGCTCCCCCAAAGGTCACGCCCGCAACGTCAGCATGGTTTTCGCCCTTGGCTTGCAGGGTAAGATTCTGGGCTACCAGAGCAACGTCGTTGCCGATGTAGGCTTCGGTGGTTTTTTCTTCGCTGTGGGTATCGGCCCGCAACTCGCCGCCCGTAATGCCGATGTTGAAGCCACCATTGGCTACACCGTCTTTACCCGCAAATTGTTGAGTGTTGTTGATGGCTGCGACGGTGACATCACCAGCGGTAAAGATTTGGGCATTGTCATCAATGTAGGCTGTGACCGTACCATTAGCATGGGCATCGGCGTAGGTAAAGCCTAGGGATAGCGCCGCGCTGCCTGCCCCGGTGGTGGCGATCGCACTTACCGAAGCGTCACCATTGTCTGGCTTCGCTTGCTCGGCCCGTACCGTGAGATTATCCGCCTGGATAGTGGTGCCTTCACCCACATAGGCGGTCACCTCGGGGTTGATCGTAGCGGTGGCGGTAGTGCCTGCTCCAGCTAGACCGCCCCCGACGGCAACAAAGAGAGCATCGGCAGTGGCTGTCGGGGTGGCGGTAGCGGTGATGTTCACATCCTGGGCATTGAGCCCTGCTGAGTCATTCAGATCAAAGTAGGCGGTGACCTGGCTGTTATCCTCGACAGTGGCTAAGCTGGCCCCCCCCGAAATTCCGGTGCTTCCAGACCCGCCGTGTACTTTAACGGTGCTATCGGTATCGCTATCAGCAGTAATGGTCAGGTTGCCGATCGACCAGTCTTGACTGCCCCGAGCATAGGCATCGGTAGTCGACTTGATCGTGGTCTTCGAGCTGGCTCCGGCCCCGGCCAATCCCAAAATGCCAGCCCCCACACTGGCAAATTGATTATCCGTGGTGAGGGTGGCCGTTTCGGTGGCTTCAATCGTTACATCGGGTTGCTCACTGCCCGCCCAACGCACGTTATCCATGTAGGCCTGAATCGTATTCTCAACGGTGTTTTCGGTGGAGGCAACGGCAATTGAGACACCCGCCAAGACCCCCAAGCTACCGCTGCCTAATCCATAATCAGCCTCTAATGTGCTGGTGTCTGAGGCGGTTACACCAATCGTGTCGGCAATTTCTAGGGTGCTGCCGTTCCGCACCGCTGCCTCAACAGTATTGCAGATCGTGTTATCAGCAATGACGCCACTGCCCGAAGCCCCAAAGGCAAAGGGGGATGACGGATTCACCGCAATGGCAATGGCCACACCTGCCGTGACGACCTTAGCGTCAATGTCGGTGTCAGCTGTCGCGCTCACATCTAACGCTTGGGCCTTGATGTGGCTGGAGTCTGGGGTGTCATCCGCTTGGGCCTTGATGTGGCTGGAGTCTGGGGTGTCATCCGCTTGGGCCTTGATGTGGCTGGAGTCTGGCGTGTCATCCTCCTGACCGACAAAGGCTTTGACCTGACTGTTGAGGGTGTTGGTGGCTTTGGCAATGCCAACCGTCGCGGCCCCAGCGCCTGAACTTCCCCCAGCAGCGCTAATGCCCACCACATAAGATTTAGCATCAATGTTGCTCGTATCCTTGGCATCCAGGCTGACTTTACCTGTTTCACTGGTGACCTGGCTGTTTTGGATGGAGGCTTCAATGGTGTTGTTAATGGTATTGTCGGCACCCACACCAGCCCCGGCTAAGGCCACACCTCCAGAACCCCCGATCGCCCCTGCGAGGCTGGCTCCCACACTCAACGCCTCAATGGTGGCCGATTTAGACCCATCAGCATTTTGAGTGGCGGCGTTGATGACGACATCTTTTTCCGCAGTTGCGATCGCCCCATCAATGCTGGCTTTAAGCGTATTTTCCAGGGTGTTTTGGGCAATGGCGACGCCTATGCCGAGACTCCCGCCAACGCTACTACCGCCACCGAAGGCCAGGGAACCAGCGCCGCCATCCGCTTTAATGCTGGAAGTGTCGGTGGCCGTCAGATTGATTGAACCGGTCTCAGACGTCGCCTCTGCGCCCCCTCGAATGGTGGCGGCAACCGTATTGCTCAGCGTGTTGTAGGAGCCAACACCGGCACCCGCTGCCCCCAGTCCAACGCTATCAAAACTAACCCCACCCGCAGCCCCCACACCAATGTTCAGAGCGTCAATAGTTTTGTCTGCTTGCGCTTCAACGGTGAGGTCTTGATGCGCCGTGACGGTGGCGGCATCAATATAGGCTTCTAAGGTGTTCGTCAGGTTGTTCTCAGCGACAGATGCCCCAATCGCAGCGCTAACGCCAACCCCACTAACTGCCCCGCCGAGCGCTAGGGAACCCGTCCCCCCATCAGCCTTAATCGTGGAGGTATCAGTTGCCGCTAGGCGTACCGCACCCGTCACAGCAGTGGCCTCGGCACCCGCCCGAATGGTGGCAGCAACGGTATTGCTAAGCGTGTTGTAGGAGCCAATGCCAGTACCCGCTAGGCCAATACCGCCGCCATCCTGACTACCCCCACCCGCAACACCCACGCTAATATTCAAAGCATCGATATCGTTGTCCGCCTGAGCCTCAACAGTTAGATTTTGATGCGCCGTGACAGTTGCGTCATCAATAAAGGCTTCTAGGGTGTTCGTCAGGTCATTCTCAGCGACAGAGACCCCAATGGCAGCGCTAATGCCAACTCCGCTACCTAATCCAAGTGCCAGAGAGCCAGCGCCCCCATCCGCCTTAATCTTCGATGTGTCGGTTGCTGCTAGGCGCACCTCACCCGTTTCAGCGGTGGCATTAGCACCCGCTTGAATGGTGGCTTTAACCATGTTGCTCAGTGTGTTGTAAGAGCCAATCCCGGCACCTGCCAGACCAATACCGCCACCATCATTACTACCTGCAAAAGCAGCACCCACACCAATATTCAAAGCGTCGATATCACTGTTTGCCTTTGCCTCAACGATAAGGTTTTGGTGCGCTTTGACGGTGGCCCCGCTAATGTCCGCCTTGGTTGTGTTGGCCAGTTTATTTTTGGCGACAGCTGCACCGATGGCAGCACTGAATCCTAAGCCTCCAGAAGCCCCTCCAATAGCGAGGGAGCCTGTTCCTCCATGGGCTTTAAGGTGAGTCGTATCGGTGGCTTTCAGGGTCACATCGCCAGCCTGGTTGGTGACATTGGCGCCGTTTGTTACTGACGCCTCAGTGGTGTTATTCGTCAGGGTGTTGTAAGAGCCAATGCCAGCACCCGCCAAGCCAATGCCGGAGCTGTTGCCACTACCGACACCGACGCCTACGGCCACACCAAAATTGGTGGCATCCACAGCGGGACTAAAGTCTGCCGTTACCGTAATGTCACCGTTGGCTGTCACTGTGGAATTATTGATAGTGGCCAGAACCGTGTTGTCCACAACATAATTTCTGGCGACTGAGGCAGCTACGGCCAGGCTACCACCCAGTTTTTGACTCCACGCGGCAGCGAGACTGGCTGAGCCACCTACGGTGTGAAGGGTGGAGGGAGCTGTATCGTCTACTTGGCCAAGCAGGGCCTTAACCGACACGATGCCGCCATTTTGAATGCTGGAACCGTCTTCTACCGTAGCGGTGACGGTGTTGCTCAAAGTACTGTGGGCCACCGAAACGCCAGCCGCAAGACCTAAGCCCAGATTACCTTGGCTGCTCCCCGCAACCGCCGCTGCCCCCGCCACGTTGACACTTTCAATCTCCGGTGTTGACAGCGCTTGGAGAGTCACATCGACCTGGCCGTTGTTGCCCAGGCGATTAACCGTAGAGGCCCCTTTGATATTGGCATGCACGTCATTGCGCACCTCATTGAGCGCCACAGCGACCCCGGCCCCGACGGTGGCTGCGCTTGATGTGGAATTGGAATTCACACTAGCACCAACGGCAAGCCCAATGGCATAAGACTTGAGCTGGGTTTCATCCAGGGCGTGAATGGTCAGTGCCCCCGTGTAGATTTGAGCATCATATACTTGGGCGGAAATGTGGCTGCTGCCGTAGTTGCCAGTCCCGGCCCCAGACCCCGCAAACACACCGGCGAAGCTGCTAGTAGGGTTAGCAGAGGCACCCGCACCCGCACCAATAATGGCGTAAGCCCCTGACTCAGCGGTTGACTTGGCGGTGAGGTCAACGGTCTTTGCCGCAACCGTACTTTGGCTCAGGTACGCTTCAACGGTGGTGTTTTCAAAGGTGTTGACGGCAGCAGATGCCCCAATGGAAAGGGCAATGGGGGTATCTTTATTGGTGATAGCGCTAATGCTCACGCCGCCACCAATGCCCAGAATATGGCTGCTATCTTCGGCCTTGAGGGTCAGGTCATGATGGGCAGCATCAATCGTACTGTTGCTGACGTAGGCCGATACGGTATTTTGATCAATTTCATTGATCGAGACTGCTCCCGCTACAGCAGCAGACCAGCCAAATTTGTTAGTCCCTGCATAGTCCATACCTGTATTGGATGAGACGGCACCCGATAGGGAGACCGCAATACTCTCAAAGTCAGACAGGGCCTCGATGGTAATTTGACCGTCAGCGCTTGTATCGCCATTGAGATTGGTTAGGATGGATTGATTCAGATAGCTTTGGGTGGTGCTGTTGACCTTGTTCAAGCCAAATCCAAATCCTAGGGTTGCGGTGCCCTCATAATCGGTATTTCTGGTGAGTACGCCCAAAGAGAGCGCACCGCCTGCGGCGTAGTAGCCTGATCGATCCGTTGCGGTGAAGGTGGTATCGCCTGCAACCCTCAGGGTGCTGTTGTTGGCGTAGCTTTCGGTGGTGCTGTTAACCAGGTTGAGGGCAACTGCCCCCGAGACATTAGCCGTAAAGTCGCCTTCGCCACTGCCGGAAATAGTGAGAGAAGGCGTGAACGCAATGGCCATCGTCCGGCTACCTTCATCACGATCTTTGGCCGCTGCAATCTGCAAGTTTTGGGCCTCTACCTCTACCCCTTCGATAAAGGCTGAGGTAGTGTGATCCACCTCATTAAAGGCAGCCCCCAGGGACGCAGCAAAAACGTTTTGATCGTCGCCAGAAATGTTTGTGACATCACCTTTGGGGCGAGCGGCGGTTAACAGTGCCCCCATGGCTAATGTGAGGGTTTGATTTTCACTGTTAATGGTGAGGTCACCCTGCGCTTTTATCTGTCCGTTGTTGTGTGGATCGTAGATATAGGCTTTGGCCGTTTCGGTTTGCACATTACCGGCAATGCCCCCCGTCACGCCGATCAAATTTTGGAGCGAGGTCACATCAAAGCTGGTGGTAATTCCATCTTTATTATCGCCAGGACTAAGATGCCCTTCTGGCGACAGCCAGTTAATCCCCAGGGCAGCACTCGCCACGGCTCCGGTTATTTTGGCATCCACCTCGATATCACCCGTGACATCAATGAGCGTGTCTGATGTTAGGTTCGTATGGCTCTGATAAGCAGCCAGGACTTCATCATCCGCTTGGGCATCGCCAATGATGGCTCGCACATCACGATCGCTCGCATCAATCGCCACGGCAAAACCCACGCCAGTGTTTTTGGTATTCACCAACGTCATCGCCGAATTCACCCGCACCGCATCACTCTGGGCGCGGACGCTGAGCGGACCACCGGTCACAGTGACGCCGGATTCAATTTGAGCGATCGTATGGCTGGTATGGTCAAAGCCTGCCCCCGCACCCGCCAAGCCAAACCCCTCTACCTGGGCTCCAGACTGAGTCAGGGAAACAAGCGTGACATTCTCTTGAGCATTGACATTCAACCCTATCCTTTCGAGTTCTCCTTCGGAATTGAACTTCCCTTGGGTGCCCGTATGAACTTTGACCCCCTGCTCGATCTTGGCAATGGTTTTATTGTTGAGCAGTTCTGCTAAAGCAGACACCCCCACCCCATTCTGGGCTGTATTTCCCCAAGGGTTAAAGAAAGACTGCCATCCCTTCTTTTTCACACCCCCAGCAATCACATCGGCAGCGAGATCCAAATGGAGAATGCCCACTAGGCCCACCAGCAACATATCGGTATCTGCCTGCACATTCACCGACTGTTGCTCAGTCTGGTAGACCGTATTTTGATTAATCTGAGCACCAGACTTAATCAGTGCTTCCGACACATTGTTGTAGTCATTCACCGCAATGGTGCCGTTAAGGCCAAGTGTTCCCCCTTCAATTTGGCCTTCTTTAATCTTGCCGGTATTTTTGGTATTGGCAAAGGTATTAGTAACCTGAGAGAGCAGCAGGTTACCCCCGAAAATACCTTGGATACCGATAAGATCGACAAGCCTTAAAGCTCCCTCAGTCTTGTCTGCTTTCTCAAGATCGCCGTTCCGACCAGGCAGATTATTTGTTGTGAATAGGAAAGGGTATTCAACTTTAGAAGTGACATCAATGGCATCGGCGGCATTGAGTTGGGCATTGCCATGAACGATGGCCTGAGCCGTATTGTTATAGTTGCCAACACCAACGGCCAGACCCAAGGCTCCCCCTGCCTCGGACTTACCTGTGGCACCGCTAGCTCGGGTTTGTACCCGTTGTTCAATTCCACTGTGAACCTGAAGATTACCATTGGAATTGAGAATGGTATCGTAGCCGGTACCATTCTCGTCTGAGCCCACTTCAACCCGTACCTTGTGGTCTACCAGGTTGGCGGCAATACCCAAGCCAACGGAGTGCTTGTTCGTCCCGCTAATTTTGTCAAAAGGTCCTTTCTTACCCTTAAGGATATCGCTTGCCTGCGTCTGATCTAAGAGACCCGTGCCCCCGCCAAAAAGTACGTTAGCAATCAGATCGGGGTTTTGGAGGTAATCCCTGATTTTCGGAGTGGAACGGGCAGCCCCCGAAGCATTCGCGCGATCGTTGGCTTTCAAATTAGCCTCCAGCGTGATCCCATTAGAGGACTCCGACTCCTGCGACGCTAAACGATGGTTGCCGCCAAAACCAGCCCCGCCAAAATCGACAAATTCCGCGTTAACGGCTTCTTCTGGGGTCTGGGTGAGTCGGAAAGTGTGGTCGTCAATGACGCTGACGTAATACACCTCAGCAGCCTCTAAGCCACTGATTTCCCGGTCTTCTACCTGTACCACTTCTTTCCCAACACTAAACAGCGTATGGAAAGCCCCAGTGCCGACGGCGGTTAAATCAATAGCTTCATTAGCCAATGCCTGCTCTCTGGAAGCAGCGAGTTGGACGGTCTCATCATCCAGCTTGATCAGGTAGTAGTCTGTGTCACTGGTTAACCCGCCAATGGCCTGATACGGGGCACTCTCAGCATCAAGGGCATAGGCCGCCTGGTACGTGACCTTGTCCCCAGTTTCCAGAGTTTGGGCTGCAATGGAGAGGGTATTATTGGCAATATCCACCTGTTGGCTAGGGTCAAGGGTACGGTTGATGGCCACCGGAGCCTCGGTGGTAAAGGTGGCATCGGTGTCATACACGACGGCATCCCCAGTTTGGAAACCGTGATTGTTAACTGTAAAGACATCTTTTTCACTATCAACAGCTGTTTTGGCCTCAAAACGAGTCGCATTTTGGAGGCCCGTGAGCCGATGATCAGTGCCACTGCCCTGAGTGGTTAAATCGATGGCGACCCCATTAATGACGTCCTGCTGGGTAGCAGCCAGCTGAATCGTATTGCGGTCGTTGACAGTGACGAAGTAGTACTGTCCATCGTCTATCCCTCCCATTGGGTCGCTATTACCAGAGCTGTTGTAGCGAACCAACTGACCGTTATAGAAGCCATGGTCATCTAGCGACAGCGTATCCGCATCCACATCGACCACGGTTCCGGGAGCAAAGTCCTTGACGAGTTCCTCCTGCTCGTAAAACTCCAGTTCATAAGCGTTTTCGCTAATTCCAGTCGATTCAATGTCAACTTTTTGCCCAGCAGCCAGTTGGTCGATGTCGCCTGCCAGTTCAATGGTGTTCTCATCCACCACCCGCACAAAGTAGGAAATCTCTTCAAACAGACCGTCAATGCCTTCTTCTTCATCTGCATTGGATCGATAGATCACCTGCTGCCCCGTGAGCAAGCCATGGTTCTCCAGGGTAATCCGATCCGTTTCGATATCGACCTGGGTGATAGTTTGAGTTCCCAGGCGGCTGAGGCTGTGCATTGCCCCCTGATTCACCCCACCGACACCCACATCGAGGGCTGGCCCGCGTGAGAGCTTAATGGTTTGATCATCTTCCACGTGCACGGTGTAGACTTGCCCGTCAGTCAACCCTGAGATGTCTGAACCATTGCCTACATTCTGGTAGGTGACCGTTTCGCCCTGGCCAAACCCATGGGAGTCCTCAAAGGAAATCGTGTCGTCCTCCCCATTGACGTTGTCACTCTGAATCAGAGTTGGTGCCGCCTCAGTGACTATCCCCGCTGCCGTAATGTCACCCTGGACGAGGGTTTCCACATCGGTATCGTCGTGATTCACAGCAACGCTGGATGCAAAATTACCCGTGGTAAAAATACTTGTTTTTGCCTTGGCTCGACTGGTAACTTCACCTCCAGACGTAATCGCCACATTGCCCCCGGAAACAACGCTGCTGTCTTGATCGAGCAGCACTTTTGAGGTGGTATCGGTAATCGACACCGCCCCCGCAAAGCCCCAGTTATTACTATCCGCCCCCTGGCCAAAAGCCTGCAGGTTCCCGAAGAGTCTGGCATCGACAGCCGCCGTTGTGTTGACCGTTGACGTCAGCGAGACATCCGCACCGGCTGTGATGCTGGTGCCCTCAACATTTGTAATGGCATCGGTCTCGGCGTAGCCTACAGCCACTGCAAAATGAGATAAGGCGTTTTGAATTGGCTGCTTGGATTCAGGGTCTTGAGGTGTCTGAGTCGCCCGGATCGATTTGACGCTGCCGTCGGCAGTTGCTTCTGTACTGATGGTGACAGCACCACTGGCTGCAATGGTGCTGCCAGTTACGGTAGCCTCGGCGTGAGACCTGCGAAATTCCATAGAGGCAGGTAAAACCAGACCTTGCAAGAACGCAGCTGATCCCTCTAGCAATGGATCAATCACGACCTTATCAAGGAACTGCACCCCAGGGAAATCGATGACATCACCAAACAATTTCGGGTCTAGGCCGCTGGCTGAGACCGTTACATCCTTGCCTTTGAGGGTGGCTCCGTCAATGTCAATACTGGCAGACCGCTGAGGCTGCGTCGGCAAGATTGCCAGACCGGTTTGAACCGTTTTGTCCAGGGCTGCAATTGCGATGTTTCCTGCTGTCTCTGTATCACTGCTGCCGACATGGGTGAATAACTCCGCGCCTGTCTGGATCGTAACGGCATCGTTCACCTCTAACGTTAGGTTGCCAGAATCGCCAATTGAGAAGTCTGTGTCATAGTCATCCCCCTCAATAAACCGGGTTGAAATCAGCGAGGTTCCCTGAATTTCAATTTCACTGGCATTAATGGTGATGTTCTGTAGCCCCCCGCCAAAAATGTCTCCTGCAAGGGTGACTTTGCCAAGGGCGTTAATAAATAGGCTATCCCTTTCTCCTTGAGCATCACCAGCGATTTTGAAATCATTACCCAGAGTGAAATCACCCACATTCAGGGTCACATCACCATCCAGAAACAGGTCGCCATCGACCGTCACATCTTCAAATATCGAACCAAACAAGAAATCTTGTGTGCCACTCAAGTCACCACTTAAAGTGGCCAGAGTTCCCTGGTAGTTAATCAGGCTATCAGCCGCAAACGGCAGATAAGATTCAACGTTGCCTGTCGCCGCTTCCAGAATCCAGTCGCCCCCCAGTCCAGTCAAATCCGTCGAAGCAGCAATATCGGCCCCGGTGAGTTCATCCAGTTGATGAATAAACGCCTGCCCCCGATCCCCTTGAGCCACATTGCAGCCAAAAAACAGCAGGTCAGCCTCTTCACTTAAGGCTTGAGACCACCCGGATAACTCTTGATGATAGTCATCCAGGGTCTCTAGGCTCAGGATGGCTGTTCCCAAGTCCAAACTCCCCTCGCTGCCATGGGAGACGATATAAACGGCATCAAGATTTTGGTACTGTGCCAGGATTTCACTAATTTGCTCCACCCCATCGCGACTATTGCCGAGATGATGAACCTTAGTGTTGGCCGAAAGCCCGGTCAGTAAATCGTCGGAGTCTTGAACTTGGGAATCAATAAAAACGACGCTGTTGATATTAGACATAACACTACAAACCTTTGGGGAACTGTTCGTCAAACCTTGGGACACTAGCCAGCAAAAAGAGAATTTATATGAGGAAATCCTTCATAAGCCGCCAAATTTACACACCAATTTTTCAACTCAAGTCGAGCTGAAAAATCAGAGAAAATGAAAAATTATTTTGATTTCTTGGATATTAGCGATCGCTAGATTGCTGAGTCAAAAGACTCATTCGAAGCAATCTTCTACGTCGAAACTTGAGGTGTATCATTCATCTGTTTGCTCCTTTGAATGTGAGGTGTATGCGTGTGTAGGGTGCGCTACAGCTTCTTCAGGACAAGCCAGTGATCGGTTTAGCTACACGCTAACCAAGTAAGTGTTACCTGAAAGAAATTATTCTCGAAAACGAAACAAGGTCTAACATATCTAAACATCCATCCAGAAAAAGAGATTAAGCTTGGGCTTTTGCATATGCAAAATTTCGGAAATTGATTTTCAAATCCAGGATTTAAACACTCAATCAGAACTATCTACCAATAAAAAAAAAGGACAAATCTGACTCAACTTTTAATATTTAAAATCTCCTTTTTTGCGTATGCAGAACTATTTAACTGAGGATTTAGAGGCTTTAGATTCTAATTTTTGCATACGCAAAAACATCAGACTCTCTATTGGCATACTGTCCTGGATGTTTTTTTAGGCTCAGCGATCGCAGTCTTAAATTTCCATGTCAAGCTGTTCTGAATTCGGTTTTGGCTAGGTTCTCACAATCCAGAGCGGGTCTTACGATTGTGTAACCAACTAGCGAGGAGTTCTTCTATCAGATCGCTCACAGGGCGGGGCGATCGCCGCTGCACTTCACGGCGCTCTTCAGTCAATTCGTTTTGAACCTCTAGCAACAGCTTCAACGGGATATAAGCAGAAATCTGCGTGTAGTCTGGATTACTGCGCCTCCCTTGGGGACGACCTCGCTTGCGTTTTTGAGGTTTTGTTGCAGAGTCTAAGATTTCTGGCTTTGAGCTGGAATGCTCGTCTCGGTGAGAGTTCGCGCGAATATGGGAATCGATGGGGACATACCTCCTGAAATCACTAAAAGCCATCAAATGACTTTGGGAGCTGGTTGATCGAGTGATCAACCTTGCTGATCTAATAAAACTCTTCCGATGGCTACGTTCAGGGCTGAGAAAGGCTGACTTGGGGCTGAGTTAAGGAACTATCTTGTAGACACTTCTAGACCGTCGCGGGTGCTTAGCAATAGGACGCCCTCTGTCACGGATGGCTGGCAGGTTTATCCGAGTTCAGCTGGACAGGAAAGCCGATTTTGACTAAAACCTATGTAATCTATGTGGAAAGGGAAAATACGCAATTCTGGGATTGTCAACTTAACTTTCCGTATCTAAAATTAAGCCCTAAATTCCCGTCCATCGCCTTCGGCGGCAGCTCTAAGCAATCACAGATAGTCGCGTGAATTGACGCCAGTCGCTCAAGCGCTGACGCATCGTTGCTCGA